>JBEKLE010000037.1:0-36006 GCA_050010355.1 Rhodopila sp. | reverse complement strand
GGCTTCCTCCCCACCCCACCTCGCGGTGACGCAGTTGCCTTGGGCTAACGGTTCCGGTCATCCGGCCCGTAGAGGACTTGCACCTCCAAGATCAGTGCCATGCCTGGCACACGGCGTGGATGCCGACCGTCGTCGGCATGCCGCGGAGAGGGCGGCGGGCCGGTGTGTCGGCGTCATCGTTCATTGGTACAATACGCCAGCCCTGGTTTTCGGGGATTGATTTCATAGATCGTGGCCGGAATAGGAACAGTTGAAGCTTTTGTTGCAGAGCGGAAAATCCGCAACGATGTTCCCCTCGATCACGGCCTCCAGCAGCGGCCACTGGAACCAGGATGCGTCGCGCATGTGGCACCGCTCGACCGAGCCGTTCGCGATGCGCAGCCAGACCAGCAGATCGCCGCGAAAGGCCTCCGTGACCGCCATGCCCTCCGTCGCCTCGGTCCCGATCTCAATGGCCACTCCGATCGGTCCTCCCGGCAGATCGCCCAGAAGTTGGTCCAGCAGCCCCAGACTTTCGCCGATTTCCTTCAGGCGAATCCATACGCGGGCGTTGACGTCGCCATCCTGCAGCACCGGCACGGCAAATTTCAGCCCGTCATAGGGCGGGTAGGCCAGATCGCGGCGCGCATCGAAGTCGCGGCCCGAGGCGCGGCCGACAAATCCACCGGGCGCGAACCGCTTCGTCAGATCCGGCCGCAGGATCCCGGTGGTGACGGTGCGATCCTGCAAGGATGGCGTGTCGTCATACAACTTCGCCAGCCGCGGCGTGGTGGCCCGCAGGTCCCAGATCAGCGCCCGCAACCGCCCGACCTCGCCGTCCCCGAGATCGTTGGTCACGCCGCCCGGCACGATCCGGTCCATCATCAGCCGGTGGCCGAAACAATCGGCGGACGCGCGCAGCACTTTCTCCCTCAGCACGGCGCAATGGGCGAGCATGATGCTGAACGACGCATCGTTGCAGATCGCGCCGAAATCGCCGATGTGGTTGGCCACGCGCTCCAGTTCCGCCATCACCGCCCGCAGCCAGACGGCCCGCGGCGGCGGCTCCGCCCCCACAGCACTTTCCACCGCCCGGGCGAACGCCAGCGCGTACGCCACGGTGCTGTCGCCCGAGACCCGGCCGGCCAGGCGGGCCGCCCGAGCCAGGGGCGCGCCGGACATCAGCAGGTCAATGCCCTTGTGGACGTAGCCGAGACGTTCCTCCAGCCGCACAACCGTTTCGCCGTCGCAGGTGAAGCGGAAATGCCCTGGCTCGATGATCCCGGCGTGCACCGGTCCAACGGGGATCTGGTGCAGCGCGCCGCCTTCGACAGGCAGGAACGGATAGGCCGTCGCCGGTGCCTGCTCGTTGCCCCAGCGCCCGTGGTCCAGCCAGGGACGGGTGTCTCCCAGCCCCTCCGGATCGAGCCCGAACAGGTCGCGCATCGTCCGCTCCAGCCGGATCGCCGGCGCGTGACGGGCGCCGACCGAGGGGTAGCGATTCTCCGCGCAGGCGATGCTGAGGACCGCGGCACTGGGCGAGCCGGTCCCCAGCAGCGCCATGTGCGCGGCGGCGGGTTCGCCCCAGAGGCTGAGCAAGGTCAGGCTGCCGTCCGCCAGACGGTCGATCGCTTGTTGCCACACCGCGGCGTTCACCTGCACCCTGGGCCACGGACGATGACCCAGCACCAGATCGCCCATCTCGACGAGGCGGGCCAAGGTGGATGAAGCGGTACGTTCAAGGTTGGCGCCGGCATTTGTCTGGGTCATGGGCGGATTTGCCTCATCGCCGTTGCGGCTTGAAGGCATGCATGGGCGCGGGGACGACCGTGGTGGGCTTGCGGCGGTCGGCTGCGACGTTGGGGGACTGGTTGCGCTGGGTGGCGGCAACGGCGCGGGGCCGGTTGCGGCGGGATACGGGCTGAGAGGGCGCGAAATGCACCACGAAGCCACAAAGGTCACGACGATGAAGATGGAGGCCGGCTGTCGGTGTGGGTAATCGGTGGCGGGGTGTTGTGGACTTTGTGGCTTTGTGGTGGACCTTCGGTAGCCCGCCGCACATGCGGACCGACACAGCGAGGCACGGTCCATCGCCAGGTATGTCGGGAAACCGGCTCATCCCAGCAGTATCGCGACATGCTCGAACCAGGCGACCAGCGCGGGCGGCAGCCAGATGCCGGCCATCAGAACCAGCGCGAGGTGGGCGAACATCGGAATGTACGACGCGTGCACCGGCCCGGCCGGTCCCTTGACCGGGCCGAACGCAACGTCCGTCAGGCGCAGCAGCAGTGCGCCGAACGCCAGCAGCAGGCCGGCGACCAGTATCATCGCCAGCACGGGCTCGCGCGCGAAGGTCGAGGACACCACCAGGAACTCGCTGGTGAACACGCCGAAGGGGGGCAGTCCGACGATCGCCACCACACCGGCGACCAGTGCCCAGCCGAGAAGAGGATGGCTTTCGGTCAGGCCACCCATGCCAGCGATCCGCTGCGTGCCCTTTACTTGCGTGATGTGGCCGACCGAGAAGAAAATCGCGGACTTGGTCAGGCTGTGCATCGTCATTTGCAACAGCCCGGCGAAGTTGCCGAGCGGGCCGGCCATGCCGAAGGCAAAGACGATGATGCCCATGTGCTCGATGGAGGAATAGGCGAACAGACGCTTGATGTCGCGGCGCCGGTACAGCATGAAGGCGGCGAAGACCAGCGACAGCAGGCCCAGCCCGATCATCAGCGGTCCCGGCGCAATGGCGTGCGGGTTCGCGGCGAGCAGGACCTTGAACCGCAGCAGCGCATACAGCGCGACATTCAGAAGCAACCCGGACAGCACCGCGGAGATTGGCGTCGGACCCTCGGCATGGGCGTCCGGCAGCCACGCGTGCAACGGCGCCAGCCCGACCTTGGTGCCGTAGCCCAGCAGCAGGAAGATGAAGGCGATGTTCAGCAGGGAGGGATCGAATTGCGGCGCGGAGGTCAGCAGATTGGTCCAGATCATCGCATCCAGCCCCTCCCCGACGACGGGCCTCGCCGCGAGGTAAACCAGGATGGTGCCGAACAGCGCCAGGGCGATGCCGACGCTGCCCAGGATGAAGTATTTCCAGGCGGCCTCGAGAGCCTCGGCCGTGCGGTAAAGGCCGACCATCATCACGGTTGTCAGGGTAGCCAGTTCGACCGCGACCCACATCAGGCCGATATTGTTGGCCAGCAGCGCCAGGTTCATGCCGAACAGCATGACCTGGAACATGGCGTGGTAGAAGCGCAGGTGGACCGGTTTGAGGCGCCCGGTCTCCAGCTCATGGCCGATATAGGAGGCGCTGAACGCGCTGGTGGTGAAGCCGACGAAGCAGTTGAGCAGCACGAAGACGATGTTCAGATCGTCGACCAGAAGATAGGCGCCGGTGGCCGGCCGGTCCCAGAGCAAGGTCAGCGCGAACAGCAGCGACACGAGGCTGGCAAGCATGTTCAGCCCCGCCTCCAGCCGGTAGCCCGGTAAAACCGCCAGGATCGCCGCGGCAATCAGGGGTGTCAGCAGGATCGCGGCAACAGGATCGAAAATCATGCGCTTGCCCGGGCGTCAGTGAAACCGGTCACGACTGGCCGCCGCGGGAACGGTCGAGGGCACTGACATCGATCGTGTCGAAGCGCTCGCGGATGCGGAACAGGAAGATGCCGACGACGATGAAGGCGATCAGGATCGAGAACGCGACGCTGATCTCCACCACCAGCGGCATGCCGCGCGCGCCGGTGGCGGCCAGGTTGATGCCGTTCTCCAGCGACATGAAGCCGACGACCTGGCTGATGGCGTTGCGGCGGGTCACCATCAACAAAAGGCCGATCAGGACGACGGACAAGGCCAGCGCGATGTCCTCGCGGGCCACCGGGTCGGTATGCGCGGTGACCGGCAGCATGACCTCCAGCGACAACGCGACGAGGGCGATGCCGGCGAGCATGGTCAGGCCGATGCCGCCAACGGTTTCGATCTCGCGGTGCAGGCCCATCTGGAAGACCATGCGGCGCAGCGCATACGGGATCAGGATCGCCTTGAAGGCCAGGGCGATGCCGGCGGTGATATAAAGATGCGGCGCGGCCTGGATATGCGCCTGCCAGGCGACCGACAGCGCCAGTATGAAGGCGTGCAGGCCCAGCACGTGCAGCAGGGCGGTGAGGCGCACCTGATACAGCATCATCAGGCTGACCAGCACGAGCAGTCCGGCCAGCATGTGGGCGATGTCGAAGGACAAGCCGTGCGGGGCGATCCAGGGCATCTCACATGCCTCGGGACACGAACAGCAGCAGCACGCCCAGCAGGCCAAGCATCAGGGCGGCGCCGAGGAAGTTGGGGACGCGGAAGACCCGCATCTTGGCGACCGACATTTCGGCCACACCGAGTGCGATACCACCGACAGCCATTTTCCCGAACCAGGCGGCGGCTCCGATCGAGTCGGGCACGATCTGGCCGGGGGTGGCGGACATCCCGATCGGGATGAACACGCAGGCGATCATCGCGAGGTACAACGTCAGCTTCAGCGCCGCCGCCAGCTCGATCATCGCCAGATGGCGGCCGGAGTATTCCAGCACCATCGCCTCGTGGACCATGGTGAGTTCCAGGTGGGTGGCGGGGTTATCCACCGGGATGCGGCCGTTCTCGGCGACCGCGACGACGACCAGTGCCACCAGCGCCATCGCGAGCGACACGCGTAGCCCGACCTGCCCGTTCAGCATGTTTTCGGCGATTGTGGAAAGCTGGGTGGACCCGGCGACCAGGGCGACCGAGAACACGATCATGATCATGGCCGGTTCGGCGAGCGAGGCGATCATCATCTCCCGCGATGACCCGATGCCGCCGAAACTGGTGCCGATATCCATCCCGGCCAGGGCCACGGCGAAGCGGGCGCTGCCGAGCAGGGCGGTGATGGCGATCAGATCGCCGGACCAACTGAACATCAGGTTGGCGGCGAAGGTGGGGACCAGCGCGGCGGCCACCCAGGTGGCGGCGAAGATGAAGTACGGTGCGAGGCGAAAGACCCAGGAGGCGTTCTCGGCGACCACCGCTTCCTTGCCCAGCAGGCGGCGCAGGTCGCGGTATGGCTGAAATAGTGGCGGGCCCCGGCGGCGCTGGAGCCTGGCTTTGACCTTTCGCACCAGCCCGGTCAGCAGCGGTGACAGCACCAGGATCACGGTCATCTGGACAAGCTGCGCCAGCAGGGGCTGTATCATTGCCATAGCGTCAGGGCCAGCAGCAGCACGACAAGGGCGGCGAAGACGAAGCCCAGATAGCGCCGGATCGTCAGGAATTGCAGCACGTTCGCATGATCGGCGACCCAGGCCACACCGCGGCCAAGCGGGGCGTAGACCGTGTCCCAGATCGGATCGCTGATCCGGCGCACGATGCTGGCGGCGCGGTTGTCGCCGGGTGGCGGCATATCGACGGTCTCGCTCGCCCGGAACAGCACCGTTCCGAACACGCGGCGGAGCGGCTGGGCGAAGCTGCCGGCTGTATACTGGCTGGCCGGTGTTGGATCCGGGTAGCCGCAGTCCCAGGCCGGTCCACGCAGGATTGCGCGTGAGCTGAAGCGATGGATCGCCGACACCGTGACCAGGATCGATGCGGAAATAAAGGCGAATACCAACAGGCCATTGTATGAACTGCGGCTCGCCTCGACCGGGACGATGGTGAGCCAGAGGTCGCCAAGCTGCACCGGCATCCGCGCGCCGGTGAGTGCCCTTGCCACCGGAGCGATGCTGTCGATCACCGCCCCTGGAACGATTCCGGCCAGCAGGCACAGCAACGCGAAGCCCAGCATCGCGGTGACGGACCAGGGATCGACTTCCCTCGCCTGTCCGGCTGGTTCGCTGCGCGGACGGCCGAGGAAGACGATGCCGAACGCCCGCACGAAACAGGCAGCGGCGAGGGCCGCGGCGAGGGCCAGGGCCGCGCCGTCCACCGGGATCATCAGCTTGAGGCCCCACTGCGGCAGTTCGGGATGCACCAGCACGGCCTGGAAGGTGAGCCATTCCGAGGCGAAGCCGTTCAGCGGCGGCAGGGCCGAGATCGCGGCGCACCCTGTCAGGAACGCGACGGCGGTGCGGGGCATGCGGTGGATGAGGCCGCCCATGGTTTCCATGTCGCGCCCGCCGGTGGCGGTCAGCACGGCGCCGGCACCGAAGAACAGCAGGCTTTTGAAGAGGGTGTGGTTAAGGGCGTGAAACAGGGCGGCCGTGAGCGCGAGGGCGGCGCCGGCCTCGAAACCGGTGGCTCGGAAAGCCAAAGCGAGGCCGAGGCCAATGAAGATAATGCCGATGTTCTCCACGGTGGAGTAGGCCAGCAGGCGCTTCAGGTCGCGTTCCATCAGGGCGTGCAGCACACCCAGAACGGCGGTGATCCCACCCAGGCCCAGCACCACGGTCCCGGCCCACCAATCGTTGGGTCCGAGGAGGTCGAAGACGATGCGGATGAAGCCGTAGATCGCGACCTTGGTCATCACGCCGCTCATGAGCGCCGACACGTGGCTGGGTGCCGCCGGGTGGGCCAAGGGCAGCCAGACATGGAGGGGCACGAGGCCGGCCTTCGACCCGGCCCCGATCAGTGCGACCACGAGCACCACCGCGGCGGTCCAGGTACTGGCTGGATTTTCACGCATCGAATCAAACGCGTAGCCGCCCTGCGGGCCTGCCAGCAGGCCGAACCCGAAGAGCAGCGCCAGACCGCTGAACGTCGCCATGATCAGGTAGACGAAGCCGGCCTGGGCGTTGTCCTCCTCATGGTGGTGCGCCTTCACCAGGGCCCAGGAGGTCAGCGACATCAGTTCCCAGGCAAACAGAAAGGTGAATGCATCATCGGCGATCACCACCAGCGCCATGCCGGCCAGGAAGGCGGGGTAGAACGGCAGGACGCGTTCGGGATGCGCCTCGTGCCGGCCGTAGCCGATGGCGAACAGGCTGGCTCCGGCACCGCCGATGCCGGCAAGGATCAGAAAGAAGCCGGACAGGGCGTCGAGCCGCAGATGGGTGCCGATCCAGGGCAACCCGACCGGCAGCACCAGACGCTGGACCGGCCCGGACAGGGCGAGGAACCCCGAGGAGACGAAACCGGCGCAGATGATGACGCTGCCGCCGTACACCAGGATGCGGCCGGCGACCGAGCGGGCGAAGACCCCGCCTGCGAGTGCGAGAGCGAGCAGTCCGAGGATCATCCAGGCGAGGTTTGTCATGCCTGTTGCGCGCCGGCGGAATGGGTGGTCGCGAGGCGAACGCCGCGGCCGCCCGGACCGCTGACCGCACCGTCGCCGATCAGCTCGATCCCGGCGGATGACAGCGCCCCGACGAGCTTCACCAGGGAAACGACGTTGCCGCGAATGACGCCATCGCTCGACTCCATGCGCTGGATGGTCGGCAGAGAGAGGCCGGCGAGCTCGGCCAGGGCACGCTGATCCAGCCCTAGCAGGGCCCGTGCGGCACGCATCTGACCGGCGGTGATCATGCGTCAGACGTCACTTATCCATTGCTGGGCTGGAAACTGACGTATCAGGCATCAAAGTCAAGGCTTGCGGACGAGTGGTATCGATACCCCCTTGCCGCGGACGATGGGCAGCAGCAGTCCGTTCCGGGTCAGCGCGGAATCGTTGCCGGATTGCGATGTCGGGTTCGGCCCGCGGATCCATTCCTTAGGGGCGCTCATGCCCGGCCCCTGGGTGCGATGGGTGAACAGCAGGTCATCGGGCGGGAGAAATGGCCTTATCGCGCTGAAAAGGTCGCTGACCGAATAGGGTTTCGGCAGCACGACCGTGGCACCGGCTGCGCCTGCCGCGGCCCTGATGCGGGGTGACGGCTCGTTTGTTGTCAGAACGATCGGACGGCCGGCGTATCCCTGGCGGCGGCGGATGCGAGCGCAGGCCTCACAGGCGGCCAACTGGAGTCTGGCATCGAGCACGATCAGATGGGCGACGGCGTGGGCGGCGTATTCCTCGGCTTCCTGGCCGGAGGTGGCGAGAAACACCGCGAAGTCGGCGTGGGTGAATTCCACGCGCAGCACGCTGCTGATCATCGGGTCAGGTTCGGCGATGATGACGATTGGGGGCGTGGACATGCGAGCCTATCCTGCGAGGCAAAAGTTGACGAACGGTTAAGATGCGGGGGTGCGAAGTACGACTGCGTGAAGCTGAACCGGCATCCCGCCTCGACCGGCCGGCGGCAGCTTGTATAGTTGGCGGACAAGATAACGGCTCCTCAAGCCATCCAGGTAGGAACGTCCGATGTCCGCAGCCCTGAGCAACGACGCAGCCACCCGGTTAAAGGCGCTGTACGCGGAGATGCAGCCGCGCAGCCTGTATCCGCTGTGGGAGGTCATGAGCGCGCTGGTCACGCCGACGCCGCTCTCACCGGCGGTGGCGCACCGGTGGCGGTATGCCGAGGCGCGCGACTATCTGCTGCGGGCGGGGGACCTGATCAGTGCCGCTCAGGCGGAACGGCGGGTTCTGATCATGGAGAACCCGGGCCTGCCCGGCACCTCGTCGGCCACGTCCAGCCTGTATGCGGGTCTGCAACTGATCCTGCCGGGCGAGATCGCACCGTGTCACCGTCATGCGCAGTGCGCACTGCGGTTCGTGATGGAGGGAGAGGGCGCGTTCACCGCCGTGGACGGGGAGAAAGCGGTGATGCGCCCATTTGATCTGGTGCTGACGCCGGGGTGGCAGTGGCATGACCACGGCAACACGTCGGCGGTGCCGATGATCTGGCTCGATGGGCTGGATATCCCGACGGTGATGCACTTTGATGCGAGCTTTGCCGAACACCTTCCGGAGGCGGCGCACCCGGAGACGGTGCCGCCGGGCGATACGGCGCTGCGGTATGGACGCAACCTGCGGCCGATACGCGGTACGGTGTCTGACCGCCGGCCGGGGGGGCAGAAGCTGTTCCACTACCCGTATGCCGAGTGGCGGGAGTGTCTGGAGGGTGTGGCCGCGGCTGGCGATCCGGACCCGCATTTTGGGCACGCGCTTGAATTCACCAACCCGGCCGACGGGGGTGCCGTGATGCCGACGATCTCGGCCCATGTGCGGTTGCTGCCGGCCGGGTTTAGCTCGAGGCCGCGCCTTTCAACGGACGGCACGGTCTTTGTGGTGGTGGAAGGCCGTGGCACAGCGCTGGTCGGGGGTCAGGCGATTGACCTGCGGGAGCGTGATACCCTGGTTGTTCCGTCGTGGCGGGAGTTAGTGCTGGAAGCGGACACCGACCTGGTGATGTTCGGATACTCGGACCGGACGGCGCAGGAGAAGCTTGGGCTGTTCCGCGAATATCGGGGATAGGCTGCCGCGTGGTCGGGCCTGCCGGGGCCGGTTTGATATCTGTGGCGATTCGATACCCCCAGTTTCGTGGACTATTTTTCCATGTTCAGGCGCCGGCAAGTCGTGGGTGGCCGAGACAAGCCCGGCCATGACACGTGGGGGGCGTTCTGATGCTAACCCTCAGCCCGGGGCGTCGCTTCCCGAACCGCCGGTTTTCTGTTCGATCGTTCCGCGCCGGTCACCGCTGATGGTGCTTCTGTCTCCCTTTACGATTGTCGCGCCGGTCGCGCCGGGGACCGTCGGGTTCTCATCCGCGGGGGTGTTTGCTTTCACAGAGAACCGACTGCCGGTTGTCAGTGCCGGATCGAAATTCTGGTCGGCTCCAACATATGTCGGGGTTGCGATCGGGGCATTTCCGCCGCCCGAATTACCGGGATTAAGATTTTGCGCCCAGAGCGCTGCCGTCGGCGTCACGAACAGCGATATTGCAATGACAGAGTGATACGCGATCTTCATAAGCCATTCTCCTATGGGGACGATTGACAGGTG
Source organism: Rhodopila sp. (assembly GCA_050010355.1). Lineage (GTDB taxonomy): Bacteria > Pseudomonadota > Alphaproteobacteria > Acetobacterales > Acetobacteraceae > Rhodopila. Next base: position 26,198 of record JBEKLE010000037.1, on the reverse strand, counting down.
CTTGAGCCAGCTCCGATCATCACTGTTACGATCGGTGCGAACAGGAACTTGGTCATCATGATCTTGTTGTGCCCGCTGGCAGTCCTTTAGTCCTCAGCGTGGCCACAATGCCCGAGTCGCGTTAGCTTCGGCTTCGCCCGATCTTAAAATCGCTTTTAAGATCGACCGTGAAACGCCCTTAAACGGCTCCGCGAGAATCCCGCCGTCCTCAAGCCGGTTTTGTGGCAACCGGCGTCCTGCGGCGTGCCAGCCACTCCTCGAACCGCTGCATGACCACGAAGAAGCACGGCACGAACACCACCGCGAGGCAGGTCGACGCGATCATGCCGGTGGAGACTGAAATCCCGATCGATTTGCGGGCGTTGGCGCCGGCGCCGGTTGCCAGCACCAGCGGCACGACGCCGAGGATGAATGCGAACGAGGTCATCAGGATCGGGCGCAATCTGGCGCGTGCGGCGGCGACGGCGGCGTCCAGGACAGGCACATTGTGGAGGACGCGCTGCTCGCGGGCGACCTCCACGATCAGGATCGCGTTCTTGGCGGCCAGGGCGATCAGCAGCATCAAGCCGATCTGGGTGTAGAGGTTGTTGTCGACACCGAGTCCGGTCAGGGCGAGCACCGGACCCAGCAATGCCAGAGGGACGGCCAGGACCACGGATATTGGGGCGAGCCAGCTTTCGTACTGGCCGGCCAGCACGAGGTAGACCAGCAGGATTGCCAGGGCGAACACCATGTACATCTGATTGCCGACTGCTTTCTCCTGATACGACATGGCGGTCCATTCCGAGGCGCTGCCGGGAGGCAGGTCGTGGCTGGAGATTTCATCCATCAGGCCCAGAGCCTCGCCGGAGCTGAACCCCGGTGCGGGGGAGCCGATGAGTGTTGCTGACGGGTACAGGTTATAGAGCTGCACGAGCGCGGGGCCGGTGTCGGGGGTGATCGTTACAACTGTGCCTAACGGCACCATCGTGCCGTTGCCAGCGCGCACCGGAAGCGCCGCGATGTCGGCCGTGGTCAGCAGTGCGGATGCATCGGCCTGGGCGTAGACCTGGAAGGTCAGCCCGAACTTGTTGATCTGGCCGACGTAGCTTGACCCGACGTAGGTGGCCAGCGTCTGGAAGACCTGCGCGGTGGAGATCTGCAACTCCTCGGCCTTTGTCCGGTTGACCGCCACCGACATCTGCGGCACGCTTGCTCGGATTGTCGTGTTCAGCCGCGCGAGGCCGGACTGGGTGCGGGCGTCGCCGACGATCGTTCGTGTCAGCGACTGGAGTTTGGAGAAATCGCCGCTGCCGTCACGCAACTCGACCTGCATGGAGAAGCCGCCGGAGTTGCCGATGCCCTGAATGGCGGGCGGCGGAACGACCAGAATCGTTGCTTCTTCGACCGCGGCGACCGCGGTGCTGAGTGCCTGGTAAAGACCGAGCAATCCCTGGCTGGCGGAGGTGCGCACGCTCCAGTCCTTGAGGATGACGTAGGCCACGCCGGCATTGGACAGCGACGCGCTGTTATCCAGCACCGAGATGCCGGAGATGCAGACCACGTCCTGTACGCCCGGGACCGTACTGACCGCTTTCTGGACCTTTGCCATGACTTCCTGGGTACGGCTCAGTGACGCACTGTCGGGCAGTTGAACGGACACCAGGAAGTAGCCCTGGTCTTCCAGTGGGAGGAACCCGGTGGGCAATCGAGTCAGGCCGTAGATGCCACCGCCCATGAGGAGCAGGGCCAGGATCACCATCAGGGCGGCACGCCTAGTCATCGACGCGACGAGGCGGACATACCAGCGCTCGACGCCGCCGTAGCCCCGGTTGAAGCCGCGGTAGAACCAGTTGCGCTGTTCCATCGGCACGGTGGGGCGCAGCCAGAGCGCGCACTGGGTGGGCTTCAGGGTTGCGGCGTTGATCGCGCTGATGAAGGCGGTGGCGGCGATCACCAGGGCGAACTGGGCATAAAGGCGGCCGGTGAGGCCGGGGAGGAAAGCGGCGGGGATGAACACCGACATCAGCACCAGGGTGATGCCGATGATCGGGCCGAACAGGTCCCGCATCGCATTGATAGCGGAGTCGTGGCCGCTCTGGCCTTTTTCAATGTACGCGGCGGCGCCCTCGACGACGACGATCGCGTCATCGACGACGATGCCAATCGCAAGCACGATGGCGAAAAGGGTTGAAAGGTTGATGGTGAAGCCGAGGGCGGCCATGGCGGCGAAGGCGCCGATGATGGTGACGGGGACGGTGGTGGCCGGGACCAGCGTGGCGCGCACGTCCTGGAGGAAGACCAGGATGACGATGAGCACCAGGACGCCGGCCTCGATCAGGGTCTTGTAGACTTCGTCGACCGAGGCGGAGACGAATTTCGTGGTGTCGAACGGGATGTTGTATTGCATGCCCGGCGGGAACGCGCGGGCCAGGTCCGTCATTTTGGTTCGCACTTCGTTCATGACGGTCAGGGCGTTGGCGCCGGGCGACTGATAGATGGCCATGCCGGCGGCCGGTTTGCCGTTCGAGGTGAAGACCTGGTTGTAGGTCTGGGCGCCAAGTTCCACGTGCCCGATGTCGCGGATGCGGGTGACTGCGCCGTCGGCTCCAGTCTTGACGATGATGTTTTCGAATTCCGCCGGGTCCTTGAGCCTTCCGGCGACGTTCAGGGTGTACTGGAAATCCTGCCCGATTGCCGGGGGCGCGCCGATCTGGCCGGCGGTGACCTGGGCGCTTTGCTGCTGCAGGGCGGAGGTGACGTCGCTGACCGTAAGGCCACGCGCCTGCATCAGCGCCGGATTGAGCCAGATCCGCATTGCGTACTGGCCGGCGCCGAACACCACGACGGTGCCGACGCCGGGTAGCCGAGCCATTTCCTGCTGGAGGTTGATGGCGGCGTAGTTGCTGAGGTAGAGGCCATTGTATTGGCCGTCCGGGGACGTGAGGGTAACGATACCGAGGATCGCCGTCGACCTCTGCTGGATGTTGACGCCCTGCGCCTGGACTGCCTGGGGCAGCGGTGCCATGGCACTCGCCACGCGGTTCTGCACGAGCACCTGGGCAAAATTCAGGTCGGTGCCGATGGCGAATGTAACGATGAGAGAATAGGTGCCGTCGCTGGCGCTGGTCGACTGCATATACAGCATGCCCTGGACGCCGTTGACCTGCTGCTCGATCGGCAGGGCAACAGTATTCATGACGTCGGTGGCGCTGGCACCGGGATAGCGGGTGGTCACCTGGACCGTGGGCGGAACGACGTCCGGAAGCTGGGCGATCGGAAGGGTGAACAGCGATACCCCGCCCAGCAGAACGACGAGGATCGCGAGGACGTTGGCGAGCACCGGCCGCTCGATGAAGAATTTGGCGATCATGGCGCGGTATCCCCTGCCGTCGTTGCCAGGCTGACCGTTTCGGGTTCGACGGTCTGACCGGGAATGGCACGCTGTAGGCCGTCCACCACCACTTGATCATCGGGCGCCAGACCGGTCTCGATGACTCGCAGGGGTGCTTGCAGCGGGCCGGTGGTTACGTGCTTTTCGGCAACGACGTGATCAGCGCCCACCACCAGCAGATAGCGGCCGCGCTGGTCGGCGCCCAAGGCGGCGTCGGGCACCAGGAGGGCGTTCACACCGGTCTCGAGCGGCACCCGCACGCGGGCAAAATAGCCGGGCAGCAACACGAAGTCGGCGTTCTCCAGCACGCCGCGCACCGCCAGTGTGCCGGTGGATGGATCGACGGTGGGAGCGACGTAATCCATGTGGCCGTGATGCGGGTAGCCGGTTTCGCTTTGCAGCCCGATCTCGACCGGGATTGCCCGGATCGCCTCCCCTCGCCTGCCCGCGCGCAAGGCGTCGCCGCGGACGCGAAGCACATCCTGTTCACTGACATTGAAGGTGACATACATCGGCTGCATCTGCACGATCGTTGCCAGCTTGGTGGGCTGTGTCCCGACGAGGTCGCCAATGGACACCAGATGCGCCGACACGCGCCCGTCGAACGGTGCCAACACACGTGTGTAGCTATAGTTGATCGCGGCGAGCTGGGTATTGGCCTGCGCCTGGGCCACGTTCGCCTGGGCTGAATCTCGCTGGGCGCGGGCGTCGTCGAGATTTTGCACAGATGCAACGGAATTCCGCTGGAGCGACTCCTGCCTGGCGAAGTTCGCCTGTGCATCGACAAGTGTCGCCTGCGCTGCGGCCTCGGCGGCCTGGGCCTGCTGCAGTTTCGCCTGATAGGGCAGCGGTTCGATGGTAAACAGGATGTCGCCGGTCTTTACCTGCGCCCCGTCGGTGTAGCTGATTCCTTGCACAAAGCCTTGCACCCGGGCAACGAGATCAACGGCGGCCACCGAGGCGGTGTTGCCGGTGGCTTCCAGATACCGGGTGATCTTCTGCTCGACCGGCCTGGCGACAGAGACCTTGGCCGGTGGCGGCGGCGCGTACTGGTTGGACTTCTTGCAGCCGCAGACGAGCACCGTGAGGGCGATGACCGAAGCGTAGCCAATCGTACTCGGTAGTTGGCGCATGGTTCGCCTCACGATTGCGTTAACCGCCCGAACGCCCGCTTGTATCAACTTGCCCCGGCCAGCGTCTTTCTTTCAGACTGACGCCGCTGTCGCTGAAGTTATTATTGTCCGATATGCCAAACGCGGGATACCCTGCGCATTGGTCTGGCTTTTTGGATAGTGCCCGAGCCAGCCTGGGGATGGACTGGGCGATCGTTCCCGCGCCACATCGGCGCCCATAGTGGGAGAAATTCATGTCTGATTCGACCGACAAGAAAGATGACGTCGTGCCTGAGGATGCGAAGCTTGTTCTGGAGCTTGATGACGACCGTATGGAGGACGAGGAAAAGATCCTGGCCGGCCGACACGACGTCAACTATCCTGCTCTGCTGACGAAGGATGTTCCGGGCGGCTGACCGAGATAGCTGTGTCCGTCGTTTCGCCTCACAGGCTCCGGCTTTTTGCCGGGAGCGTCCCTTGATGTCGATTGCGAGGCGGGGCGCGACGGGGCATTGTTACCGTGGTCAAGCGGTTGATACAGCCGCTTGAACGGAGCCCGGTTCATGAGCATCGCGTTATTTCCACCTAAGGCTGTTCCCATTCTCGCTGATCGCCGCTTCGGGGCGGAGGTCACGGGTGTCGATCTGCGTACGATCAGCGAGGCCGATTTCGCAACGATCCAGCAGGCCTGGACCGGCCATCAGGTGCTGCTGTTCCATGATCAGGCGTTGGGCGACCGGGATCTGATCGCGTTCTCCCGCCGGTTTGGTGAGCTTGATCAGGCGCCGGTTCAGGAAAACGGTCAGCGCTTCGTCGACGGCATGCCGGAGATCTATGTCGTTTCGAACGTGATCGAAAACGGTGTTGCGATCGGCAGTCTTGGAGCGGGAGAGGCCGTGTGGCACACGGACATGTCCTACCTGCCGGCGCCGCCCAAGGCGAGCATGCTGTATGCGCTGGAGATCCCGCCGGAGGGCGGCGACACCTCGTTCTGTGACATGTATGCGGCGTTCGAAACGCTGCCGGCTGACCTGCGCGACCGGGTGGAGGGTCGTCGGGTCAAGCATGACGGGACCTACAACAGCGGTGGTTATGTCCGGCAGGGCGTGACGCCGACGGTCGACCCTCGGTTGGCGCCGGGCATGTTGCATCCGCTGGTCTGCACGCATCCGGGGAGCGGGCGGCGCATGCTGTATCTCGGGCGCCGGCGAATGGCGTGGATCGAGGGGCTGGATCTGGCGGAGTCCGAAGCGCTGCTGGATGCGGTCTGGGCACACGCGACACAGGCGGCGTTCTGCTTCACGCATCGCTGGCGGGTGGGTGATCTCGTGCTGTGGGACAACCGCTGCACCATGCACCGGCGCGATCCGTTCGATGCCGCGGCGCGGCGGGTGATGCACCGGACCCAGGTCGCGGGCGCGGCTCCGCCGGCGGGGTGAGGAATATCGGCCATGACCAAATACGACGCCATCATCATCGGCACCGGGCAGGCAGGACCGTCAATGGCGCGGCGGCTGGCTGGCGCGGGAAACCGCGTCGCGATCATCGAGCGTGGGCTGTTCGGCGGCACCTGCATCAACACCGGCTGCACGCCGACCAAGGCCATGGTCGCGAGTGCGTATGCCGTGCACATGGTTCGGCGCGCCAATGAGTTTGGCGTAACGATCGGCGGCCCCGTGACGGTCGACATGAAGCAGGTCAAGGCGCGCAAGGACGCGATCGTGGCGGCCAGCCGCAACGGTCTCGAAGCGTCGCTGCGCCGCAACGCGAACATAACGATCATCCGGGGACATGCGACGTTCGTTTCGGCACACGAGGTTACCGCCGGCGACGAAACTCTGAGTGCCGAGCGGATCTTTATTGACGTGGGCGGGCGTCCTGCCGTTCCGGCGATTGGCGGTCTTGATGCGGTCCCGTATCTTACCAGCAGCACGATCCTGGCACTTGATCTCGTGCCGGAACATCTTGTGGTGATCGGCGGCAGCTACGTCGGACTGGAATTCGCACAAATCTTTCGGCGATTCGGCAGCGCTGTCACTGTGATCGAGTCAGCGCCGCGGCTGATCGGCCGGGAGGATCCCGAGATCTCGGACGCCGTCCGGCAGATTCTGGAGGCCGAAGGAATCGAGATCCGGCTGGATACCAGAATCACTCGGGTAAGTGCCGGGATCGAAGTCACGACGGGTTCCGGAACGATCCGTGGATCGCATCTGTTGCTGGCGGCTGGGCGCCGCCCGAATACCGACGATCTGGGTCTTGAGAAGGCCGGTGTCGCGGTTGATTCCCATGGCTTCATCGAGGTCGATGACACGTTGCGCACCAGCGTTTCCGGCATCTGGGCGATGGGCGAATGCAACGGGCATGGCGCGTTCACCCATACCGCGTATAACGATTTCGAAATCATCGCCGGTAATCTGCTGGAAGGCGGCAACCGGAGTGTGCGCGACCGGATCGCCGCATACGCCCTGTTCACCGACCCGCCGCTCGGGCGGGCCGGGATGAGCGAGCGGGACGCGGTGGCGGCCGGACACCGGATTCTGGTAGGCAGCCTGCCGATGTCGAACGTTTCACGCGCCTATGAAAAGAGCGAGACGCTTGGCCTGATGAAGATTATTGTCGACGCCGACACGAAAGGGATTCTTGGCGCCGCTATTCTGGGCACGGGCGGCGATGAAGCCGTGCACTCCATTCTTGACCTGATGTATACAAACGCGCCGTATACGATCCTGCAACGGGTCGTGCACATTCATCCGACTGTGGCAGAATTCATCCCGAGCCTGCTGGGGGATTTGAAGGCGGCTTGATCAGACCTGCTTCAGATCCTCGAGCCGAACCGTGCCGATCTGGCTGCTGAACGTCAGGTTCTGACTGCCGCTTTGCTGTTGCGAAACGCCGCCGATGCGGTGATCACCGCTGTCGTAAACGCGAACCCGGCCGTCCTGCATGACCGCGAGGCGACGCTGGTCCGGGAAGCAGGCATAGCGCATGTCATTCTGCGCGCCGGTCGCCGAGGGTGAGCCCAGGCCGTCCGGCCACCAATGGCCGGTCTGGCCGGGCTGCTGTTCGGCGGCCGCGGGAGCCGGTCCGGGCAGTGCGGCGAGGTCGCGGCACAGCGCATCGACGCGTGCCTTCAGACCGTTGTTGAACATGTCGCCAATCATCAGCATGCCACCGGCGGACCACTGGCCCATACCGCCGAGTTCCGGATGGTTGAACTGGGCCATGCGGCCGCCGCCGTGACGAAACGCCTCGGCGACCGCACGGGCCGCGTCCGGGCTGAAACCGTGCCGCTGGGCGATATCGGCGATGTTGTCTGGCATTTTTGTCTCCTCATGCGTCCTGGGTGCGGACTGCTTGTGTCGTGGAGGGCGGCGCGTCCGATGGCCCGGAGATGGCGACCTCGGGCTTTTCGGCTTCCATTTCGCCGAACTGGGTGCAGAAGGCGACCTCGGCGGCGTCGCGGCCGATACCGATGCGGACGATGCCCTCAGGCGCCGCCATACGCGTGGGATCGAACATGTACCAACCCGGACCGGCCGGGCCACGGAGGAACGCTTCGAAAACGCCGTGGAAGTCCGGCGGTTCCAGGCGCCACGCGTAAGCGCTGACGTAGCGCGCCGGAATCCCGAGTGCGCGGCAAAGCGTGATGCCGAGATGGGCGAAATCGCGGCAGACGCCGGCGCGTTGCGAGACCGTATCATAGGCCGAGGTCTGCGCGTCGGAGGAGCCGCTGATGTAGTCTACATTGTCGTGGATCCAGTTGCAGATCTCGGCGACGCGCTGGTAACCCAGCGGCAGGGCGCCGAATGTTCTCTGCGCGAAACGCTCCAGCCGGTCCGACTGGCAGTAGCGACTGGGATAGAGGTGGGTGAGCACGGACAGCGGCAGCGAACCGGGCGGGATTTCGTTCACCGTGCCGGGATCCTCGATGGGATGATCGAGCCGGACGTTGGCGTGATAGGTCAGCTTGAAACTTCCCGCGGGGGCGATCAGCCGAACGTAGCGGTTGCCGCTTTCCGGCATCGTCCAGCTTTCCGTCGGCAGTTCGGGCTCGATCCGCAGTTGTTCGGTGACGATTGTCTGGCCGGACATTTGTTGTGCCTGCACGTTGAAGACGAACGGCGTGGCCCGCGCGACGCGGTAGGCAAGTTCCGTTTTCACTGAGAAATCCATTGGCCGACACCTATTCAGCGTTCACGCGAGCCGCGGGAGGTGGCGTGCCGCGCGCCTTGTGCCCAGGCGTGTTCGACCGAAATGTGCCGGCCTCGCGACATCGTGTGGAGGGAAGGCGTGCGGTCTCCGCGGTTGGCTGGTGTCGGCTTCATATTATCCCGTATCGCGGCCTCGTGAACTCAACCGCGACCGTTCCATGGCGTTTGATGGCCCTATTACCTTGGAGAAACCCGCTCGTGCAGATCAGCGCCGGCTATGACATCATCTATCAATGCCCGCAGCCGACGCCGATGCTGCTGGTGTTGAGTGTTCACCCGAGTCGCATGCCGGACGTTATCGGACCGCACCAGATCCGGTTTGATCCGCCGATCGGAGCGAGCGAATACCGTGACAGCTTCGGCAATATCTGCCACCGCATCGTCGCGCCGGCTGGGTTGCTGCGGATTTCGGCGCAGATCCTGGTCGGTGATCCCGGTACGTTCGACGCGGTGGTTCCTGACGCGCCGCAACACGCGGTCGAGGACCTGCCGGACGATACGCTGGTGTACTTGATGGGCAGCCGCTACTGCGAAACGGACTGTCTTTCGGAGCTCGCCTGGTCGCTGTTCGGCAACACGCGGCAGGGATGGTCCCGGGTGCAGGCGATCTGCGATTACGTGCATGAACGGATCGAATTCGGCTATCACCACGCGGACCCGGTGCGCACGGCGGTTGCCGGCCATCACGAGGGGCGCGGAGTGTGCCGTGACTTCGCTCATCTTGCGGTCACGTTGTGCCGTTGCATGAACATTCCGGCACGGTACTGCACGGGTTACCTGGGGGATATCGGGATTCCGCCGGTGGATGCGCCGATGGATTTCAGCGCCTGGTTCGAGGTTTATCTCGGCGGTCACTGGCACACGTTTGACGCACGGCATAACACACCGCGCATTGGCCGTATTCTGATGGCGCGCGGGCGGGACGCGACCGACGTGGCGTTGTCGACGATTTTTGGACCGAGCACGCTGGTGGGGTTCAATGTGGTTACGGATGAGGTGAGGTAGGAGCTGGACCTGCGGCCCGGGGGCGCCTTGATGCGTGTCTCTCGCGTCATGCCGCGTTCAAGGATATAACCGGCTCGGGCCGGGCGGGCGGTGGCGACGTGCGGATTTAACCCCCCCGTCGCTGGTTCGCCGCCTGGCCTCTTGACCCCTTGGCCTTTTGACCCCTTGGCCTTTTGCGTGATGAAATCCCCTGATCTGCACGCCAACGGAGGGATCGAATCATGCTCGCCCTGGTCAACACGCCGAACGGTTCAGCGCCGATCGAACTGCGCGACATTCCCGAACCAACCCCTTCTCGCGGTGACGCACTGCTGCATGTGCACGCGTTTTCTTTGAACCGCGGCGAACTGAGTTCGTTCGCTCGGAACAAGGAAGGCTGGGTGCCGGGGCAGGATGTCGCGGGCGTCGTGCTGCGACAGGCTGCCAGCGGCGAGGGGCCGCCGGCGGGGGCGCGCGTTGTCGCGCTGGTGGACGATTTCGGCTGGGCCGAACGGGTTGCCGTGCCGGCGCATCGCATGGCGGTGTTGCCGGACGGCGTCGGATTTTCGGCGGCGGCGACCTTGCCGGTGGCGGGGCTGACGGCGCTCCGCACGCTGCGGCATGGTGGCGCGCTGGTCGGGCGACGCGTGCTGACCACCGGCGCGGCCGGGGGCGTCGGGATGCTGGCGGTGCAGATCGCCGCTCGCTCCGGGGCGCATGTCACGGCTGTGGTCGGGGGGGCGGATCGGGGGGCGGGACTGGCGGCGCTTGGGGCGGATGAGGTGGTCGAGGGGATCGAAAATGCTCAGGGGCGGTTCTCGCTGATCCTGGAATCGGCGGGCGGGGCGTCGCTGGCAAAGGCGCTGCAGCTTGTCGAAGCGAAGGGAACGGTTGTGGTCTATGGCAATTCCGCGGCCGAACCGACGACGATCAGCTTTGCCGATTTCCGTGGCGCGCCGAATTCGCGGATCCAGAGTTTCAGCTATTTCACGTCGGAAGCTGAGGAGCGCTTCGCGCCGGACCTGGCGTTGCTGGTGTCGCTGATCGCTGACGGTTCGCTGAAGCCCCGGATCGGGGTGGAGCGGGACTGGCGGGATATCCTTGAGGTCGCCGCTCAGTTGCGGGAGCGGCGCGTCGCGGGGAAGGCGGTGCTGCTGACTGGGGCTCGCTAGGATGGACTGGCCGGCATTCCTGCCGCTGTTCCTGACGGCCTCGGTCGAGTGGGTGGAGGCGTTCACCATCGTGCTCGCGGTCAGCCTGACGATCGGCTGGGGGGCGTCCCTCGGCGCGGCGGCGGCGGGGTTGGGGACGCTCGCGGTGCTGACGGTGTTGACCGGCGGGGCGCTCAGCGCCGGGCTGAACGTGCATGCGATCCAGTTCGTGATCGGTCTGTTCCTGCTGCTGTTCGGTGTCCGTTGGCTTGCCAAGGCCATCGCCCGTCAGGCCGGGTTGAAAGCGCTGCATGACGAGGATGTCGAGTTCCGGGAGACCCGGGCCGGCATCAACGCGGGCGACTGGTTCGCCGCCTGGCTGGTTGCCTACAAGGGCACGTTGCTGGAGGGGCTGGAGGTCTGGCTTGTCGTTGTGGCGTTCAGCCTGCACAGCCACGCCTGGGCATTCAACGGGGCTACAGCGCTGGCCGCCTTGCTGGCGGTGTTCATGGCGGGTCTGGCGGTGCGGGCGCCGTTGCGGCTTGTGCCCGAGAACGCGATCAAGTTCGTCGTGGGCGCCATGATCGTCTCGTTCGGCGCCTTCTGGACGCTGGAGGCGGTGGCGGGCGATGTCTGGCCACTAGGGGACTGGAGCCTGCTGGTTCTGGCCGCGTTCTTTCTGGGCGGCGGCCAGGCGCTGGTGCTGGTGTTGCGCCGCCGGCCGCGTCGGGTGCCGGTATGAAGGCGTTTGTGAAGACGCTTTTCGGCGATGCCTGGAACGTCGCCGGTGTTGCTCTGATTGCGGCGGTGGGGGTCGGGCTGGCGGAGGTCGGACGCGCCGATTGGGCGGTGTTCGCGATGCCGGTCGTGGCGCTTTGTGTGGTGGGCGTCCTGGCGTGCCGTTAGGGCCTTGGGACCGTTGCGGTTTGGCCTTTTGCGGAACGCGCGGATGGCGATCGGTGGCATTGGTCGGCGGTGAGACGGGCGGCATTCCGTGCCGTGCCGGCGTGGCGAGGGGCGGCGACAAAGCCCCTGCCCTTCCAGGTTGGCCCATCCGGATGGCTTTCACGGAATGCGAAACTGGCACTCGCCTTGGGCCTCGAATCAGCTTATCTAGCGGCCACGGATCGGGCGTCTGATCTGGCCCAATCCGGGCCGTTCGGGGGCCGAGCGCGCGCGAGCAACGAATTGAGTGAGATTTGAGCGACACACCTGACCAGCCCGTGGAGCCGACCGGCCCGCACGGGGATATGCAGCCGGTTACTTTAGAAGACGAAATGCGCCGTTCGTACCTCGATTACGCCATGAGCGTGATCGTGGCGCGCGCGCTGCCGGATGCCCGCGACGGGCTGAAGCCGGTGCATCGACGAATCCTGTATGGCATGCACGAGGCCGGGTATACGCCGGACAAAGCGTACCGCAAATCGGCCCGCGTGGTCGGCGACGTCATGGGTAAGTATCACCCGCATGGCGACGCCTCGATCTACGATGCCATGGTGCGGATGGCGCAGAGTTTTTCCATGCGGCTGCCGCTGATCGACGGGCAGGGCAATTTCGGGTCGGTCGACGGGGATAACCCGGCGGCGATGCGGTACACCGAAGTCCGGCTGGCGAAGGCGGCGGCGCTGCTGCTGGAAGACATCGACAAGGACACGGTCAACTTCCAGCCGAACTACGACGAGTCGGAAAGGGAACCGCTGGTTCTGCCGGCGAAGTTTCCGAACCTGCTGATCAACGGGGCAAACGGCATCGCCGTGGGCATGGCGACGAATATTCCGCCGCACAATCCGGGCGAGATTATTGATGCGACGCTGGCGCTAATCGCCGATCCGGATATCTCGCTGGATGATCTGATGAAGATCGTGCCTGGGCCGGATTTTCCGACCGGGGGCATCATTATCGGCCGCTCCGGCATCCGCGCCGCGTTCGAGACCGGGCGCGAGAGCATCACGATCCGGGCGAAGACCGAATTCGAGGAGATCCGCAAGGACCGCACCGCGATCATCGTTACGGAAATCCCGTATCAGGTGAACAAGAAGACCCTGATCGAGAAGATCGCCGAACTGGTGCGCGGCAAGGTCATCGAGGGCATCGGCGAGATGCGCGACGAGAGCGACCGCTCCGGCATGCGCATCGTCATGGAACTGAAGCGCGACGCGACGCCCGAGGTGGTGCTGAACCAGTTGTTCCGCTTCACCCAGTTGCAGACCAGTTTTGGCATCAACTGCCTGGCGCTGGACGACGGGCAGCCGAAGCAGATGGGGCTGCGCGAGGCGCTGCTGTGCTTCATCCGGTTTCGCGAGGAGGTCATCCTCCGGCGGTCGCGGTTCGAGCTGGGGAAGGCGCGCGACCGGGCGCATAACCTGGTCGGTCTGGCGATCGCCGTTGCCAATATCGATGAAGTGATCCGGCTGATCCGCGCCAGTCCGGATGCCGCCGCGGCCCGGGTTGCGCTGATGGGGCGGGACTGGCCGGCCGAGGATATCGGGGCGCTGCTGGCGCTGATCGACGAGCCGGGCAATGTCATCGCCGCTGACGGCACCGTGCGGCTGACCGAGGAGCAGGCGCGCGGCATCCTGGAACTGCGGCTGCAACGCCTCACGGGCCTGGAGCGGGAGAAGATCCAGGCCGAGATGACCGAGGTTGCCGGGAAGATCCGCGAACTGCTGGACATCCTTGGCTCCCGCATCCGGCGCATGGAGGTGATGACCGAGGAACTCACGGCGGCGCGCAAGGAAATCGCCTCGCCGCGGATGACCGAGATCGCCGACGCGCTGGCGGACCAGGACGACGAAAGCCTGATCGAGCCGGGCCAGATGGTGGTGACCATCACGCGCGACGGCTTCATCAAGCGCACCACGCTGGAGACGTTCCGAGCGCAGAACCGCGGCGGCCGGGGACGGTCGGGCGCGGGGACACGCGGGGACGACGTCGTTACGCGCAGTTTCAACGGGCATACGCATCAGTGGGTGCTGTTCTTCTCGTCCGGTGGCAAGGCGTTCCGGGTGAAGGTCTGGAAGCTGCCGGAGGCTGGTCCCACGGCGAAGGGCCGAGCGTTGGTCAATCTGCTGCCGGAACTGGGCGCGGACACGATTACCACGGTGCTGCCGCTCCCGATGGATGAGACACTGTGGGACAGCCTGCACCTGGTGTTCGCGACGGCGTCGGGCAATGTGCGGCGCAACCGGCTGTCGGATTTCAAGAATGTGCGGTCTGCCGGGCTGATCGCGATGAAGCTCGATGAGGGCGACCACCTGATCGGGGTTGCCACCTGCCGGGAAGGCGATGACGTCCTGCTGGCAACGCGCAAAGGCCGCTGCATCCGGTTCCAGTTGTCCGATGATCAGGTGCGGGTGTTTGCCGGCCGGGACAGTTCGGGGGTGCGCGGCATCAAGCTGCTGAACGGGGACGAGGTGATCAGCCTGTCGGTGCTGCGGCATGTTCAGGCCAGCCCCGAGGAGCGCATCGCCTACCTGAAACAGGCGAACGCCAAGCGGCGGGGCAACGGCGAGGCGGAGGCGGACGCGCCCGTCGCGGCGGTGGAGGCGGAGGAGGAGGTCGCCGAGGTGACCCTGTCAGCGGAGCGGTTCGCTGACCTCGAAATCGCCGAGGAAATGCTGCTGACCGTGACCGACATGGGGTTCGGCAAGCGAACCTCCGCCTATGAGTACCGCGTAACGGGGCGCGGCGGCCAGGGCATCGGCAACATCACGCTGGCGCCGCGGAACGGCAAGACGGTGGTGGCGACCTTCCCGGTGCGGCAGGGCGACGACATCATGATGGTCACCGATGCCGGGCGGCTGATCCGGGTTCCGGTCGATCAGGTCCGCACTACCGGGCGTAATGCCATGGGTGTGACCCTCTTCCGGGTTGACAAGGGCGAGCATGTGACCAGCGTGTTCACCGTGCTGGAAGACGAGACCGACGATAATGGTGTGCCTCCTGCTGAGGGGGGAATGCCGGACGGTGGTGTTCCGGAGGGCGGCGTGCCGGACGGCGGAGTTCCGGAGGGCGGTGTGCCGGAGGGCGGTGTGCCGGATGGGCCAATGGATGGTGACGACGGCGATGGCTGACAAGCACGACCACTATCCGCGGCGGACAGGCCTTTACCCGGGAACGTTCGATCCGATCACCAACGGTCATCTCGACGTGATCGCCCGAGCGGCGAGGCTGCTGGACAAGCTGGTGGTGGGCGTGGCGATCAACACCGGCAAAGGCCCGCTGTTCACGCTGGACGAGCGGGTCGAGTTGGTGCGGGCCGAGATCGAGACCATCGCCACACGCAACGGCATGGTGATAGAGGTGGTGCCGTTCGATACGCTTCTGATCGATTTTGCCCGAAGACTCGGTGCGTCCATGATCGTGCGCGGACTTCGCGCCGTGTCGGATTTCGATTACGAGTTCCAAATGGCGGGCATGAATTACCGCATGGCGCCGGACGTCGAGACGGTGTTCCTGATGGCGAGCGAGACGCATCAGTTCATCGCGTCGCGGTTGGTCAAGGAAGTCGCGATGCTGGGCGGCGATATCTCCTCGTTTGTCCCGGCCCTGACCCTGGAACGCATGCTGAAGCGCATCCGGGGCTGAAGCTTTATCCCATTTCTGTTAGACGGAGGGCGTGATGGATCGCCGCACCCTGTTTGCATCCGCAACCGCGCTGGCTGTCCTGAGCGTGGCGGCTCCGGTGTTTGCCCAGCCGGAAGACCCCGAGAACACGATCTACCTCGACGTGAAGCAGGGGCGCGTGGTGATCAAGCTCCTGCCGGAGGTGGCGCCGAAGACGGTGGCGCAGATCAAGACGCTGGCGCGGCAGGGATTTTACGATGGCACGCCGTTCCATCGGGTCATCGAGGGGTTCATGGCGCAAGGCGGCGATCCCACGGGCACCGGCGGCGGCGGCAGCAAGCTGCCGGACCTGCCGCTGGAGACGAGCCAGTTCCACTTCGTGCGCGGCGTCTGCGGGATGGCCCGCACGTCCGACCCGAACAGCGGCAACAGCCAGTTCTTCATCATGTTCGCGCCGGCGCCATCCTTGGACGGCAACTACACGATCTGGGGGCGGGTCGTGCAGGGAATGGAATATGTGGACCAGATCAAGCGCGGCGCCCCGGGCAGCGGGACGGTGACGGCTCCGGACCGGATCGTGCATATGCGGGTTGCCGCAGACGTGAAGTAGCTTCCAGAGGAGACAAGAAACATGAGCGACTTGAAGCCGGCGCTTGACCCCGAGAACACGGTGTACCTGGACCTGAAACAGGGCCGGGTGGTCATCCAGCTTCTGCCCGACATTGCACCGATGCATGTGCAGCGGATCAAGACGCTGGTGCGGAAGGGTTTTTACGACGGCACGGTGTTCCACCGCGTGATCGAGGGGTTCATGGCCCAGGGCGGCGACCCGACCGGCACGGGCACCGGCGGCAGCGATCTGGACAACATCCGCGCCGAGTTCACCGACAAGGCGAAGTTCCTGCGCGGAACGTGCGGCATGGCTCGGTCGCAAAGCCCGCACAGCGCGAACAGCCAGTTCTTTATCATGTTCGAGCCGGCGTCGCACCTGAACGGCCAGTACACGATCTGGGGCCAGGTCGTGGAGGGGATGGACCTTGTCGACCGGATCAAGCGGGGCAGCGGCGGTGGCGGCACTGTTTCGGATCCGGACAAGATCGAAAAATTCTCAGTCGCTGCCGACGCAGCTTGATTTGGCTGCGCGTTTTCTGTTGTTCCGCAGGTCTGAAGCGTGCGGATTGGGCAGGATTAGCCGCGGGTGACGGTTGACCCGCGGCCCTGCATAGCGTTCAAAGCGCGCCGGCGAGCCCGTAGCTCAGTTGGTAGAGCACGAGACTTTTAATCTTGGGGTCGTGGGTTCGAATCCCACCGGGCTCACCAAGGAAATCAACGGTTTGGATAACATTGTATCCGTGCAAGTCGGTCGTGGGTAACATCCTGGGTAACAATGCGTTGACCCGGGGGTCACGCGCAGGGCGCTGCGCCGCTGATTACCAGTTGGGGCGCTTCCATCTTCAGCGATCGAGCGCTGGGCAACAGCGCCTCTGTGAGAATCGCCATTTGATCCGCTGATCTGGTCCCGCCGGTAAACGCCGGCGGAGGGGCGGGTGGGTTCATACATAACCTGAATCGTACCCTGCCGCGTCGCAGCAAGCCAAAGATGCAGCCATGCTCGGGGTTTTGCCCCTGTTACCCCAGAACGTCAAAAGCGCCCGGGATAAGGGCGCTTTGGCTGAGCAAGTCAAGATGGTTGCGGGGATACGCAACCATCTTGATTTGCTGATGACCGGCTGAACGGGTGGTAATCCGCGCGGCAGCCCTACCTGCTGACACGCAACCATCTTGATTTGCTGATGACCGGCTGAACGGGTGGTAATCCGCGCGGCAGCCCTACCTGCTGACCTCGCCCTTTCACGGAGGTAACACGAGTTCGAATCTCGTACGGGACGCCAATCACTTATCCATCAAAAAATGCCCATATATTCAACGATTTAATGCTCCCAGCGTGGCTTGATTTAGGCTGCGTTCCTACGTAGATTTCTACTTAATGGCTGGGGCCGGATCAGGAACGCGAGATGCCACGCAGCGCACGCTATCCACACATGGAGAAGCAGGGACGCGTTTGGTACGCCCGGCTCGATGTGCCGCGCGAGCTTCGGCACCATTTTGCCGACAACCGGCACCCGAACGGGCGCCGCATCCTGGCGAAGAGCACCGGCGAAAGAGACGCAGCGAAAGCACACGAAATCGCCACGCCCGTCCTTGCCGGTTGGAAGGCCCGCTTCGCCGAACTGCGCCGGGGAGGCAAGACCGCCACCCAGGTGAAGGCGGAGCAGCTTGCGCGGAAATTTGCCCAGGCAAAGAAGCTTGATCCCGACGAGGCCGACTACATCCGATTGGTTGAGGTATTCGATTTCGCCGCCCGCGAGTTGGTCGGGGTCTCGGCGCGAGCATGGCACGAGCGGCTGGCAGCCTTCGATCTCGATCCGGCTGCTGCCCTTCGCTCAATGGCCAACGGCGCCGAGGCAACAGAGCAGGTTGAGGCCATTACCGGTGAGCGGACCCCATTCCTTGCGAAGGTAGAGAGCTACGAGACGGATGGCATCGCAGGTCTGGAAACGAAAACTGCCTATGAATATTGTCTCGATGTCGGGCACTTTGCCCAGATGTTTCCCGGCCTCACCGTTCAGGGATTTTCGAGGCAGCATGTTCAGGACTTTATCAACCAGCGCATGATCGGCCTTGGCAAGAGCTACGCCACCGTGAACAAACAGGTCTGCGCCATCCGCAGCTACTGGGCACACCTTTGTTCACTCGATGAATCCATTCGGGAGCGGCGGCCGTTCGCCGAATTGCTTTGGCCTAAAACCAAGGCGAAGCGTATCAGGCCGCACGACCCAGCTTTCCGCATCGAGGATGACGATGATGGACCACGCTTTGATCCGGCTCTCGTCCCTCGACTGTGGGCGGAAGCAAATCGTCGAAACCAGCTTGATGTCCGCGATGTGATCGTCGTCGCCGCCTTTACGGGAGGGCGCAGAGAAGCCATTGCTTCCCTGCACCGTAAGACGGTCTTCCTGGACGAACCCATACCCTATCTCATCTTCCATGAGGATAAGACCGACGCGGGGAGGCGGCGGTTGCCCATTCACCCTGCCATAATGACGATCCTCCGAGATAGGTACGAAAGTCCAACGGATGAGGGCTATCTCTTTCGCGGGGGCAAAAACAAGATCGGCGACAAGCGCAGTCCACGGCTGGCGCGTCCGTTCCGTGAACTACTGAACGATTTGGATATTCCGCCCGGCTACGGTTTTCATTCATTCCGTCGTACGTTTGTCGATCTCCTGGCAACGGCGAACATCAGCGAGCTTCACGCTGCTAAGCTGGTAGGCCACAGCATCAAGACACTAACATACGGCCTCTACGCATCAAACAAACTCCCCCTTGATCACGCTCGCCGGATCATGGTCGAGTGTATCAATTACCCGTCGATCCCGGAATTTTAGGGCTCAGCCTCCGACTCGACCAACTGCAATATCCTGACCTGCTGCATAGTCGGGATGATGCCGACGCCAGAAACCATCGGACGAAGTTCGCAATCTACCTGGACGATGGAGCCGCGCCCCGGCTCCACGATCAATCGACGCTCATCGACATCGATCAGCCGAGGACGCCTTTTTGCCACGAAGCGGACCAAGAAGCGCCCGTCCCTGAGATCAGCTATCGGCAGGACAGCATGTCGGCCATCGCGACCAAACGCATTTGCAAGTTCGAGACGCAGCAGTTTCGCCATTTCTGAAGCGGCCAAAGCCTCGAATGTTGTGGACAGCACAAACCAACCGGACACCGGCCGGATTAGACTGGCGGCAAACCAAGAGCAAGGCGGAGTGGTGACGGCTGGCATGGAAGCCAGCAGCAATAGGCACGCATATCGGCGCACCATCGCTGGGGCGCCCGCTCACCATTTGTCTGACACCCATCCATGCGATCCGAAACAGCACAAATTGGTTGCGTCTGCAAGGACTAAGGTTTTGAAGCCGTTGCCCAGTCCATCATTCGCAGAACGGCACCATGGTCGTGCTCGCGGCATGATCCTGGCGGTGATTTTGCGGCGCAAGGCGGAACCACCCCGGCTTATGATCGGAAACGGCCTCCGTAAGGTCATAACCATCCCAAAAAGGCAAGCTCGGAGAGATCGTGGATGCGCCTGCGGGTTTTCCGCAACTCGATCTAAAACTGGCAGACGATATCCTTGCCTACCTCCGAAGGCCCGCAGGAGGGTCAGCTAATCAGTGAGACCTCGAAACCGATCTCGGAGGGCCTGATTGCTGCTTCATATAGATTATACCGACCAATGAAACTGGCTGCGTTCGGGTTGGCATCCTCACCTCGAAAGCCCAGCGTTCGATGCAAGCGACAGAAGGCGATCGTCGCGGCACATCCAGTGGTTTCCATTCAATCGGCCGGTCCGTGACGAAGCAAGCAAGGTTATCGCCGCAGGTGCAGCTTATGCCGGCCGTGCGACGCCATTGGCATGATCCTGTGGATTGGGCAGTTTAGCATTCACGTGATCGTGTACCGTCCGTCGGCGGCGGCGGGAGGACCACCAGACGGCACTGAATCACGACAGGCGTCCACGCAAAACTCGCTGTATTTCACGGCATTAAATTCCGTTGCAGTTGCGTACTTCGCGGTCGCACTCCGAATTCGTTGATAGCAGTACCAACTTCTAGAACACCATGAAATCTCAAGACCGGTAAGTGGGCACGTCCGACCGCGTACGCCGTTGTAACTTAAGCCACGGATTTCAGCCGGAAAACTCGGCACGGCCGTTTTATCGCATTGATAGCCACGCCCACTCGTTCCTTAATCAGATTTCACCACGATACATAGTTACTCCTTGGGCACCCCTTGGTACACAGGACCAGAGTTGCGGACTGTCAATCCATTTTCAATGTAGGTTTCCGTCACCTTAGTGTATATTTATCCTATTCTTCTTAGGGTTGACAAACGCTCGGAAAATGGTATTGCAACATTACTCCATGCTATTTCCGATGGACGTGACTTCCGCCAGTTCATACTTGACGGAAGGTCGCGGATTGCTAAATCTTTTCCCGTAGAAGGAGCCGGCTCTCCTGGCAGCCGACCTCAACTGTCAACTCACCAGCTTGGTGGGGCTGATTTTGCGTGTCATCGGGGAAGACAGATGGAGCCCTTTGAGGCTGACACACTATTGTTGAATCGTGATGAATTCTTCGGCTCGGAATCCGAACCGCTATCGGAATGTCCAATCCGCCTGACGCGCGAGGAAATCGTCGCGGGGGCTATCGCGGACGCGGGACGTGGCACCAAGAGTACGATAGTCGTTTTGCAGGCGGACCTGAATAACTCGGTTCGCCTGCACCACGCTCGTGTAAAAATGGAATATTCCACCGAGCAACTGGACGAACTCGCCGCCGAGATGATGATCGGAAAATCAAAAGCGTCCGAACTGTGGCAGGTTGCCAGCTACCCCGGTTACATAGCGCGAATCTGGAGTAGAGTCGCGAAGGATCGCGCTGCATGTGCGACCCGTGGAAAGCATGGGTTGGAATTTCGAGCGAGAGGTTGGAAGTACTATTTCGATTTGTGCTTGAAGGAAAATGGAATAGAGCGAGAGAAGAAAAAGAGAGCCTCACAATTCAAGTTCAAGCTAGAGGCCAGCATAGCCAGTCCCAGTCATAACAAGGTGGCGTCTAAAATAGCCGAGACGCCAGGGGAACGGGCGGCAGCGACGACGGCGGAATTCAAACCGACCATCCTCGCTCGGCTCGCAGCCAGCGAGCGGGAGCTAGAACAAAAGAACGCCGAACTCGCTGCGTCCCGTGCCGAAATTGAGCGACTCAAGGCTGAAATCGAGCGATTGCGCCATGGAGCCCGCGTCGCGTCCGAAGCCGGAGGCATTGTCCGCCGGGGGGCGGTGAACGATATCGGGCCTGCTCCCGCAAATGATGCCGACAGTACATCTAAAGCGTTTGCGCAGGATCAGGCAGCGGATCAGGACGCGCCCGCTGATGTTGCCCGTCGAACGGCGGAGACATTGCCTGCCAGTCACCAAGTCGGCAAAGAAGACGCTCCGCCCAAGCGGGGGCGCGGGCGCCCTCGGATTAATCCGTCCCCCCTGAAACTCTCGGCGGCGCAGCAGAAGGCGCTGGCAATCGCGGAGGCCAGATCGACATTGCGTTGGGACGACGAAGTGCGTGCGGTCACGAAAAAAACAATTGAATCAAGGACGTTAGTAGAGTTCGATGATGACGGCTGCCCCAGCTTGACTGACGACGGGCGCGTAGTCCTCGACCAAATTCGAAAAGGAGGGTCTGCCCGTCCTTTGGCCTGAACGGAGGCATTAAATTCTCCCGCGAATGGGCGATGCCGTCCGCCGAGACGTTTTCAAATCCACCGGTCGCCGCGCTGTTGCGGCGGCTCCTCCTCGCCGGAATGTCAGTGGTTGACCCGTTCGCACGGAACGCACGATGGGGGACAGTCACAAACGACCTCAACCCGAGGACAACCGCTGACTATCATCTCGACTGCAACGTGTTTCTCGACTTGATGGGCTGTCACGGCAGGAAGCTCGATGCCGGCGTTCTCGACCCACCGTACTCGGCGCGACAGGTGAAGGAATGTTACGAGGGCTTCGGCAAAACTGTGATTCAGGCCGACACACAGATGGGCTGGATGAGGGAATGTAAGGACAAGCTAGATCGAGTTATCACACCCGGCGGGATCGTCATCTCATGCGGCTGGAGCATCGGTCAGATGGGAATCAATCGCGGCTACAATATCGAAGAAATCCTGCTCGTTGCGCACGGAGGTGGTAGGCACGATACGATCATCAGCGTCGAAAGGAAGGTCGGCTCTGCGCCATGCACGACTGGGGAATTCGACACCCTGTCTATGCCGTGCCCACAGCCAATCTCAAATGACGATGAGGAAAGCATGTGACCACGAACCATGACGATAAACGAACCAAAACGAAATGGTCGCAACTAGGGTTGGAAGATTTCGGCGTTGGACCGCCTCAGATTCCGCTTCGCGGTAATGTCTCCCATGTAGCGTGGGAAGTTCCTGTAGATATGCACTCGGAAGAATGGGCGGCGGCAGGCAGATGGCTCTATCCGCTCCGCCGTGGCCTTGATTGGTGGATCGGCGATTGGTGGCTACATGGCGAAAAGCGTTATGGTCGCCGGACAGCGATCGCCGAAGCTGAGGGCTGGAACGCAAAAACCTGCGCGAACCACGCGGCTGTCTCTCGGAAATTCAAAACTTCCCGGCGCCGGGAAGGTCTTGGATGGGCTCATCATGCGATGGTGGTGAGCCTTCCGCCCGACGTAGCGGATTCCCTGCTTGACTGGTGCCTCATGGGAGACAGGTCACGATCAACACGCGAACTAAAGGGTGAGATGATCCGGCGCAAATTTACAGACGGCGTCTCCGGTGACACATGCACAGTCGAAAGCTTGCAATCTCCAATTGCGCAGGGAAAGAAGTTCGGCACCATATACGCTGACCCCCCATGGATGTACGTGGATGATAAGCTCCAGCCGCCTGGGCATCATTATCGCGGGATGACGATCCCCGAAATCTGCAATCTGCCGATTCGGGAACTCGCCGCAGATAACGCCCATTTACATCTATGGGCGGTGGATGGGACTCTGGAGGATTCGTTCAAGGTCATCAGAGCATGGGGCTTTGAATTCCAAAGCTCCTTCATCTGGACAAGAGACCAGATCGGGACCGGGAACCTCTGGCGAGGGTCGCATGATGTCATGCTGAGCGGTAGGCGCGGGAATGCAAAACGATTTAATGACAAAGGTCTGCGTTCGTGGATCAACACTGATTGGTTATCGCATTCTGAAAAGCCCGAAGAAGTACGTAGGCTGATTGAGATAGCGTCGCCGCCACCGTATCTCGAACTGTTCGGACGAAAATCGGGAATCAAGGGATGGACGGTATGGGGAAACGAGATCGCGGAATCTGAGTTCGAGATCGCGTGTGATCGTGTCGCGTTGGATAATGCTGCTGACTGATCGTCGCGGAGTTCTTTGAAAATAAAATATGACAAAGCGGACAGGACGATCCGGTTCTGTCCGCTTGCTGCTGCGGAAACCAGCCGAGATTTTCTGATCGCCAGCGACGTTGGTGGGGCCTATAGCTGAAACTAATGACAAAAGAACTGCTGCACAACATTCGATCGGGTACGTACCATTCGTAACCCCACTTACGCCTCAACATACTTATTCGACATAGAGGCGTATCAGATAATATTTACCAAGACTGAGCTTGCAGATAGCGGAGCATTGCCGTTTTCTTCCGGCATGGCACGCCGCCCCCGACAGCCTCCGCTCCAGCCGAACCCCTTCATCAGCTTCGATGAGCCGACACCAGCCGGCGATGACCATGTGGTCCGAATCGCATTCGATAGCCACTCAAAGCGTTGGGGGTTTTTCGAGTCGCATGTCCCGTTTGATGTCGAACGCGACGTGCCAGACAAAATGGAATATCAGTACAATACGGTTGAAGATGCGACGGTCGGCGCTTTGCGACATCTCGAATCATTTTGGGGTGACGCACGCGTGCTCTGGATTCATGGCGGCGTTGCCGTGCCAAACATGCCGTCGAATGCCCGGATCACCGGTTCGCCGGGCTATCGCGCACGCATCGACGCAGGCTTGTACGATTTGAACCAGGAGCAACTTCAAGCCGAACACGCCCGCACCCATAGGCACGGGAATGAGCAAGCGCGACATACCTCTATAAGCTCAGATATCCCTCTCGGTCAGCAGGTCCACGCGTTTCGAGAACTTCGTGAGAAGCTCTGGCCGGACCGCAGAAAACGAACCAGTGCCGCGCCCAAGCAGAACGACTGGCTCGACCAGATGATGCCAAGGGTCAACAAACGGCAGCGGGAACGCTACTTCAAGGTGTTCGCGATCGTCTCTAGCGACGATTGGCCGGACATTCTGGCCACGAGTGACGTGGAGATCACCGGCATGGACTCAATCCTCGCGGCGGCAAAAACCTTCAGTCCACCGATACCGGAGCGCAAAAAAACTCGAACCCCGCTGAAAACGCGATACCAGGAGTTGCGCTTCCTGTTGCTTGCGCGACGATATCAAGAGGGCCGGCGTCGCGATTTGGGGTACGACGAGGAGGATGACGATGACGCTCCTCCGGGCAGCTATACCGATGACGATACCGAATGAACGACAGTGTCGTCCATACCGATTTCGAACCGATGACAGCGGAGGGCGACTGTTCACCGCGATCCGCCACCAGCGAAGCGATAGCGCGGACCGCAACGCATGCTCGCGCCGCCCTGGATGTGTCGGCCGCAGTGGAGACGAGGCGTGGCGATAGCCACGCCACCGTGAGCGGGCTCGACCCAGGGTCGATTGGCATCCCACCGATCAGGCGGTCAGCGTTTGAGATGGTGATACCGAACAGATCGGTGAGTTACCCGTTCTGTACCGGACCGATCGGTGCGGATGGATGGCCGGCGCAAATCGGCTCTGAGACCCGCTGCGCGGTTGCCTGGGAGTGGGACGATCGAACGGTGCGGAAGGGTGGCGCCCAGCGGAAATGGGTTCTGAGACCCACTGCGTGGTCGCCTGAGGGCCGGTACTATCGGTCGGTGCGGTTGGCTGGGGCTCGGCGCAGACCGGATGTCGGCGGAACCCGCTCTGGCCAAAAAGGGAGAATCATCCACGGCCATCAACAATTCCGACCACGGCCACGCCTGGGTGCTGAGATCAGTGGTGTCGATCGATCGACGATGCGACGTTCGGCGGATCGAGCGGGTCTACAATGACCACGGCGTCATCTTTCGAGGCCAGCACGTCAACCCAGCCCAACAGGTTGCCTTCACCGTCGTTGCGGCGAGATCGAACTCAACATAATCGGTGAACCTTGGAGCCTGCCGGGCAACCCCAAGATCGTTGGGTCTCCAACCGTCACCGGGCGCGGCCGGATGATCGGCATCGAGTCGAATGTCGAAATCACGAGTTAGTAGTCCATTAAAACGCCGAACGGATTCGTAATCCATATAGCGCATGGCGATTTGAGCGGCTTGTGAGAAGCCCCACTCAGCATCGAACACGCAAAAGTCTCCGCAACATAAATATCATTGGAGTATTAACCATCCGTATGACATTTATAATTAACAATAATGATCGCCGGCCCTTTGCTCTGCTCGACGATATCAATGCGTTTCTTCATTACCACGCCCGTGGCGGGTTCCAAGTGACGGAGCAAGACGTGTCCGAAGAGAAATCTAGCGCGGACGAGCCCGCGCCGGAGCATTGCGTCGGTTGGCGCCGCATCTCCCATCGCCGGCTGCTCTCGTGATGCTTGCTCGCGAGATCAGGCTGCCACCGGCAGATGCCGAAGTGACGAATTCGGACGGCACCGTCAATCTGAAAGGAACGGTTTACGCGGGAGAATGGCGGCAACAAATCAAACGGCATGCGTGGCCACAGCAACAGGCGGGTGACGAGGACGCCCATTGTGCCGCCGAGCAACGCGACTTGAGGGTCCAACTGCAATGACCACGGATCGCGAGATGGCGGCAGCCACTGCGTCACAAGGCATGATCGTGGCGGCACTGGAGCAGGTCGGTCGGACCGATGTCGCGACCCGTCTCCGGCGATGTGCTGACGCACGCCGTGGACGGCACAGCAGCGATGGCTGGCCGTGGACTTGCCGGTCTATCGGTGTCAAATCGCTTCCAATTCCGACCCCCTTTTCGCGTCCAATCGCGACCCCTCATCGGGCGCTGGTTAGGGCTTATCCCCGTCATGCATAGGAGGGACCCGCGCCC
>JBEKLE010000036.1:0-27112 GCA_050010355.1 Rhodopila sp. | reverse complement strand
CGGACTAAGGCCGATCAGCTACCCTGGCCCCGCTGCACGCCGAATGCCTGCGCTGGCTGAGCGAAAGGAAAGCCTTGATGCGTCATACAGCGCGGCATTATCCCCCACGCGCAATGGCCGCCCTGGGGCTGTTTGAGTGCGGCCTGTCTTTCGCCGTGATCGACAGCATGATCCAGGTCGCCGGTGTGCCGTCCGCGCTGCCCGCGATCCTCAGCATGCTGCCTCGAGCCGACATCGCGCTGGCCGCCCTCCTGACCATTCTGATCGCCGCCGTCGCCTTGACCATTGGTCTCTACCGCCCGGAAATCTGCCTCCACCGCAAACGGCTGCTGATTGCCACTGGACTCGCCGCGGTTATCGTCTTTGCCGTCCTGCGCTCCTTCAGCGCCGCCCCGCCCGGCAGCCTGACCGGCGTCCCGTCCATGTATATGGCGGAGGTGTTGGCCGCATGGCTCGCCACTACCGCGTTGATCCGCCTGGCCTATGGCTTTGCCATCAGCCGCACCGTAACGGCCCGCCGCATCCTGATCCTCGGCGAGCCACGCGACGTCGGCACGTTCACCGCGCGGCTGCGATCCGCCCGCGGCCACCGCCTCGACCCGATCGTCCTGCCGGGCCAGGCACTGTCCTGGCACATGCTCCGCAAACAGAGCATCTGGGCCGTCGTTGTTGCATCCGAACCAGACGGTCAGACTCTCGAATCCCTGGTGGATTGCAAACTCCGCGGCATCCCGGTCTTCAGCGGGGCCGCCTTCCAGGAACGTTACCTGCGCCGGATCGATCTGGATACACTGACTACCAACGATCTCCTGTTGACCGAGGGCTTCACCAGCGGCAGGATCTCGGCCACACTGAAACGTCTGTGTGATCTCGCCGTCGGCACCGCCCTGCTGGTCTTGCTGCTGCCGCTTATGGCGATGACGGCCGTGGCGGTCAAACTCGACAGCCCGGGTTCGGTGTTTTACCGCCAGCAGCGCGTCGGCCGGTTCGACACCACGTTCACCCTGTTCAAGTTCCGCAGCATGAAAGCGGACGCAGAGGCGAGCGGCAGTCCGCGCTGGGCACAGAAACAGGATCCGCGCATCACCCGGGTCGGTCGTTTCATGCGCGCCACCCGGATCGATGAACTACCGCAACTGACGAACGTGATCCGCGGAGAAATGAGCCTCGTCGGACCGCGCCCCGAACGCCGTCATTTCGTCGAACAACTGGCACGCTCGATCCCGTTCTACCGCCAGCGCACATATGTCAAGCCGGGCCTGACCGGTTGGGCACAAGTCAACTTCCCTTATGGCGCCTCCGTCGAGGACGCCCGCGAAAAACTTGCCTACGACCTGTTCTATGTGAAGAACCGCACGATCATACTCGACGTGCTCATCCTCATTTCGACCATCCGCGTCGTATTGTTCCGGGAGGGCGCACGCTGATCGGCGGATTTTGCTGGACCTCATCGCCCAGCGGTGCGATTGCCCTCGCGCGGAAGGATGAGTGCGCGAGCCGGAATGTTGTACTCATATAATGATGGCGAGACTTCCCGGAATGGCACTCGAGGCAGTCTGCTGAGCCGGCGATCATGACCCCGGACCTTCCCGCAATCGTCGTGCTGCATGGCGCCTGCGCGGTCGTCTATGCCATGCTCACCGCCCTGATCCTCAGCCGCCCGCCGCTCAGCCGCACCGGCGTCTGGCTGGCCTTCGCCTGCGCGGCGACCACTGTCTGGGCCGCGACCTTTGCCATCGGCTGGCAAGCCCCCGCCGGGTACATCGTCGGCGGCCGCCTTACCGCCTGGCTGGAGGTCGGACGCTCCGCGGCCTGGTATGGGTTTATCCTGCATCTGTACCGCCGATCGGTCGGATCAGACGAGCAGGTCTCCACGGCCTTCAAGACCATGGGGCTGCTGGCTCTGCTGGTTCTTGGGGGCACCCCGCTTCTCGAATGGTTCGCCGGCCCCTCCACCGTCGCCCTCCAGTCCCTCGGCACCGCCACCCGGCTCGGTTTTGCCATCTGCAACGTGCTGCTGCTGGAAAATCTCTATTTCAACACAACGGCTGAAGCGCGCTGGCATATCAACCTGCTATGCGTGGCACTCGGTGGTGTCTTCCTGTACGACCTGCTGCTCTACGCCGACGGCGTCCTGTTCCACCGGTTGTCCTTCATATTGGTGGAGGCACGGGCCCCGGTCATCATACTGGCCGCCCCGTTGATCGCCCTGGCCGCCGTCCGCAATCGCCGATGGGCGATCGATATTCACCTCTCCCGCGATGTCGTCTTCCACAGCTTCACCCTGATCGCCAGCGGCATATTCCTGCTGGCAGTCGCGCTGATCGGTGAAGTGTTCCGCCGCGGCGGTTCCGAATGGGGCCGCGTCGCCCAAACCTCCCTGATTTTCGGCGCCATCCTCGCCGTCGCCGTCACCCTGACCTCGGGGTCCGCACGCTCGCGCATCAGGAGCATCGTGGTCGAGAACTTCTTCAGCCAGCGGTACGACTACCGCCGCGAATGGATGCGATGCATCGACGCGCTGACCGCTCCGGAAGCGTTCGTCGCGCTGCACAAACGAGCAATCCGCGCCGCGGCCGACGTGGTGGACAGCCCCGCCGGCGCGCTGTTCGTGCGCCCACCCCAGGATGTCGCCTTCCAATGGGCCGGGTCCTGGAACATGCCGGCCGTCACGACACCAGTTCCGCCAGGGCATCCGTTGGTCGCACAGTTCAAGCTCGGCGACTGGATCGTCCAGATGGACGAGCATGCCGAAGCGCATACCTGGATCCCCGAACTGCCGCGAGCCTGGCTGGTGTTGCCGCTCAATCATTTCGGCACGCTGATCGGCTTCGTCGTCCTGGCCCGCTCACGCGCGCAGTTCAAACTGGACCGCGAGGCGTACGACCTGCTACGAGTGGTGGGTCGCGAAATCGCGAGCCGTGTGGCGGAACAACGCGCCATGCAGGTGCTGACGCAGACTCAGCAGCTTCGCGAGTACAGTCAGCGTTTCGCTTTCGTCATCCATGACATCAAGAACGTGTCCGGGCAGCTTTCCATGCTTCTGACCAATGCCGAAGTGTATGCGGACAATCCGGACTTCCAGCGCGACATGCTGGCGACGGTACGGGCCTCTGTCGGCAAGATCACCAGACTGCTCTCCCGCCTGCAGGTCGAACGCCAGGAACGCGACCACGCACTCATCACGCCGGCCAAACGCCTCCGCGATCTCGTCGAAACATGCCACTCCGCCGGACAGCGGGACATCGCCTTCTCCGACCAATCCGGCGGCGCCGGTGCAGCAATCGATCCGGATGCGTTTGACGCAGTCGCCACCCACCTGCTGAACAACGCCGTCGAGGCGTCGGCACCCAACAGTCCGATGCGGGTCGAACTGCGGGTGGAGGCTCACGGCGTCGTCGTCGATATCATCGATCAGGGTCCAGGCATGGCACCGGAGTTCGTCCGCGACGAACTGTTCCGCCCGCTGCGCAGCACCAAGACCGACGGCCACGGGATCGGCGCCTATCAGGCACGCGAGCTTTTGCGCGACGCCGGCGGCGATCTGCTGGTGCTCAGCCGGCCCGGCGCCGGCACCACGATGCGGATCATTCTTCCCGCAGTACGGCCAGGCGTCGCCGCACCAGCCTCCATCGAAGCGTGAACGAAGGCGCGATGTCACAACCGAAACTGCTGATCGTCGAGGATGATGAGGGTCTCTGCTCCCAGTACCGCTGGGCGTTTCCCGCCTGCGAGGTGCTGATGGCGCACGCCCGCCCCCAGGCGGTGGCACTGGTCAGGCGGGAAAACCCGCCCGTTGCCATCATGGACCTCGGCCTGCCGCCAGACCCTGACGGCGTCAGTGAAGGCTTCGCCACTTTGTCGGAGGTCCTGCGCATCGCCCCGCAGACCAAGGTCATCGTCGTCACCGGCAATGGTGAGCGGGTCAATGCACTGCGCGCCATCGCCACCGGTGCCTATGATTTCTGTGAAAAACCGGTCGAAATCGCGGTCCTGCGCACCATCATCGAACGTGGGCTGCACCTCCATCGGCTGGAGGAGGAAAACCGCCGCCTCCTCGCCGCTCCCGCGCGGTCCCCCATCGAGCGGATCATCACCGGCAGTGCCGGCATGCTCAAGGTCTGCCGCGATATCGAGAGGATCGCCACAACCAATGTGCCGGTTCTGCTGCTGGGCGAAAGCGGCACCGGCAAGGAAGCGCTGGCCCGAGCGGTGCACGACCTGGGGCCACGCGCCAAGCAGCCGTTCGTGGCCATCAACTGCGGCGCGATTCCGGAAAACCTGCTGGAAAGCGAGCTGTTCGGACACGAGCGCGGCGCCTTCACCGGCGCCGTCAAGCAGACGATCGGCAAGATCGAGACCGCCAACAAGGGCACCCTGTTCCTCGACGAAGTGGGCGACCTGCCGCACCCGCTGCAGGTCAAGCTGCTGCGCTTTCTCCAGGACCAGATCGTCGAACGGATCGGCGGCCGGCAGAAGATCCAGGTCGATGTCCGCATCGTCTCCGCCACCAATGCCAACCTCGATGACAAGATCAGTCAGGGTCTGTTCCGCGGCGACTTGTTCTACCGAATGAACGCCTTCACCATTCGTATTCCACCGATGCGCGAGCGTGGCGGCGATATCGCCTTGCTCGCGAACTACTTCCTGAACCGCTTCAACCAGGAATTCAGCCGCGGCATACGGGGCTTCACCGAAGAGGCGACCCACGCGATGGCCCGTCACGACTGGCCCGGCAACGTGCGGGAGCTGGAAAATCGCCTCAAACGGGCCGTGGTCATGGCGGACCGGCGGCTGATCGATGCCGCCGACCTCGAACTGGCAGCGCCCGCCGGGGATTTGCCCGACCTCGATATCCGCGCCGCCCGGCTTCGCGCCGAACGCGACGTCATCCAGGAGGCGTTGGCCCGCAGTAACAACACGTTGTCGGCGGCGGCACGTCTGCTGGGCGTCAGCCGTCCGACACTGTACGGGCTGCTCGAAGCGCATGGCATCGCCAACACGGCAATCGGGCCCCACGCCGCCGACGCTGCCGACGCTGCCGACGCCGCCCCGGGCGCTGCCCCGGTCACCGAAACAACACCGCAGAACGATTGAGGTTGAAACCGATGCGATACAGGTCTCTCGGCTGGATCATGATGGGCGCCTGGCTTGGCGCCTTCCCGATCGCGGCGCATGCGGACTACCTGTCGACGGCGAAGGCGTCCCTAAAGAAAGGCGACCTCAAAGCGGCTCAGATCGATCTGCGCAATGCCGTCCGCGACGACCCCCAGAACGCCGAGGCGCATTACTGGCTCGCCCGTGTCAGCCTCGAACTCGGCGACGCCGTTGCCTCGCAACGCGAGGCGACCGCCGCGCGCGACCGCGGCTTCGACCCGCACCAGACCGTTCCGCTGCTCTCGCAGGCGCTGCTGGCACAGAACAAGTTCGCGGATCTGCTGGACACGCTGAAGCCAGACGGCAAGGACCCGTTGCTCGACGCCTCCATCCTGGTCGCCCGCGGCTATGCCCAGGCCGCCCTGAAACGACCCGAGGACGCACAGAAATCCTTCGCCGACGCCGAACAGGTTGCCCCCAATGCGGTCGAACCGCTGCTGGCCGAAGCGCGGCTCGCGGTCGCGCGCGCCGATCTGGCCGCCGCTCAGGAGAAGATCGACCGGGCGATCTCCGCCCAGCCGAAATCGGCCGAGGCCCTGCTGGCCAAGGCGCAGGTGCTGCGGCTGAAAAATGACGTCCCCGGTGCCATCGCCGTCCTCGACGTGCTGGTCACCGATCAGCCCAGCCTCATGCAGGCCCGTCTCGACCGCGCCAGTCTGGAACTGTCTGTTGGCAAAGGTGACGCCGCCACGGCCGATATCGGCACGGTGCTGAAAGCCACGCCCGGCAATGCGCAGGCGATCTACCTAAGGGCGGTCACGGAGGCGCAGTCGCGCAACTTCAAGGCTGCGGACGCCGACCTCGAACGTATCTCCGGCTATGTCGCCCACATCCAACGCGGGTATTACCTGCAGGCCGTGGTGAAGGAAGCGCTTGGACAGCTCGAGCAGGCGGAAGATGCAGCCCGCAAATACCTAGGACGCGCACCGAACGATCTGGCGGCGTACAACCTGCTGGCGAGGATCCAGTTCGCTACGCACCGGCCCGACCAGGTGGTGGATACGCTCGCCAAGGTCGCCGAATCCGGCAAGGCCGACGCCGGGACCTACGATCTGCTGGGGCGAGCGTATGCGGCGACCGGGCGGGGAACGGAGGCGATCCAGTCGTTCCAGAAGGCCGAGACGCTGGCACCGGATGATGTCGGCGTGCAGACGCGGCTCGCCTCGGTCCGCATGGGGATGGGTGATGCCGATGCCGCCGTGGCGGATCTGGAGCATACGCTTGAGCTCGCGCCCAAGTTGCCGGCGGTAAGTGAGTCCCTGTTCTTCGCCGCGCTCGCCACCGGCGACACGGCAAAAGCCGCCGACGCGCTGGACAGAATTCGCGCCGCCCAAGGTCAGACCGAGATCGTCGGCAACCTGGAGGGCCTGTTCAAGTTCGCCCAGATCGATTTCCCCGGTGCGCAGGCCCGGTTCACCGATTTGGTTCAGAAATATCCGGACTTCACACCCGCCTCGGTCAATCTCGCCCGGGTCGACATGATGCTGGGTGAAAGGACGGAGGCCGAGAAGATCCTGACCGGTATCCTCGCCAAACAGCCGGCCGCGGAACCTGCGCTGTCGATGATCGTCTCTGGCTACGTCCGGTCGAACCGGCTGCAGGAGGCGACCGGCCTGCTGGAGCGCGCGCATGAAGCTGATCCGAATTTGACCCGGGTGACCGTCACCCTTGGCGATATGTACATCCGCGCGGCCACACCGCAAAAGGCACTCGACCTCGCCGCGGCGGAAAAGGGAGCGAATGCAGCCGCGACCGACATCATGAGCCTCAAGGCGGCCGCCTTTCTTGCACTGGGGCAGAAGAAGGAGGCGCGCGCCGTCTACAGCGAAATCCTCAAGATCGATGCCACCGCCGTGGGCGCGCGGCGGCAGCTCGTCGCCCTGCTGATCGATGCCGGCGATTTCGAAAGCGCGCGGAACACGCTCACCGCCGGGATCGCGGCCAGTCCGCGTAACTATCAGCTCTATCAGGACTATGTCATGATTGACCTGAAGTCGACCGGGATCGACGCAGCACTCGCCACAGCGGAGCGCCTGCAATCCGAGGACCGCGATTTTCCCGCCATCAAGGCGTTGACGGGTGATATCTACCTCGCCGCGAACCGGCCGGCCGACGCGGTGGCGGCTTTCACCGAAGCCAACACCGCCGCTCCGTCAACCCTGCTGGTGACCCGCCTGGCCAATGCGCTGCTGCGGTCCGAACGTACCGATGACGCCGGCAAGCTGCTGCTGGACTGGCTGGGCAAACATGCCGACGACCTGTCCGCGACGGAGCAGTTGGGCGAGATCAGCATTGCCACCGGCAAGTTCGACGATGCGGCGAAGTATCTGGAACTGGTGCTGAAGCAGAAGCCGCACAACGCGATCGCCCTGAACAACCTCGCCTGGGTCTGCCAGCAACAGGGGAATGAAGCGAAAGCGCAGGCCCTGGCCCGTCAGGCTTACGTGTTGTCGCCTGGGTCGCAGACCGCCGACACGCTTGGCTGGATCCTGACCACCTCGGGCAATCCACAGACCGGCGTCGCACTGCTCCGCCAGGCGAGTGGCGAGAACACGAACGATCCCCGTATCCAATATCATTATGCCGTGGCCCTGAGGGATACCGGCAACAAGGACGAAGCGAAAAAGCAACTGGAAAACGTCGTCGGGAACAAGGCCGAGTTCAAGGAGAAAGTCGAGGCGCAGAAGCTGCTGGATGACATGGCGAAGGGCACCTGATCGACGTCGGAACGCCGCCCGTGGCGACGCGCACAGGAACGCCGATAAGGCGTGCAGCCACCCATCCAGTCATGGTCGGGACAGCTTGTACCCTTGCAAAGCGTCTCCCCCGAGGCAGCCCCGCCATGCCGGCGGAGGCCGGTATCCACGCCTTTTTTTGCACACACACCTTCTCTTTGCACAAACAAAGACATGAACGGCGGCCCCGGCGTTCGCCGGCATATGCTTCGCCCGTGATCACGTCGAAAGCCCGATAGATATGACAGCCAAATGGCGTGACCTGGCTGATCTGATCGTCGCCGTCGCCCGATCTGTCGCAAGCAAGCATTTTCAACACGGAGGAAAAGGCAGGGTGCACTGAGGACCACAGAGAGGAAGCATCGGTCTTTCGCGGGGCGTCGATCGGATCTCTCAAGAAACGCCAACATTCTTTCTCCGTGGCTCTCCGTGTAACCTCCCTTCTTCCTCCGTGTTGAAGATGCTTGCGTGGCGAGCCACCCAACCCCCGGAACGACTGCCGTATCATTCCTGATTAGGTTGAAAAACACCTAATCTACCCCGATTTAATGTTGAGGTTTTCATAGTTATCTCGTATCCATTCCGAATGGTTACGTTGGAAGACCTTTATGTCGGCAGAGACCCTCGCTCGCTTTCGGTCCCTCCTCGCTTCCGAGGGAGCCAGTCTTGCTGGTGATGAGCGTATGGTGCTCGGCCGTGACGGGAGATATTCTCTACAGTACATGCCCATCGAGCATTCCAGCACGACGGCGAAACTGGTCATCGTGGGCATAACACCAGGAACAACTCAGGTCGGCATAGCATATGGCACTGTGCAACAGTTGCTGCGTTCCGCCCTCGGCGTCCGGCAACTGACTGAGGACGAAATCCTATCTGAAGTGAAGCGACGTGCCGGCTTCGGCGGTCGGATGCGGCCAAACCTGCTCCGAATGCTAAGGCATTTCAAAATCGGCCGCCTGATCGGCGTGCCGGACGAAGCGGAACTTTGGGAAGGGCGGTCCGATGCCCTCCACTCGACCTCGATCGTGCCGCATGCCGCATTCACCACCAAAAAGTCCGCGGACAAAATGTTCTCTGGGAGCTTCGATAATATTCTTAGGTCCGCTCTATTGCGGGAGTGCTTCGAGCGCGACTTCCTACCCTCGCTGCGCACGCTCCCACCCGATGCTCGGTTCATTGCACTGGGTCCGACGCCCCTCGATGCGTTGGACTGGTGCGTAAACCAACGATGTATCGATAGCAGCCGCATCCTTGGCGCATTTCCCCACCCGTCCGGAAGTGCAGGAAGTCAGGTCGATGTCTATCTTGGTGTGAAGGATGCCGCCGGACTTGAGCCAAAAGATCCAGTGAGGAATCGAGTGGTTTGGTTGCTGCAAGCCGCCGCGCGCATGCAGGCCGCAACGTCTGGATCTGCGCCCCCATCTGCCGTAGTATGTCTGTAGGAACCGGCGCCCGTGCCGACAACCAAATCGCGTGCGCCCGGTCGGTCCGCACGACCCGTAAGCCGTCTCGGCGTTGAGACCGCGGAAGCGACGTCCGCAAATCCCCACTATATCCGGCACCGCGAAACGCACCATGCCTGTATGTGCACGTTTTGCACCCAGCGCGGAACTGACTTTGCTTTCGAGCGCGTGACCATAAACACTAACAATCTATGGCCGCTGCCCACCTATGCCGTCCAGAAGGCCGCGCAACGGGAGGGCGTGTGTGCCAAATTGAAGCCGCCTGGGCCGAAGGGCAAAAAATATGGGCGTCTGAGTGCCCTGAATTCGATCGCGGAGTTGAAGGATCAGCCCCTCCTCGTTGTACCGGTCTGTTCGGTCCCGCAGACAGCGCACATGTTCGCGCCGCTGCGCTGAACTCCCACGCCCTTGCACATCAGCATGTCCCCCATTCGCCTGCTGACCTTCTCCACCCTGTTCCCCCACGCCGCCCGGCCGAACCACGGTATCTTCGTGGAGAACCGGTTGCGGCACCTGCTGGCGAGCAACCAGGCCACCAGCACCGTTCTGGCGCCGGTGCCGTGGTTCCCAAGTCGCGCCGCCCGGTTCGGCGACTGGGCGACGAACGCCCGCGCCCCGCTGACCGAAACCCGCCACGGGATCGCCGTCCTCCACCCACGCTATCCGGTCGTCCCGAAGGTGGGGATGTCGGCAGCACCGTGGCTGCTGTATCGCGCAATGCTGCCTCATCTGGCCCGCCTGCTCGCCGAGGGCCCCCGCTTCGACGCAATCGACGCCCACTACATCTATCCCGACGGTGTCGCAGCCACATGGCTCGGGCGGCGCTTCGGGCTGCCGGTGGTCATGACCGCCCGCGGCACGGACGTGAACCTGATCCCGAACTACGCCATCCCGCGCCGCCTGATCGAGGGCGCCATCCGGAATGCCGCCGCCATCATCGCCGTCAGCGCCGCCCTGAAACAGGCGCTGGTCGATCTCGGCGCCCCCGAAGACAAGGTCACGGTGCTGCGCAACGGCGTCGAAACCGGCCTGTTCTGCCCCCCCGCCGATCGCACCGCGGCTCGCGCCGCCCTGGGATTGAATGGCCCCACGCTGATCTCGGTCGGTGGTCTGATCGAGCGCAAGGGCCATCACCGCACGATCGAGGCAATGCGCCAGTTGCCCGGCTTCGAACTGATCATCATCGGCGAGGGGCCAGAGCACGCGCGGCTCTCGGACCTCATCGCCACATACGGCCTGACCGGCCGGGTACGGCTCCTGGGACCCCGGCCGCACCGCGACCTGCCGGGGCTGTATGGCGCGGCAGATGCCTCTGTGCTGGCCTCCTCGCGAGAAGGCTGGGCAAACGTGCTGCTGGAATCAATGGCCTGCGGCACCCCGGTGGTGGCCGCCGACATCTGGGGCAACCCGGAAGTGGTGCGCGCGCCGGCGGCCGGGGTGATCTACGCATCGAACACGGCAGACGGTCTGGCTGACAGCGTGCGGCGGCTGTTCACGGCGCTCCCCGACCGGCGCGCCACGCGGGCGTATGCCGAACCGTTCAGTTGGGAGGAGACGACGGCCGGCCAGTTGGCCCTGTTCAGGCGCGTGATATCCGGGCATGCTCCCGAATAAATCCAGCAGCCCGAGGGACTCAATGGCATATGCGCGCAGGATCGGTGACGCGCCGAAAAATATCAGACGCCCAGGCCTCGGATACGTTCGAACGCCTCGGTGCCATACTTCGCGGTAATCGCGGGTTCGGCTGGCGCGAGCGCGCGAATGAAGCTGCCCCGATCCACAGTCTCGATGATCGTCGTGCCCTGGGCCCGCAGCGTTATCATCCCGTCCGCGGCACGCCGCTCTGATTCCACACGAGTCATCCGTCCCGCTTCCTGCGCGGCCTTGGCCACCACCACGCGATCCGCCGGCGACAAATCCTCCATCACGTCATCAGACGCGATAATCGCGGCGGCCGAATAGACATGCGCGGTCAGCATCACGAAGCTCTGCACCTCCTGCAACCGCCCGGCAATGATGTTGCCGATCGAGTTCTCCTGCGCCTCGAACCGCCCTGCCTTCAACTCCTGATACAGCCGGTTCCACGCGACGGTTCCCGCTATCGCACCCATGGCGTTGAATGCCTGGATCATCAGATCGCTTCCGTTGACCCGGATCTTGAGGCCGGCCAGCCCCGAAACGTCGGTGATGGCGCGGTTCGCCGTCACATGCCGAAGTCCGTTCTCGGCCCAGCCGAGTATATTGACGTGCTGTTTCGCAAGGGCCGCAGCCATTTCCGTGCCGATTCGGCCATCCAGCACCGCGAAGGCATGGGGCTTGTCACGAAACACGAACGGCATGTCCAGCAACGCCACTGACGGCACCAGGCCACCCAACGGGCTGACTGACACAAAGCCGCAATCCAGCGTCGAACTGCTGACGCCCTGCACCATCTCGACTTCGCCGCCAATGGAACTTGTCCACATCAGTTCAACGGTCACCCGCCCGCCGGTCCCCGCCGCAACCTCGCTGGCAAAATACTTGAGAGGTGCACCGACATGACTGTCAGCCGGCAACGTCGTGCAAAGTCGCAGGTTGCGGGACGCCGCGCGCGCCGGACGGATCACCGGCGTGGCCAGGGCGCAGACTGCCATGGCGGCAAACCCGCGGCGATTAAGCATTTCGAAACATCCCAACCTCGATTTTGACTCGGAGCTTACTGACCAGCAACGGTTCGAGATCATTGCGCCCAATCCTTAATCCCACGTTAATGCGAGACAGACACATTACACGCCGACCGGTATCTTCGGGACGCAGGGTGGTGGCAATACCTCAGTCACCGTGCAATCACGGACCTATGTCCGGTCGCCATGTCCGTCCGGACTGATTCCGAAACAACCCTGTCGCGACCCTGCGCCTTCGCGGCGTAGAGACACTGATCGGCACGCTTCACCACCTCCGTTGGCGATCCCAGGCTGCCGGACGGATAAATCGTGGCAACGCCAAGGCTCGCGGTGACAACACCGCCCGCGCTGCCGATGTGCTCGATCCGGAGCTCCCGGATCGCCAGCCTGATCTGCTCTGCGATAACGGCAGCGGCCTCGTTATCGGCGTTTGGAAGCAGCACCGCGAGTTCCTCGCCGCCATAACGCGCGGCCAGATCCAGGGGCCTGCGCGCCCAGCGTTTAGCGGCCAGGCTCAGCTCTCTCAGGCACCCGTCCCCAGCCTGATGGCCATAGGTATCGTTGTAGAGCTTGAAGCGATCGACATCGATCAGGATCAATGAGAGCGGCAATTGTTCGCGGGCGCAGTGCAGGAATTCAGTCTCCAGCGTCTCGTCGAAGCAACGGCGGTTCGCAAGCTCGGTCAGGCCATCGACCCGCGCCAGCTCTTCCAGTTCGGCATTCGCCGTCAGCAGCTTGTCTTCCGTGGCTTTCAGTTCAACGTTGCGGTTCATGTTCTCCTTGAACACCTCCATCGCCTGCGCCATCCGCCCGACCTCATCCCGGCGCGCCCGCTCCGGCACCGTGGTATCCAGCGCCCCGGCGGCCAGGCGGCCCATCGCGGACGACAGACGACCCAGCGGGCGGGTGATCGACAGCCCGATGACAACCGCTATGCCGCCGCCAAGCTGGAATCCCAGGGCACCGGACCACACCAGGCTCAAACGGACCCCGGCGCGTGCGCGCTGCATGGCCCGGCTGCGTTCGTCATGTTCCGACGTGGTTGCCTGCATGTACTCCCGCAAGGTTTCTGTCACCTGCGTGACAGAGCCGCGGAGCCTGACCAGGCTCTCGACCCCTGCGTCGCTGGTTCGATGCACCTCGGCGAGCGCGGGGTTCAGCCGCGCTGTATCGCCAAGCGCCACGTGCACCAGCCGCTGCAGCCGCGGCGACACGTCCGCCGACGAAGTCAGGATCGCCTGCAGATCGAGTCGCAAATCATCCAGCCCGGCGTTGGCATTGTCTTCCTCGGACGCGTCGCCGTTGACCAGATAGCGGCTGATCGCAGCGAGGGGGCGGAACGAGGCCGTCACCGCGACCGCGGTCGCGTCGGCCGTCGCGCGGTTCGGCGACTGCGATCCCGTGATCGAGATCACCACGAGGGCGTTCTGGTACACCGTGACGATCGCCACTATGTTCGCCAACGCCTCGCGCCGGGCGATCGCCGCCTCGACCGCCGCATCAAGCCGGCTGCGGATCTTCGGGGCGGCCTGGCCTAGACTCCCCTGCGTACCGCGTTCGATCCCGGCGCCCGTGATCGCGTCGCCGAAGCCGGAAATCGCGACTTCCAGGGCCGCACGGTCAACCGCATCGCCGGTGCGAAGGAAATCGGCGAGACGCAGTTGGGTATCGTTCAACCTGTTCAAGGCGGTCCCGGCGACCGCAATGCTGCGTTCGGCGGCAGCCGAGGCTACGCCGGCCACGTCGGCGTTGTTCGTGGCCCACCACCAGATCGACGCCGACACCGCGATCTGCAGCAGCAGCATCGTCAAGAAGCCGGCGAGCAGCCGGGTCTGTATCGAGTACATCGGGTCGAAGCGATTGATCGGTTTCATGCTCCCGTATTCCGGGAAACATCTTGGTTGCGGTCCACGTTGCAGCACCGGCTCAATCCAGCAAGTTGAATCCGTGCCGCGGGAAACGCCGCCTTGTCGATGTCATCAATCATCATCGTGCGCAGGGCCAAGGCCGTTCCGCCCGGTCACGACCGGTGAAACCGGCCGCATTGCTGATGCACGCCAGCCACTCGGCACGCTGCCTGCCTCACAGACCGCCGGTGCCCGGTAATACGGCGCCGCTGCCGGCGATGCCGGCACCGGCGCGGACCAAGCGCGCGACCGATGCGCGCAACCGGACAGGGTAATGGGACTAGGCGCCTCTAACAGCAATAGCCTGGCACAAAGCAGCCGTTCTAAATGCGATTGAGTCGCGCTCGTAGTTGTCGCGTGGGTGACCTGAGTCCGATATGCCACATGTTGTGGATTTCTTGACAACCTCCCACAGCATGCAGTGGTTTTCTCTTGTGCGCGGACGCGATCATCGATTCTAGGGCGGTGTGAGCGCCGTTGAGCAACTGA
This sequence comes from Rhodopila sp., assembly GCA_050010355.1. Taxonomy (GTDB): domain Bacteria; phylum Pseudomonadota; class Alphaproteobacteria; order Acetobacterales; family Acetobacteraceae; genus Rhodopila. The sequence continues at coordinate 12,698 of JBEKLE010000036.1, read as the reverse complement.
TCGGGGCGTTGGGCGAGGTCTGTGCCGGTCTTCCCGACCAGCGCAAGGGACCGCGGCGCGACGGTGACTACACGATGGCGGACTTCGGTCGGTCGGCGTTCTCGATCTTCTTCATGGGAAGCCCGTCGTTCCTGGCCCATCAGCGCGCGCTGGAGGAAGGCCTTGGCCGATCGAACTGCGAGACGTTGTTCGCCATGTCGGCGATCCCCTCCGACAACTATATTCGCCTGATGCTGGATGGCGCCCCGACGGCGGCGTTCGATGGGCTGTTCATGAAGGCGATCGAGGCGGCCGGGCCGCTGACGCCATTTCAATGCCTGGACGGGCGGGTGCCAATCGCGCTCGATGGGACCGAGCACTTCTGCTCGCGCAAGATCAAATGCGCGCAGTGTTCGACGCGCCGGCGTGCGGATGGCGGCATGGAATACTTCCACGCCTTCCTGGGTGCCAGCATCGTGGCACCCGGCCACAAGCAGGTCCTGCCACTGCCGCCAGAATTCATCGCGCCGCAAGACGGGGCGGAGAAGCAGGATTGCGAACGCAACGCCGCGAAACGGTGGCTGGCCCGGCATGGCACCACGGTCGCCCACCTCCGGCCGGTCTATCTCGGCGACGATCTGTTTGCCTGCCAGCCGATCGTTGCCGCCATCCACGATGCCGGCGGCAACTTTGTCCTTACCTGCAAGCCATCCTCGCATAAGACCATCGAGGAGTACCTGCATGGCGCCGACCTGCAAGAACATCAACAGAGCGTCTGCAAACGCGGGAAACGCACCACCACGATCTACCGTTGGCTGAACGCCGTGCCGCTGCGTGGCACCGACGATGCCATCCTGGTCAACTGGTTCTCCATCGAGATCCTCAACGCCAAGGGAAAGCGAACCTATTACAACAGCTTCGTTACCGATCTCGCCATCACCCCCGACCGCGTCGCCGAACTGGCCGCCTGTGGCCGCGCGCGGTGGAAGATCGAGAACGAGACTTTCAACGTGCTTAAGACCAACGGATACAATCTCGAGCACAATTTTGGCCACGGCAAGAAAACCCTGGCCAGCATCCTGGTCACCCTCAACCTGCTCGCCTTCGCGTTCCACACCGCGGCCTATCTCGGTGTCCTCGCCTGGCGAACAGCCGTGATCGCGCGCGGCCCGACCTACCGCTTCTTCGAGCATCTGCGGACCATCACGGCTTACGTGGTCTTCGAGGACTGGTCCCACCTCCTGCGGTCCATCGCCGCAGCAGCGGTGCGGCCACCTTGAGCAGAGGGCTTTCCCGTCACGCACTCAACCCAGCCGAGCATGGAGCTGAAACTGTGGAAAATCATCGTCGAACCTGTATTTAGAATTGCTGGGCACAAAGTCGCACGCGGGGGTTAACGGCGGGTTAATTATAATACCTCGCTCTAGACCAGCCGAGCCTGACTGACCGCCGCGGCAATAAAACCGGCAAACAGCGGATGCGGCGCGAACGGCTTGGACTTCAGTTCCGGATGATACTGCACGCCGACGAACCACGGGTGCCCGGGCAACTCGATGATCTCCGGCAACACCCCGTCCGGCGACATGCCGGAGAACCGCAGGCCCGTCGCCTCCAGCTTCGCCCGGAAATTCACGTTGACCTCATACCGGTGGCGGTGCCGTTCCGCGATCTCCGCCGCACCGTCATAGATCGCTCGGACCAGGCTGCCCTCGGCCAGCAGCGCCGGATATGCACCCAGCCGCATGGTCCCGCCCTTGGCGTCGTCCTTGGACCGGCGCTCGATCTGGTTGCCGCGCGCCCACTCGGTCAGCAGGCCGACCACCGGCACGTCGCAGGGCCCGAACTCGGTAGACGACGCCTGGGGCATACCGGCAAGGTTCCGCGCCGCCTCGATCACCGCCATCTGCATGCCGAAGCAGATGCCGAAAAACGGCACCCGGTGCTCCCGCGCAAAGCGCACCGCCTCGATCTTGCCGGGCGTGCCTCGCTCGCCGAACCCGCCCGGAACCAGAATGCCATGCACCCCTTGCAGGCGATGGACCGTGCCTGCCTGCTCGAAGATCTCGCTGTCCATCCAGTCGAGACGCACCTTCACCCGGTTGGCGATGCCGCCATGGATCAGCGCCTCGGACAGCGACTTGTAGCTGTCCAGCAGGTTGGTGTACTTCCCGACCACCGCGATGTGGACCTCGCCTTCCGGGTTCTGCACGTTATCGACGATCCGCCGCCAGCGCGACAGGTCTGGTTGGGCTTCGAAATTCAGGCCGAAATGGCGCAGGACTTCGCGGTCCATCCCCTCCTCGTGGTAGGCGATCGGCACCTTGTAGATGGTGCGGACATCCAGCGCCGGGATCACCGCTTCGGGGCGCACGTTGCAGAACAGCGCGATCTTGCGGCGCTCGTTGTCCGGGATCGGCCGGTCGCAGCGGCACAGCAGCATCTGCGGCTGGATCCCGACATTCAGCAGTTCCTTGACCGAGTGCTGCGTCGGCTTGGTCTTCAGTTCGCCCGCCGAGGGAATATACGGCACCAGCGTCAGGTGCACGAACATCGCCCCCTGCGGCCCGAGCTCGTTGCCAAGCTGGCGGATGGCTTCCAGGAACGGCAGACTCTCGATGTCGCCCACCGTGCCGCCGATCTCAACCAGTACGAAGTCGAACGCATCGGTGTCGCGCAGCACGACTTCCTTGATCGCGTCGGTGATGTGCGGGATCACCTGCACCGTCGCACCCAGGTAGTCGCCGCGACGCTCGCGGGCGATCACATCCTGGTAGATACGGCCTGTCGTGGCGTTGTCGAGCTGCGTGGCATGCACGCCCGTAAACCGCTCATAGTGCCCCAGGTCGAGATCGGTTTCGGCGCCGTCATCGGTCACGAACACCTCGCCGTGCTGATACGGGCTCATGGTGCCGGGATCGACGTTTAGATAAGGGTCCAGTTTCCGCAGCTTGACCTTGAAACCCCGGGCCTGCAGCAGCGCACCCAGCGCCGCCGCCGCAATTCCTTTACCCAGGGAGGAGACCACGCCGCCTGTAACAAATACATATCGCGTCATGGGCGCCCACCATAGCGAACCGAATCGGTCCAGGGGAAGCCTGCCGGTAACAATTCAAACATTTTGCCAACAACCGTTGCGCCGCGGTCAGTTGGCCGGCTGCCAGCCCTTGGCGATCAGTCGCTCGGCGATCCGTCGCCCGGCGGTCAGTTCGTCGGCGCGGACGGGCCCGAAGGCGCCGGCGTTGTTGGCGGCGCTGCTGGCGGGGCCGACGAGGTCGCCGGCGCCGGCGTGTCGAGGATCGACCTTGTGGTGGACCCCGACGTGCCGCGGTTCAGCACCGCCAGGGTCATCGACAGCCCCATGAAGATCACCGCCAGGATCGCCGTGGTCCGTGTCAGCAGGTTGGCCGTGCCGCGCCCGGACATGAACGAACCCATGCCTTGCGAACTGCCGATACCCAGCCCACCGCCTTCAGAGCGCTGGATCAGGACCACGCCGATCAGGGCCAGGGTCACGAACAGATGGATGATCAGCAGGACGGTGGTCAACGCGCAGGACTTTCAAAGAAATCGCGCGGCAAGACGGGACAACGCCGCACCGGACAACGCCGTACAGGACAACGCCGCGCGCGCCTCTTACCCGGCCTGGGCGGCGCGGGCAATCGATAGAAATTCCTGCGCATTCAGACTGGCACCGCCCACCAGCGCGCCGCCGACGTTCGGCACCGCCAGCAGCGACACGGCGCTGGCCCCTTTTACCGAACCGCCATACAGGATGCGGATGCTCTGGCCCGCGTCCCCGAACTGGCGGACCAGTTCCTCGCGGATGAAAGCATGCATGACGGCGACGTCCTGATCGGTCGCGGTCTTGCCGGTGCCGATCGCCCAGATCGGTTCGTAGGCGACCACGCCGGTGAACGGCTTCGGCAGGCTCCCGGCAAGCTGCCAGCCCACCACCTCGGTTTCCTGGCCGCCTGAACGCTGGTCGGCGGTTTCGCCAACGCACACGATCGGCGTCAGCCCGGCCTCCACGGCAGCCAGGGTCTTCTCGCGCACCAGTTCGTCGGTTTCGCCATGGTTCTGCCGGCGTTCCGAATGCCCGAGGATGACAAAGCTGGCACCGGCGTCGCGCAGCATCGGCGCGGCGATGTCGCCGGTATGGGCGCCCTGCCGCGCTTCGTGGCAGTCCTGCCCGCCCACGGCGATCGGTGTACCTTTCAGAACCTGCGCAACAGCGGCCAAATGCAGAGCGGTCGGGCAGACGAGGATCTCAGCGATGATCCCCTGCGCACCCGCAGCGATGCCCTGGGCCAGGGCAATCGCCTCGGCCGCGAGGCAATTCATCTTCCAGTTCCCCGCGATCAGTTGCGCCATCAATCCGTCTCCCCAATCCGTCAATGACGCTGCTAGCCCACCCACCGGGCGCGTCAAGGTAGTAGACCGAGGCTCCCTCACCCCGCGCCACGAGATTGTCCAATTTCTGCCGCTGCCGGTATGATGAACATCAACCAATCGGCTTGACGGCGAAAATACCTCCGTCAACCGCACGCCACCATCCAGCAAAAGATCCGAATCCATGAACGATACAGCAACCCTCACCCGCCCTGCCCCGCACACGACCGAGAACTTCGACGTCCTGATCGTCGGCGCTGGCATCTCGGGCGTGGGCGCGGCGTATCACCTGACCCAGCAGTGCCCCGGCAAAAGCTTCGTCGTCCTGGAGGCGCTGGACAGCTTCGGCGGCACGTGGTGGACGCATCGCTATCCCGGCATCCGCTCCGACAGCGACCTGCACACGTTCGGCTACCGATTCAAGCCCTGGACCAGCGCGCCCATCGCAACCGCGGCCGAGATCCTGTCCTACATGGGCGAGGTCATCCAGGAGAACAGCCTCAGCCCCCAGATCCGCTACCAGCACAAGATCGCCTCGGCAAACTGGTCGAGCCAGGAAAACCGCTGGACGATCGAAGCCACCCGCACCGACACCGGCGAACCGGCCCGCTTCACCGCCAACTTCCTCTGGATGTGCCAGGGCTACTACCGGCATTCGGTCGGCTACACCCCCGAGTGGGACGGCATGGCGTCCTTCAACGGCCGCATCGTCCACCCGCAGACCTGGCCCGAGGACCTCGACTACCAGGGCAAGACCGTGATCGTCATCGGCTCAGGCGCCACCGCGGCAACCCTGGTCCCGGCGATCGCCCCCGACTGCGCCCACGTGACGATGCTCCAGCGTTCGCCCACGTATTTCCGAACCGGACGCAATGCCATCGCGCTCGCCGAGGAACTCCGCGCGCTCGATATCCAGGAGGAATGGATCCACGAGATCGTGCGCAAGAAGATCCTCTACGAACAGGATGTCTTCACCCGCCGGTCCTTCACCGAACCAGAACTCGTCAAACAGGAACTGCTCGGTGCCGTGCGGGCGGAACTCGGACCGGACTATGACGTGCAAACCCACTTCACCCCCAGCTACCGGCCATGGCGCCAGCGCATCGCGTTCGTTCCGGATGCAGACCTGTTCAAGGGGATCAGTTCCGGCAAGGCCTCGGTCGTCACTGACGAGATCGAGCGATTCACCGAAACCGGCATTCAGTTGAAGTCCGGCCGGCTGCTTGAGGCCGACATCATCGTTACGGCCACGGGCTTTCGCCTGAACGTCCTCGGCGACATCGCCTTCACGATCGACGACAAGCCGCTGATCTTTTCCGATACGGTGACGTATCGCGGCATGATGTTCACCGGGGTGCCCAACATGGCCTGGGTGTTCGGCTACTTCCGCGCCAGTTGGACACTGCGGGCGGACCTAGTCGGTGACTTCGTGTGCCGGCTGCTCAATCACATGCAGGCCAAGGGCGTGCAGCGCGTCGTGCCGGCACTGAAGCCCGAGGACAAGGACATGCCGTTGCTGCCCTGGATCGACCCGGAGAACTTCAATCCAGGCTACATCATGCGCGGCATGCACCTGCTGCCAAAGCGCGGCGACAAGCCGCAGTGGCAGCACACCCAGAATTACTGGGCCGAGAAAGACGAATTCCCCGCCATCGACCTGGACGACGGGACGTTTGTCTACAACTGATCGGACTGACGCCGTTATGGCGGGCGTGCGATGGATGGAGGCGAGCAACGGACGCATTGTCGCCCCGCGTGGGAGGCTGCGCCTGCGCCGTCAGAACCGGAAGGCGACACCGAACCGAGTCGCGAGCATCAGCGGCTGAAACGCGGGGCTGCTCGTGGTGCCGCCGCCCTCCGACAAACGTGCCGTGAGCGACCGATTGCCGCGTGTTCGGAGCGCACCATCCAGTGCATGCGGACTGGTCTTATAGTCGAGCGAAGTACCGGTCGTGCCGCCTACAAGAACGTAGCTTCGCGATCCCTCAGTCGTAGCGGCGAGCGGGTCACTATACTGAGACACGTGCGCAGGACTGTCGGACCTTTGTACTGGCTCATAGGCCTACACGTAACACTGGCAAGTTGAGAAATGATCCACCCGCCTCGTTGTTTGCCAGCGAATTTTTCATGATGGCATCGGACGTCCTGCACTCCTTGAGGAAACTGTCGACGCACGGCTCGCTCATGTGTGTCTTCTTACCGAAACCGTCCGGGGATCACAGGAGATCGGAAGCAAGGGCATAGAGGCCAGCCGCGTTAGGCAGTGAGCGTCGCAGGCGAACTTTTATCCTATAACGCCCGTGGCTTGCTGGCCGAGCGAAAGTCTATTACATATTGAAAAATCGGTAATCTGGGAAGGCTTTGATAATGGGCCCGTCCGGGGATGAAAGATTACCCGCCGGAGGAGCGCCACCCGCCGGAGGAGCGCCACCCGCCGGAGGAGCGCCACCCACCGGAGGAGCGCCACCCGCCGGAGGAGCGCCACCCGCCGGAGGAGCGCCACCCGCCGGAGGAGCGCCACCCGCCGGAGGAGTGCCAGGCGACGTTCTCCGTCCCATCGCGATGGTATATAGTGGCGTGATCATGATTGTCGGTGCGATGTTCGTTGGGTGGGCCGTGTTTGAAATTATTGGAAGACAGCATGATCCCGCCAAGCCTTATTCTGTAATTGACTTGGCCATTTTTGGAGGTGGGGCAGCAGCTGCGATAATATTACTCTTGATCGGGTTTCGCGTCGCAGCGGGAGGTTTCGCGGCGCCCGCCGTCGTAATCCCAGAGAATGATCGCAAGCTGCTTGAGCAGCTTATTCGGGATCAGAATGAAAAAGGTATCGACCAATATGTTCGTCTGAGCAGTCTCGGAGGCGCGGCTGGCACTGCGACACAGCTTGGGCTAACTGGCCTGCCTCTTGCAACGATTGGCCTGACCGTCTTCTTCTCTGCACTCGCCGTAATGAAAGTAGATGGCTTTCTAGACTTGGCGAAGCTGACGTTAGGTGCGTTTATTGGATCATTCGTACAGAGGAACGTCAGCGGGGAAAGAGCCGCAGCTCCGCCAAAAGATCAGCCACCTTAGCCTGCGTATCACACGAACTTACGCGTAGCCGGACTCGGAAACCGAATATTTTGACATAGAGCGAAACCACCAAACAGGCGCTGGTGGACATGAAAACCCGGCCTGAAAATTCCAGCGTCATCCAGTGTGCCGGCAAAACTGCCGATCGATGCGGCTTTCGAGTATCGGCGAAAGCACAATTGAGACACCCGCCGTTCAGATCGCGGTCCGGACTGACAGGTCCGCACCGACCCGCCGGTCGGCGTTAACCCCGCGCTCTTCACGAACAGCACGACCGGCACCGGCAAGACCGGCAATGGCATATCACGCTCGCCCCGACAGGCCCCTATACGGGAACTGTACATGACCGGAGGCACAATCTACAGTACGGCGAACCGCATCAAAGCCGCCCTGGCCCAGTCGTAGCGACCCGGAACAAAACATCAGCCGAAGCGCCGATCCGCCGGACCGCGCAGAACAGTCAGCATCGCGGCAAGATCAGCCTGCCGAAACGGCTTGGTCAGCCGCGGCAGATCCGGCGCGATCCCCGTCACCTCCGCAAATCCGGAAATGAGCAACACAGGCAGGTCCGGACGCCGTTCACGCATCACCTCGGCAAGATCCACCCCCGTCATTCCGGGCATCAGATGGTCGGTGATGAGCACATCGATCGCCGCACCACCTTCCACGATCCGCACGGCCGCCGCGGCCGAGGCCGCCTCGCAAACGCTGAAGCCAAGGTCAGCAAGCATGTCCGCCGTGCTCATGCGCACCAGTTCCTCGTCATCGACCAACAGGACCGTCCCCAGCATCGGCCCCGGCCGTCCAACATCAGCCGGCTTGCCGGCCGGCGGTGCGGCGTCGGGACTGACCGGCAGCCACAATTCGACGTTCGTCCCCAGGCCAGGCTTGCTCGCAATGGTCAACGCCCCGCCGAGCTGCGCGGCCAGCCCATGCACCATTGAAAGGCCAAGCCCCGTGCCCTGACCAACGCCTTTCGTCGAGAAGAACGGCTCGATCGCGCGCCCTATCGTGGCCTCGTTCATCCCCACCCCCGTGTCGGCCACCGAGATCCGCACATAAGCTCCCGGCGCAAGCTTTGGCCGGTGCCCTGTCCCCGGCGTTTCCGCCGTCGCCGAGATCCGCAGGCTTCCCCCCTCGGCCATGGCGTCCCGGGCGTTTACACTCAGGTTCAGGATCGCCGTCTCAAGCTGGTTGGGATCAGCCCGCGCCGAGGGCAAATCCTCGGCCACCTCGACGGTCACTTTGATCTGCGGTCCCAACGTGTTGGCCAGAAGCTCGGCCATTCCGGAAACCAGGCGCGACACATCAACCGCCTCGATCTGGAGAGGCTGGCGCCGCGCGAAGGCCAGCAGACGCTGCACGAGCGTTTTGGCCCGTTCCGCTGACTTCATGCCCGCGTCGATCAGGCGCCGTTCACGTGTCCCGCCCACGCTTCGGCGGATCAGCATGTCCAGCGTGCCGATAATGGGCGTCAGCAGGTTGTTGAAGTCATGCGCCACGCCGCCGGTCAGTTGACCCATGGCTTCTAGCTTCTGCGATTGGCGCAGCGATTCCTCGGCCAGGCGCCGCTCGGTAATATCCACCGCCTCCGGAACAATGGCGATGACACCACCCTCCGGGTTTCGGATCGGCCGCATCGAGAAATCGAAGCTCCGCACGCCTGACGGCACCCGGACCGAAACCTCCCGCCGGACGCATTCGCCCTGGGCAGCCGCGGCGACGCCGGCGCTGACAAGCTCCGGCATGCCGGCGGTCGCGCTGAACCACGGCGTCTTCCAGAACGGTTGGCCAACAACTTCCGCGAATGACGCCTGTATGACCGCCAACGAGGTCGCATTGGCATCAAGCAGTGTCCCGTCAACCGCCAGAACACACTGCAATACGTAGCTTGTTTCGAAAATCGTTCGAAGAGGTGCCTGGCTGATCTGAAGACTGGCGGTGCGTTCGGCGACAAGCTGCTCCAGATTGGCGTTCATCTCGCGCAGCAACGCTTCTCGCCGGCGCAAAACATCCTCAACCGGCATCCTTGCGGTCACGTCATTACCCTCGACGAAGATGCCGCTGACAACACTCTCGGCGTTGGCGATCGGTTGGTAGGTGAAGTCGATATATCGTCCGTTAATCTGTCCACCGGGCGTCACCTCCACGGCGTGTTTCGCACCCTTTGAGGTGAACGCCTTGCCGCTTTGGAAGACGCCATTCAACAGATCGAGATAGCCCTCAGTGACCGTCGGAGTCGCCCTGTTCGGTGCGCGCCCTTCCGGCCAGAACCGTCGCCGTGGTCTCGGACCACCAGCACGCCCCCGATCCCGTGCGCGCGGCAGCGGGATCATCGCCGCCTGCGATCGGACCTCGTTCCACCACCCCTATGCGCTGTCGTTGCGCCGTCTGTGTGACCAGCCCTGCATCGGCGCGTTACCCAGTTCCCGTATGATCTGCTGCGCCTTGATCTCACGCAGCAGCCGGCGCGACTCCATCACGGCCGCCGACAGGGCTTCGGTGTTCGCCAGCATTTTATCGGCCGAGGCTTGCACGCGGCGAATGTTCGTTCGGCTTTCATCGATGACCCGAACGGCTTCCGCGCAAAGCGCGTCCACCCCAAACGGCTTGGCGAGAAAGGGATAACCAAACCGCCCGAGCATATCGTTGCTCTCCGGGTGGCCGGAGACGAGAAGCACAGGGATATTCTGGTTGGCGGCAAATCCGGCCAGTTCAATCCCCGAGATACGCGGCAGGCCGACATTGATCACGGCGAGATCGAAATGCCACCCTGCCATCATCCGCGCCCCCAATACCCCGTCCCGCGCGCATTCAATGTCAGCTCCCAACCGGTCGCCGAAACATTCCACCAGCGGCGTCGTCGGCCGGCACGGTCTTAAATCGCAGTATTCACGATTATCACGCGTTTGTGACTGGTTGTTTCACGCTCGCCGGTCCTTCTTATTCGTTGTGGCAACGGTGGTACGTTCATCCGGCGCGCACAACGCCGCGGCGAACAAATGTTTCGGCCACGGGGAGGGTGACGATGGAGTCAAAACGCTCGCAAACAAACGTCCTTCGAGCGGCTCTTTACGAAGTCGAACGAGGGCTGTTTCAAGTCAGTTACCGCACCGACACCGCGAGACGGGCCGTCCATGAGCTGCCGATCTATCAGACCGGCACATGCGCGAGGGAGGCGAAGCAGCGAATCGACGAAAGCGCTCAGGAATGCGGCTTCGATCTGGTCATCTGGGACGGCACCCCGGGGGCGCCGAATGAGACCGCACTGCCCATAGCCGGAACCTCGGCTGGCTGCTGACAGCCGCAGCATCGGGCGGCCACACGCTGCGTGATGCCAGCTCGCCGTGGCCAGGCTCGGTCGTGGCTCCGAAGCCGATCGCTCGCTCGGCCGTTCCGTCGAAAGCCATTCGTCGGCGCCGAAACCGAAGCTGGCCTTGTGACCACGGCCACCGTATATGCTCCGCCCGTTTCCCATTTCCGGGCCGTTGTCTTTTATGCTCACCCAGTTCCGCCGCTACACAGATTCGTGGATCGCCCGCGCATTCTTTCTGATCATGGCGGTCTCGTTCGTCGGCTGGGGGATCAGTGGCGACATCTTCCGCTTGATGGGTCCGCCGACCTGGATCGCCAAGGTTGGCGGCCAGACCATCGAAATCCCTGCCTTCCAGGCCGAATACCAGCGCGCGATGGCACAGGAGACCCGCAACCTGCCCGCTGGTCAGGAGGCAAGCGCCGCGCAGCGCCGCCGCGTCGGCCAGCAAACCCTCGAACACATGATCGACCAGGCGGCTCTCGGCACCGAACTCAACAACCTGCGGATCGTCACCCCGGATGACGCCCTGGCCACGGTGGTGCGGTCGATGCCGGCCTTCCGTGGCTCCGATGGCACGTTCAGCCGAGCGGTGTTCACCGCCGTGCTGCAGAACAACGGCTTCACCGAGGCCCGCTTCCTGGCCCAGCTCCGGTCCGACATCGCCCAGCAGCAGTTGCTGTCCGCGGTCAGCGGTTCGGTGACCGCTCCAGACGCCGAGGTAACGCCGCTCTACGACTCCGAGTTCGAAAAACGCGCCGTCGACACCGCCGTCTTCCCGCTGTCGGCCGCGCCCGAACCAGCCGCGCCGGATGCCGCAGTCCTGCAACGCTGGTATGATAACCATCCCGACAGCTACACCACGCCGGAGTTCCGCCGCATCAAGGCGATCGAGTTGTCGCCGCAGTCGCTTGCATCCGAAATCACCGTAACGGATGACGAACTGCACGCCGCCCACGACGAGCGCAAAGCCGAATACATAACGGCTGAGAAACGGTCCGCCGACGTGATTTCGGCCCCCGATGAGGCGAAGGCGCGGGCGCTGGCCGACAAATGGCGCGGCGGGGCCGACTGGCCGGCGATGCAGGCGGCCGCACAGGCGGACGGCGCATCCGGCATCACCCAGGACGATGCCACCCAGGTGCAGTTTCCCGATCCCGACCTCGCCAAGGCGGTCTTCGCATCGCCGGCCGACGCCGTGTCCGAACCGGTGAAAGGCCAGCTCGGCTGGTTCGTGGTGAAGGTGACGAAGATCGCCGGCGGCGTAACGACCACGTTCGATCAGGCGAAGGACGCATTGCGGGCGCGGATCATCGCCAGCAAGGCGGCGGACCTGATGTACGACCGAGCCAACAAGCTGGATCAGTTGCTGGGCAACGGGACCACCCTGGACAACCTGCCGGGCGATCTGGGCCTGATCGGCGTGACCGGAACCATGGACTCGAAAGGCGATACCCAGGCCGGAGAACCGGCGCCGATCCCCGGCCCCGCCGAACTGAAATCCGCCATCATCACCGCCGCGTTCCAGGCTCGGCAGGGCGATCCGCTGCAACTGACCGAGGTGCAGACCCCCTCCACGGGCGGTTCGACCTATTATGCGCTGACGCTGGAAAGCGTGATCCCGCCTGGCAAGAAGCCGTTCGAAGCGGTGAAGGACCAGGTTCTCGATGACTGGAAGCAGGACCAGCGGCGCCGGTTCCAGAATCAGGCCGCGACCGCAATGATGACCGCCGTGCAGGACGGCAAGCCGTTCTCCGACGTCGCGACCATCGCCGGGGTAACGCCGAAACTCAGCCCGCTGATCACCCGCAACGAGGCCGGCCCTGAGGTCCCGCCGGATCTGCAACGCGTGATGTTCGGCCTGAAGCAGGGCGAGGCGACGATGGTCGAAACACCGGAGGGCTTCGTCGTGGCGCAACTGGCCCAGATCGTGAAGCCGGAT
>JBEKLE010000035.1:0-50206 GCA_050010355.1 Rhodopila sp. | reverse complement strand
GCGCATGTTCATCCGTCGCGCCAGAACGCGGAACAAGGCAACCGGCGAGGCTTATTTCACCCACCGCCTCGTCGCCTCCGTCCGAACCGGCAAGCAGGTCCGTCAGGTGACCCTGCTCAACCTCGGCCGCCATTTCGACCTGCCGCAACCGGACTGGCCGCGTCTGTGTGCCCGCATCGAGGCGTTGCTGGGCGCACAACCCGGCCTGATCGCCGAAGCCAAACCCATCGAGACCCTGGCCCAACGCTACGCCGTCCGCCTCATGAACGATCGTGCCGCGGCCAGCGAGGCAACCCCCGGGACTGATCGATCTTGCCCACACGATCCCAACGCCGCCGCACCGTCTCCCGCTGCCGACTTCGCCGAGGTCGACATCGCCTCGCTGCAACTCGCCCGCCCCCGCTCGGTCGGCGTCGAGGCCGTTGGGCTCGCCGCCATCGGCTGGACCGGCCTTGCCCCCATTCTGCAAAACCTCGGCTTCAACGGGGTCCAGCGCGCGGGCGTGACCGCCAGCCTGATCGGGCGCATGGCTGCCCCCGGTTCGGAACTGAGCACCTGGCAGTGGGTGCGCGGCCGCAGCGCCCTTGGCGAATTGCTCGACACCGACTTCGAGGCCATGCCGCTGGTTCGCCTCTACCGCGTCTCCGATCTCCTGCTGCGCCACCGCGACGCCATCGAGGCAGCGCTTTTTGCCCGCATCCGCGACCTGTTCACGCTGCCGACCACCGTCACGCTCTACGACCTGACCAATACGTACTTTGAAGGCACCGCCGACAAAAATCCCAAAGCCGCGCGCGGACGCTCGAAAGAGAAGCGCACCGACTGCCCGCTGGTGACCTTGGGCATGGTGCTCGACAGCAGCGGCTTCGTGCGCAGGTCCAGGATGTTCGCGGGCAATGTCGCCGAGGGCGGCACGCTGCAGGACATGCTCAAAGGCCTCGACGCCCCCAAGGGCGCGCTCATCATTATGGATGCCGGCATCGCCACGGAAGCCAACCTCGCCTGGCTCAGGGAACAAGGCTACCGCTACCTCGCCGTCAGCCGCGAACGGATCCGCCAGTTCGACCCCGACCAGGCAACCGAGATCCTGACCGCGTCGCAAGAAACCGTTCGGCTGCAACGCGTCCTGGACAAGGATGGCACCGAGGTTCGGCTCTATTGCCACTCCGCCGGGCGCCAGACCAAGGAGACTGCGATCAACGCGCGCTTCGTCAAGTCGTTCGAGGCAGGCCTGACCAAACTCGCTGACGGACTGAGCAAACCCCGCACCCAGAAGACCATCGCGGCGATCCAGCAGCGCATCGGGCGGCTGAAAGAAAAGAGCCGCGGGGTCGGCCAGCACTTCGAGATCACCGTCACCCCCGATGACACGGGCCTGAACGCCACCGCCATCACCTGGACGCAGACCCCGGTCGAGGGGTCCAAGCTGACCCACCCGGGTGTTTACTGCCTGCGCAGCAACGAAACCGCCTGGGATGACGCCACTCTGTGGCGGACCTATACCATGTTGACCGACCTGGAAGCGGTGTTCCGCGGCTTGAAGTCGGACCTCGGCTTGCGCCCGGTGTTCCACCACACAGAAGATCGCACCGAAGGGCATCTGTTCATCACCGTTCTGGCCTATCAGACGGTCCAGACCATCCGACGCAAGCTGGCGGCAAAGGGGGACCATCTTTCATGGTCCGGTTTGCGGGCCGTGCTGTCCGTGCAGCAGCGGGTCACCGCCACCTTCCGCCAGCGCGACGGCCACACACTGCATGTCCGAAAGGCGACCGTCGCCGAGCCTGACCTGCGCCAGATTTACGATGCCTTGCAGATCGACCCGGCGCCGGGCGGGGTGAGGAAATACGTCGCATGACCCGCCCAATGCGCGAATGTAGTGTTACTCGGCGAAAATTTGCAGCACAACATGCTGATAATGCAGGCTGTTTTTGAGCGGCTGTCAAAGATGGGCTAACTGCTCGCGATAGCCGGGTTGACGCCTGGGACCTTCGCTGGATTGCGCCAGACCTACGTCTCCGCAATCACAAATCCCGTAACCCGATCATCAGGACCACAAGGATCGATCGACTGTATGGATTACACGACGACGGACACGCCGGGTCGCAGTCCCCGCGCAAGGATTGGCAGGACAGGCAACAAAAGATTCAGATCCCGCTCTGCCTTGCAAACCAGGTATTGTTCGGCTGCCGGCGTGTCGCCCTCTGACTCGGGCATGGGCAGACCGTCGGGGCCCAGCGGCAGCGCGGTCAAGCCGATATCACCGTAAACCTTCAGCAGCTCGGGTCCGGCGTGCCAGATGGCGGCATCCAAACCCTCCTGCTGCGCCAGATCACGCAGGCGCCAGATCGCTGAGACCCGATCGGTCTCATCCCCGACAGGATCGCCCAGGCCCAGCAACACCCGGCCGCAACGCCGAAAGGGGATCGCCGCACGGGCGGACTCGCCCAGGATAACGCCGTCCGCAGCCTGACCCAGGCCCGCGCCCATGCCAAGGAGCAGTTGTCGAGCGCTGCTGTCCCACGGCAGGTAGTGCACCCGCCCTGGCCGAAGCAACAGCCAGATAGCCGTGAGCCCCAGCAGCACGGCGATTGCAACCGCCAGCCGCAGCGTGTTGGGTAACTCGCGGGAGATGATAACCGCCCAGAAGGCGTTATTCTGCAGCGAATGAGTGTGCGACCGTGCCATCGCCAGTGAGAACAGGCACAAGCCGAGCACAGCCAGCGTCAAGGCGCTACCGGGCTGGAGCGGTCCGGTCATCAGGTGGGCATGGCGATAGAAGCAGGCTCGGAACGGTGCGAGCAGCAGCGTTGTGAGGATCAGGATGCCGGCCACCCACAGCCGGTTGTCCTGCGTTGCCGCGAACGCGGCCCCCAGTACCAGCAGGAATATGGTCAGGCCCCAGGCAAGGTTGACGCGATGTGACAGGCTGATAGCCGTCATCACCAGGCCAGCGCCAATCAGGGACGGCACGAACTGGCCCGCCTGGCTGGCAAGCTCGCCATAGTCCGGGTCGATCCACGAGAAGTCTGCCTGCGGCGCCAGCACGCCAAGGCACAGCATCAGTACCCCGCACAGGCCGACGGCACCCGTGGCGGCGGTCACGGCAAAGTCGGGTTCGCTCCAGCGGCCGATCGCCTGGACCGGGGCCAGCCGGTTGACATGGCGAAGCAAACCGCCACCGCGAAGCAGAATCTCGTTGCCGGCGAACAGGGAGCCCGCGAGGAACAGCGGGATGACATAGTAATACAGCCGAAACACGAGGATGGCGCCGATAATATGCGGTGCACTCATGTAGGGTTGGAGCCCGAACAGCATCGCAGTGTCGAAAACGCCTATCCCCCCGGGCAGGTTGGCGGCAAGGCCGGCGGTGTAGCACGCGACATAGATACCCAGGAAGATAAGCCAGGTCAGGCCCGGTGAGTGTGGCAGCAGGGCGTAGAAGATTGTGGCGGTGACCGCGACATCGACGGTCGCCAGCAACACCTGGACGATCGCCATACGCCAACCCGGTAGCACGATATCGTGACCGAGCACCGTCATCCGGCCAAAGACTTTTGAAAGCGTGACGTAGCCCAGAACGATGCCCCAAAACAGCGCACCGACGCCGTAGAGCGCTATTTTGGGAAGATGAGGGCCGAAGAACGGGATCGCCCGCGGCTCCATGAACAGGATCGCACCGCCTAGCACCATACCGCCCAGCCCGAAGGTCAGGCTGCAGAACGCGACGGTCTTGCCGATCTGCAGCGGTGTCAGCCCCCAGTGCGCGTACAGCCGATAACGCACCGCGGCGCCCGAAATGGCTGCGAATCCAAGGTTGTGCGACAGCGAGTAAGCGCAGAACGAGGCGAAAGCGACGCGTCCGTAGGAAACTTTGTGGCCGGCGTAGATCGTCCCGAGGCGGTCGTAGAAGGTCAGTATGAAGTACGAAAGGATTGTCCAGGTGAAAGAAAACACCAGCGAGTGAACCGGGATCGCGGCCAGCGCCTCGCCGATGTCTTTCAGGCGCAGATGGCGAAACTCCCGCTGCACCACATAGATGGCACCGATAAGCAGGGCCACACCCAGCACCGCCGGCAAATGACGAGCCCAGCTTTTAAGAGCGTTTCGCGTCCTAGCCGACATCCGTCAAGCCGCATCCGCTCGACGTGCGAGCGCCGCTTTGATCAGGGCTATCGTCTCCGCGATGCCGTAGAGAGCGACAAACCCGCCGAAGCGGGGACCGTCCTGTTGGCCCAGTAAGACCTGGTACAAGCAGCCGAACCAGCTTCGCAAATCGGGGAACGGGTGGCGCTTGCCGACTTCGAACACCGCGTTCTGGATCGTTTCGGGCGAACTGTCGGACAGCGCGCCGAGCGCCGTTGCCAGATCTTCCAGCGCGGCGTGCTCAGTTGGATCGGGCTGGCGGTAGCGTTTATGGGGGCGGACGAAGTCCCTGTAGTAGGAGATGGCGTGGTGAACTAGCCGGTCCAGCAGCGGCTCGGTTTCCGGGCTGGCGCCGTTCACGTATCGGCGGATGAAACCCCACAGGATGTCGGGCGAGTCCGCGTTAACCACGCTGGCCAGATTAAGCAGCATCGCAAAGGACACCGGGCTGCCGGCATGGTTCGGCACACGGCCGCCATGAATGTGCCAGGCCGGATTACTCGGTTCAGGCTGCACAAATAGCTTGTCCAGGTTGCCGACGTATTCGTCCACGGCGCGGGGTATGACGTCGAAATACAGCCGCTTGGCGCTGTGGGGCTTGTTGTACATGAACTGGGACAGCGACTCGGGCGGCGCGTACCGCAGCCATTCGTCGACCGACAGGCCATTGCCCTTGGACTTGCTTATCTTCTGTCCGTCCTGATCCAGGAAAAGCTCGTACGTCATGCCTTCGGGCGGTTGTCCACCCAGGATGCGGCAGATCCGGCTGGACAGCTTGACCGAGTCGATCAGGTCCTTGCCGGACATCTCATAGTCGACCGATAGCGCATACCAGCGCATGGCCCAATCTGCCTTCCATTGCAACTTGCAAGCGCCACCTCTGACGGACGTCTCGAACGTTTCGCCGGTCCTGGGGTCCGTCCACGTCACCGTGCCGGCGGCCGAATCAAACCGCTCCATCGGCACTTGCATAACCACGCCAGTATGCGGATGCACCGGCAGGATCGGTGAGTAGGTCGCCTTCCGTTCCGCCCTAAGGGTCGGCAGCGTGGCTGCCATAACCGCGCCGTAGCACTCCAACAGACGCATCAGCGCCGCGTCGAAGCGGCCTGCCTTATAGTATTCGGTGGATGAGGCGAACTCATAATCGAAGCCGAAAGAATCCAGGAACGCCCGCAGCCTCGCGTTGTTGTGCGCCCCGAAGCTGTCGTGGGTGCCAAACGGATCCGGGATCTGCGTCAGCGGCTTGCCGAGGTGGGGGGCAAGAAGATCCTTGTTGGGGATGTTGTCCGGCACCTTGCGAAGACCGTCCATGTCGTCGCTGAATGCCAGCAGCTTAGACGGCAGGCCGGTCATTTCGGAGAACGCCCGTCGGACCCAGCTAGTGCGCGCGACTTCGCCGAACGTGCCGATATGCGGCAGCCCCGAGGGGCCATATCCCGTTTCGAACAGCGCGGTTTCCTTGCCCGATGTGGCGAGGCGCTGGGCAACCTTCCGCGCCTCCTCAAAAGGCCACGCCTTTGGGATTTCAGACCGGTTGTTGCGGACCGTATCGGACATGGGCCGAAAGCTATGGACCGTGCCCCGTCAGGTCAATCGGAACCATCAGGATCGTGGACGATGGACAGAATTTCATCGCGGCGGGATCATCGCGGTCAATTCTGTGGAGTGGAGGAAACTAAAATGGCGACGCTTCCCTTACCCTCTGCGCCGTCGATGCAAGATAAGCAGCGTCCCCCGCCAATGTGCAGCGCCATTCTCGTCTCCGCCGCCCGCCCGCCGATCGGCCGTGCCTGCAGAGGCGCTTTTAAGGATATGCGGAGCTGGGCGCTCGGACGCCCTGTCATCGCGCAGGCGATGCAGCGAGCGGGCCACGCCCTGCTCGAGGGCAAGAGGCGGGGTGCGCAGTTCGTCGTGGTGACAATGTGCGCCGGCGGCGGTATCGGCACAGCCGGCCAAGTCGAGGTCGCATGAAATGGCAGTCGATCCTCAGATCCAGATGCTTCTAAGCTTACGCGCCAACTTGCCGGCGCTGCACACGTTGTCGGTGGACGACGCCCGAGCCCAATTCGCCGCTCGGGAGTTTCCCGGGTTGCGGATTCCGGACGTTGCGAGCGTGACCAACCGGGACATGCAGGGTCCGGGCGGCTCGTTGGGGCTGCGGGTCTACACGCCGTTGGGCGCAGGTCCGTTCCCGCTGATGGTGTTCTTCCACGGCAGCGGGTTCGTGGTGTGCAGCCTGGACACCCATGATGGCATGTGCCGCAATCTGTGCGCCGGAACGGGCTGTGTGGTGGTCTCGGTGGATTACCGGCTGGCGCCCGAGGCGAAATTTCCCCGCAGCGACGGACGACTGCCTGGCGGCTACCCGTTGGGCGGCGGCCAATGCAGCCGCACTGGGTGCCGATCCGGGACGGGTGTTCGTGGCCGGCGACAGCGCGGGCGGCAATCTCGCCGCAGTGACTGCGCTCCGCATCCGTGACGAAGGCGGGCCGGCGTTGCTGGGCCAGCTGCTCATCTATCCGGTCACGGATCATTATGAGCCCGGCACGCCCTCGATGGTGGAAAACGCCGAGGGCTACGGGCTGACCCGGGACGGGATGATCTGGTTCTGGAACCACTATCTGGCCGAACCCTCGCACGGTGCGCATCCACATGCCAGTCCGTTTCGGGCTGACGATCTGAGCGGCTTGCCGCCGGCTCTAGTCGTGACGGCGGAGTACGATCCGCTGCGCGACGAAGGCGAGTATTATGCCGAGCGGTTGCGGCAGGCCGGGGTGCCGACGGAGATGAAGCGGTGGGATGGCATGAACCACGGGTTCTTCTTCTGGCCGGGGGTCGTGGACCGGGCAAGCGCGGCGATGGACGAGGCTTGCGATTGGGTGAGGTCGGTGCCGGGGCGATAGCCCCCGGCACCCAATCGCGCATCACCGCAAAGTCCGGGTAGTCGAAAATACGGATCTGGTCGGCGCAGAGGAACCGCGTCATCCCGCCTACGTAGCAGACGGTCGGCAGCGTTCCGGTCACAACAAGCCGGTCGTAACAGGACAGCACACCGGCAATCCGGTCACCGTGGCGTTCCACAAGTGGGCTTGCCATAGCACCCTCGACTATCGTGGCGTCGGATCGCGATGCTACAGCCTCTTTAGTTCCGGTTCATCCGGCTTTGGGACAGCCCGCAGAAGCTGTCGACGGCAAGGTCACCGGCTCTCGGAACAAACTAACGCGTGGCAATGCGACCGCACGCTGCTTCACCAGTTACGCCAGCATACAACCCGCTAAACGGAGCATCTCGAAATGAGCGACCATACATATCGCATGATCGAACTCGCCGGATCGTCGGAGATCAGCCACGCCGATGCGATCGAGAGCGCGATCGCCCGGGCCTCCAAAACGACCCGGAACCTGCGCTGGTTCGAAGTGACCCAGCAGCGCGGCGAGATCCAGGACGGCGAGGTCCGGCACTATCAGGTGACGATGAAGGTCGGGTTCACACTGGAAGATTAACGTGATGAGGCAGAGTGACGTGCCGCGCGAAATGCCCTAATGCGGCCCTTGCAGCTCCAACGGGCGCGTGAGGGGGTAGGTCCGATGCCGTCACTGACAGGTAAGACAGCCTTTATA
The DNA here is from genome assembly GCA_050010355.1 of Rhodopila sp. Lineage (GTDB taxonomy): Bacteria > Pseudomonadota > Alphaproteobacteria > Acetobacterales > Acetobacteraceae > Rhodopila. Next base: position 42,436 of record JBEKLE010000035.1, on the reverse strand, counting down.
ACCGCGGCCGGCCAGGGGATCGGGCGCGCGACCGCCAAGGCGTTCGCCGCGGCCGGAGCCAAGGTCGTCGCAACGGACATCGATACGGCAAAGCTCACCGGACTGGAGTCACTGTCGATCCGGACTTTGGGACTGGATGTTCTCGACGCCGCGGCGATTACCCGTGCGGCGCAGGATGCCGGACCGGTCAACGTCTTGGTGAACTGCGCCGGGGTGGTCCACCAGGGCACGCTTCTGGAGGCAAGCGAGGCCGACTGGTTGTTCGCGTTCGACCTCAATTGCCGGTCGATGTTCCGCACCATGCAGGCTTTTTTGCCTGCCATGCTGGCGCGCGGCAGCGGCGCGATCATCAACGTTGCCTCAGTCGCGTCCAGCCTGAAGGGCGTGCCAAACCGCTTCGTCTACAGTGCCTCGAAGGCCGCGGTGATCGGCATGACGAGATCAGTCGCCACCGACTACGTGACCAGGGGCATCCGCTGCAACTGCCTTTGCCCGGGAACGATCGAGACCCCCAGCCTGGACGAGCGCATCGCCGCGAACGCCGCTGCCGCCGGTTCGATCGACGCCGCCCGGGCCGCTTTCGTGGCGCGGCAGCCGATGGGCCGGCTGGGTACCCCGGAGGAGATCGCGGCACTGGCGGTATACCTCGCAACTGACGATGCCCAGTTCATCACCGGCCAGGCAATCGTTATAGATGGCGGTCTGACGCTGTGAACCGAACATGGGGAGAACGTTATGAAACTGTTGCGCTACGGCCCGGCCGGGGCCGAGAAGCCCGGACTGTTCGCCAATGACGGGACGATCCGCGACCTGAGCGGCATCCTCCGCGAAATCGACGGGTACGCCCTCTCGGATGCATCTTTGAAGATGATCGCCAGCGTGGACCCGTCGAAGCTGCCGAAGGTCGAGGGCAATCCGCGGATCGGCCCCTGCGTCGCGCGGCCGGTGAATTATGTCTGCATCGGCCTGAACTATTCCGACCACGCCGCCGAGACCGGCAACCCGATCCCGAAGGAGCCGATCGTGTTCCTGAAGTCGCTCAGCGCCTTTAACGGTCCGAACGACGATGTGAAGCTGCCGCGCGGTTCGAAGAAGCTGGACTGGGAAGTCGAACTGGGTGTGGTGATCGGCAAGACCGCCCGGTATGTGCCGGAGCATGATGCGCTGGATTACGTTGCCGGCTATTGCGTCTGCAACGACGTGAGCGAGCGGGAATATCAGCTGGAGCGTGGTGGCACGTGGGATAAAGGCAAGGGATGCGATACATTCGGCCCAACCGGACCCTGGATGGTGACGAAGGACGAGGTCAGTGATCCGCAGGACCTGCCATTGTGGACCGAAGTCAACGGGCGGCGTTTCCAGGACGGCTCGACTCAGACGATGATCTTCGGGGTGGTCAAACTGGTCAGCTATGTCAGCCACTTCATAACGCTGCACCCGGGCGACGTGATCGCCACGGGCACGCCGCCCGGCGTGGGCCTTGGCGTGAAGCCGGAACCGGTGTTCCTGAAGGTGGGCGACGTGGTACGGTTGGGCATCGAGGGCCTGGGCATTCAGACCCAGCGGATTGTCGCCTCTTAGTGTTCGTCCGAGAAGTCTGGCGGCGTGTCACCGTCGTCGATCCAGTCGATCACCTCCGTCGCCGCGAATCAGCAGAAGCAGCCGCAGTCCATGAGGGTGTCTCCAATCCTCCGGCTGATCGTCGGAACGACGTTGATCCGCCTGATGTTCGCGGCGACCACCGGGCTGGGGGTGGACGAGAGCTATATGGTGACAGCCGGGCGTGTCCTCTGTCTCGGTTATTTCGATCATCCACCCACCAGTTGGTGGCTCTCGTGGGGCGCTGCCCATCTACTCGGGACCGAGGCGCCGTGGGCCGTGCGCCTGCCGTTCATCCTGTTGTTCGCGGTGTCGCAGGTCCTGGTATTCCGGATCTGCTGCCTGGTGTCGGACCGGCGAGCGGGTTTCTGGGCGGTCGCGGCATTGAACCTGTCACCGGTGTTCGGTGTGACCGCGGGATCCTGGGTTTTGCCCGACGGGCCGCTGGACGCGGCCTTGCTCGGGGCGGCGCTTTGTCTGCTGCACGCGCTGCCGGCTACTGGCCAGAGAGGGCGGTATTGGCGGGGGCTGGGCTGGTGGGCGGGATCGGGAGTATGCGCGGGAGCGGCGCTTTTTTCGAAGTACTCGGCCGTTTTGACGATCGGCGGCGCGTTCCTCTATGTGCTGGCCAGCCGGCCGCATCGGCACTGGCTGGTTCGCCCCGAACCCTATATCGGGGCCGCGCTGGCACTGGTGGTGTTTTCGCCCGTGCTGATCTGGAACGCGACGCACGGGTGGGCATCCTTCGCGTTCCAAAGCGATAGAGCGCTGGGCCTGCGGTTCCGGCCCTTAATGGCTGTCCAGACCCTGGCCGGCGAGGCGCTGTTCGTGCTGCCCTGGGTGTGGCTTCCGATGATGGTCTTGTTCGTGCGCGGATTTCAGCACGACGTGCTCTGGCCCCGGCGCCTGCTGGTCTGGCTGGCCGCGCCCCCTATCGTCGTGTTTGCAGTGATCTCAGCCTGGTCGAGCCAGCGAGTCCTCTATCACTGGGCAGCACCAGGCTACCTGATGATGTTCCCCATGCTCGGCGATGCAATCGCTCAACACGCCGACCGCGCCTGGATCCGGCGGCTGGTCTGGACGACAGCGACGCTCGTGCTGGCAGCGGTGACCGTCATCGCGACGCAGCTCCAGCTCGACTGGTTGGGTGGCAGGCTGGCCGAGGTCATGCAAACGGATCCGACGCCGGAGGGAGTGGACTGGACGTCGGTCCGCGACGATCTCCGCGCGCGGGGGCTGCTGCCGAGCGGGGCGTTAGTGGCGGCACTCAATTGGCGGGATGCTGGCAAGATCGGCTATGCTCTTGGACCAAACACAACGATGCTGTGCCTGAATGCTGACTCGCGTCAGTTCGGTTTCGCCCATCCGCTGGGACAATTCGCAGGGCGTGACGTGTTGGTCCTGGCGGTGGGCCAGACCGGCCCCGCCACGCAATGGTTTCAGTCGGCACAGGCCTTGCCCCGAACCTCCGTTCGCCTCGATGGGCGCATATTGCAGACAGTTACGGTCCTCCAAGGCACAGGGCTTGTACCGCTGCAACAGGATTAAGCCCGCTCAGCCGCGGCTGGTGACGGAACGGCAGGTGCGGCGGCTAGCGCCGGCCGGATGAGCCGGCCGCCGGTTTGACGGCCAGCGGACGAGGCGCCGGCAAGTCCTCCTCCAGCACGGTCAGGTGTATGGAATACGATGTCTCACCGTCATCCACATCCTTGTGCGCTGTTCCTATCGTCTCGTCGTTCACTGCCACCTCGGTGGACAGACCGCGGCGTTTCGGCGCGACGATCCTGATCCGCTCACTGCCGAACAGCTTGCGAAGGTAGGTTTGGAGACGTTCGATTTCTGACGGTGTCATTTATATCTCATGCGAATGGACGTCGAGCCTTTATCCGTTCAGTCCGCCTTCCGGTCCAGGGCGCTGCTTCACTAACACGGATTAATCCAACATGTGGCCGAACCGCGCGGCCTTGGTCGCTAGATACTCATCGTTCACCCCGTTAGGTGCAAATTGATGCGGCTCCCGGCCCGCCACGTCTATGCCGCACGCTGTGATGGCGTCCACCTTCTCGGGATTGTTGGTCAGCAGCCGTACGCGGTTGATTCCCATGATTCTCAGCATCGTAGCGGCGATCAGGAAGTTGCGCTCATCGGCCCCCCACCCCAGCGCCCGGTTTGCATCCATGGTGTCGAGGCCGCGATCCTGAAGCCCGTAGGCTCGCAGCTTGTTTACCAGCCCTATCCCGCGGCCTTCTTGGGCCAGATAAAGCAAGACACCTGAACGGTCCTCCGCCATGCGGCGGATGGCGCCACGAAGCTGCTCGCCGCAGTCGCACCGCATACTCCCGAGCAGGTCACCGGTGAAACATTCCGAGTGGATTCGGACGAGTGGGGCGTCGCTGCTCTCGGGGCGGCCGATCACGATCGCGAGATGTTCGACCATGGAACCATGGCTCCGAAATGCCACGACCCGGCTGTCAGGCGCGCCGTTGAGCGGCACGTCCGCCGAAACGATCTGCCGGAGGCCGGCCACCTCGGTCTCCGCATACGCGAGTATGTCGACCGCAGCGACTTCGACCAAACCGTGGGTGCGGATCAACGCCGCACTACCGGCCGGGAACGGAACCGCGAGGACCGCCGGCAGCAACCGTCCGATCTTGGCGAGGCCGATTGCGGCATCGGAAGACGGCGGCGCGGGCACCACTCGCAGCAAATCCCGAACCGCTGGCTGTTCCGCCAATGGATCCGCAAGGGATTGATATACTTTGATTTTTCCGGATGTGTCGGGCAGCGCGACAGCGACGGCGGTCATGTCCGCCGACATCGGCGCACGAAGTATCGCCGCCGCCCGGGTCGGGGCAAGTATCAGGACCGGCCGGGCACCCGAAACCGCCTCCAACTCGACCAACTCGTCGTCACCGGTCGTCTCGGCAGCCAGGATCAGCAAAGGCGCCTGGCCAGTGATCACGACGGGGACACCTCGCCGAAGATCGGAGGCTGCGCGATGAACCTGCCTCAGGCGCAGCCTGGCGTGATCGCCCGAAACGGCTGCGTCAGCGGACATCCGTAGCCTGCCGGGTGACACCGGTCCGCGCCCCGGCTGAGGGCTCCGTGAGATTTTGGAACATTCCGTAACCAAATTTCGTCACTATTGACCTTCAAACGACAATTCGCGTCAGCAAGAGATGACGACTTGATCACAGAAACCATATAGGAAGGAAATAGAGGGATGTGATGGACCCGACCCTAGCGCCTAGCCGTTTCCACGCGCAATCTTGTGAAGGGCTGCCGTTCATAAAGGCTACGGAACCGATTTCGTCCCAGTCCAGGAACGGATATGGTGGCTTGGGCTTCTTAATGCGAATCATTGGGGCAACGGTAACAAACCGTGTCCCACACTGGCAAGAGGAACTCGATTATGTCGGCAGAACGCCCGGTCCTGATCGTCGATGACGACGACGCACTGCGTGAGACTTTGGTTGATCAGCTCGCCGTGGACGGTGAATTCGTCGCGACCGAGGCCGCCTCGGTTAAAACAGCGGAGGATTGCCTCGCAGCCAAGGATGCCCGTTTCGACGCGGTTATCCTGGACGTCGGCCTGCCTGACGGAGACGGCCGCGACCTGTGTGCCAAGTTGCGCAAGCAGGGCCACCGCATGCCCATCATCATGTTGACCGGGTACGACAGCGAAACCGACGTGGTTAAGGGGCTGGATTGCGGCGCTAACGACTATGTCGCCAAGCCGTTTAAGCTCGCCGTTCTGCTGGCCCGCTTGCGGGCCCAGTTGCGGATTTTTGAAAACAGCGAGGATGCCGTCTTCACCATAGGGCCATACACGTTCCGCCCAGCGGCAAAGCTGCTGCAGGAGCCCGCCAAGAACCGGCGCATTCGCCTGACGGAAAAGGAAGCCGCCATCCTGAAGTTCCTGTATCGCGCCGGGACCCGCTCCGTCGCGCGCCAGGTTCTGCTGAACGAGGTTTGGGGTTACAACGCCGCCGTCACGACGCATACCTTGGAGACGCATATATATCGCTTGCGGCAAAAGATCGAGCCCGATCCGGCCAATGCCCGTCTGCTGGTGACCGAAGGGGGCGGCTATCGGCTCGATCCGGAAGGCATCCCTGCACCGCGTCTTCCGGCCGCGATGAACGCCTGAACGGGTGCACGAGCCGACGCGAAAAGCCCTCCGGCCAGGGCTTTTTTCGGATGTATTCAGCCCTTACAGCTTCTCCACCTGGGAATATTCAAGCTCAACGGGCGTCGAACGGCCGAAGATCGATACGCTGACCTTGACGCGGCCCTTCTCCTCATCGACCTCCTCGACCGTGCCGTTGAAGCTGGTGAACGGACCGTCGGCTACACGCACCTGCTCGCCGATCTCATACAGAACCGCCGGCCGCGGCCGATCCACGCCCTCCTGACTCTGCTTCAGTATCCGCTCAGCCTCAGCCTCGCTGATTGGGCTGGGCTTGGTCTTGCTGCCGAGGAAACCAGTCACCTTCGGCGTGTTCTTGACAAGATGCCAGGCGTCGTCCGTGAGCTCCATCTTCACCAGCACATAGCCGGGGAAGAACTTATGCTCGCTGTTGATCTTGCGGCCACGCTTGACCTCGACGACATTCTCAGACGGCACCAACACGGCCTCGAACTGCTCCGCCAGACCCTTCTGCGCGGCCTGCTCGGTGATCTGCTGGGCGATCTTTTTCTCGAAACCAGAGTACACGTGGACAACGTACCAGTTCTTGGCCATTTCGCGGAACCCTTCTCAGATGCCCACATTGAACAACGCGCGCACCCCAAGGCCGATTACCTGATCGACGACGAAGAAGAAGATCGCAGCGATCGCAGCCATGGCAAACACCAGGCCAGTCGTCACCAGTGTTTCCTTGCGGCTCGGCCAGGTCACCTTGGCCACTTCCGCTCTCACTTCACGCACGAATTTAGCCGGTTGGAACGCCACGTTCGTCAAATCCCTCGATGATCGCAGGCCAGATTCCATGCCGTTACCCGCAAAATGGCAGGGGTGGAGGGTCTCGAACCCCCAGCCTCCGGTTTTGGAGACCGGCGCTCTAGCCAATTGAGCTACACCCCTACGGCAGGCAGGCGCTCTCTCCATCGGATCGGACGCTACGCGGGCGCTAGAGAGGATGCACACGCGACGTTGTCAAGTCTTTATGGCTACATGCGCGCTCGCCCGGCCCCGCACCCGGCCAATTCCGTTGATGTTGCCATCATGTTCTTGACATCGGCTGCAAGCTGTGGGATCACCCGCCTCGAACATAGTACGAACAACGGATCGGACAATGGGATCGGGACACCCAACACTCGTCGGGGTCAGGAGGGTTCAGATGGACGCGCGAATCGATCGAAACGCCATTTCCGCCATGGATAATGCCGGCGCCCCGGACGCTGGCCCAGTCCAGCGGTTTCCGTCGTGCCAGGCCGCCGGACGCGGCGCCGTCAGCAACCCTGGCGTCCGATACGAGGCCCACGCCGCCTCGCCGTTCGACGACGGCTGGGAAACGCTGTCGCAGGACGTCGGCGAACTGCCGCGCCTGCACACCACGCTCACCCGCGATTCGACCCGCTCGGCGATAAGCTGGAACACGTCCCCCGACATCGGCTTCGACCGCGCCGTCAATCCCTACCGTGGCTGCGAGCACGGTTGCATTTACTGTTATGCGCGTCCCACGCACGCCTATCTCGGCTACTCGCCCGGCCTGGATTTCGAAACCAAACTGGTTTTCAAGCCCGATGTCGCGGAACTCCTCGAAAAGGAACTGCGCAAGCCCGGCTATATCCCACGCACGCTGGCCCTGGGTTCGAACACCGACCCGTATCAGCCGGTGGAACGCACATTGAAGCTCACCCGTGCGGTGCTGGAGGTGCTGGACCGGTTTAACCATCCGGTCGGCATCGTCACCAAGTCATCCGGTGTGCTGCGGGATCTCGACATCCTGTCCTCGATGGCGAAACGGAATCTGGCGCGCGTCCATATATCCGTCACCACACTCGACGCCCGCCTCGCCCGGGTGATGGAGCCGCGTGCGGCGACACCGGCCCGCCGCCTGCACACCATCGCCGAACTGACACGGGCGGGCGTGCCGGTCGGCGTTCTCGCGGCCCCCATGATCCCGGCGCTGAACGACGCCGAGATGGAGAAGATCCTCGAAGCGTCCGCCAGGGCAGGCGCCCGCCACGCCGGGTATGTGCTGCTGCGCCTGCCGCTGGAACTCAGGCAAATGTTCGAGGAGTGGCTGCAAACCCACTTCCCCGATCGCGCCCGCCACGTCCTTAGCTTGATCCGGCAAACCAGGGCCGGCCAACTGAACGACCCGCGGTTTCATCATCGCTTCACGGGTCAGGGTGTCTACGCCGACCTGCTGGCCCGGCGGTTCACACGCGCCGCGCGCCAGTTCGGCTTCGGCGAAGTGCGGACCCAGCTCGACTGCCAACGGTTCGCCGTTCCCGACGGTTCGGCCGCGGAAACCACTGGTCCCGGCCAGATGTCGCTTTTCTGATCAACCGCGCCATAACAAGCCCCGGCGGCAATTGACGCCGCTTCGGCCACCAACCTATCCTCCCCGCCAATGACAACGAAGGGCCCGCTGGCCCATGGGCAGGGAGGCCGTCGGCAGTGGAAGACGCCGCGCGCATTTTGCAGCTAATCGTCAACGGCGCGGCGTCCGGTTGTATCTACGGGCTGATCGCACTCGGCTTTGTGCTGATCTACAAGGCCACCGAGATGGTGAACTTCGCCCAGGGCGATGTCATGATGCTTGGCGGCTTCGTCGCGTTCACTCTGATCGCGAATTTCCATCTGCCCTACTGGGTCGGCGGCATCCTGGCGATCGTCATCACCGCCGCCTTCGGATACGCCCTGGATGCATTTGTCCTCCGACGCGTGATCGGCCAGCCGCAGTTCGCCGTGGTCATGCTGACGCTTGGGCTGGGCTTCATCTTTCGCGCCGTGGCAGGCATAACCTGGGGCTACGACTCCGTCGGCTTTAACACGCCGTTCACCAACAAGACCGCGAATATCGGTGGCTTGATCCTCGGAGAGGACAATCTGTCGATCATCGTCGGCACGCTTCTGCTCTGCGGCATACTGTATCTCTTTTTCAGCAAGACCCGTGTCGGCGTCGCCATGCAGGCCGCGTCGCAGAACCAGCTCGCCGCCTATTACATGGGCATTCCGGTGCGCACGATCTTCTCGCTGATCTGGGCCATAAGCGCTGGCGTCGCATGCCTGGCAGGTATTCTGCTGTCCCCGGTTTCCATGATCGACGTGAACATGGGGTTCCTCGGCATCAAGGCCTTCGCGGCAGCCGTGATCGGCGGCTTCGGCAGCATTCCCGGCTCGCTAGTCGGCGGCGTGATCGTGGGGATTGTCGAACAGTTCGCCGGTTACAAGCTACCCGCCGGGTTCCAGGAGGTCACCTCGAATGTCGTGCTGCTGCTGATGCTGTTCGTCCGGCCCCAGGGGTTGTTCGCGGAACGCATGGGAAAGCGGGTCTGATCGATGCGCTATCTGTTCCGCACGCAGTATCGACAGGACATCGCGCTATGGAAGCATAACGGTGACCGTTTCTGGTATGGCCTGCTCGCCGTCCTCGTGCTCATCGCCCCTCTGTTGCTAGGCGAATTCTACGTCGGCGAACTCGGCGCGGTGTTCATCTTTGCCATTGCCGGCGTGGGGTTGATGCTGCTGGTCGGGTACACCGGGCTGATCAGCCTCGGCCATGCGGCGTTCCTCGGCATCGGTGCCTATGTCAACGCCGTTCTGCTCGCACAGGGCGTACCCTTTCTTGTCACGTTGCCGCTCGCCGGCCTGTTCACCGCCCTCTGCGGCGCGGCAATCGGCCGGCCGACCCTGCGCATGAGCGGCCTGTACCTGGCGATTGCCACACTGGCCTTTGGCAGCATCGTTGGGACCGTCTTCCAGAAGTGGACCGCGGTCACCGGCGGCTTCGACGGCTTCGCCGTGCCCACACCATACATCTTCGGGATCGCCATCGAAGGCGCGACGGGCATCTATTACGTCTCCCTGCTGGTGCTGGCGTTTGTCCTTTGGGTCTCGGCAAACCTTCTGAGGTCACCGACCGGGCGGGCCATGGTGGCGATCCGCGACAGTGAGGTATCGGCCCAGAGCATGGGCATCCAACTGGCACGGTACAAAACGCTCGTGTTCGCCGTCAGCGCGGGGATGACCGGACTGGCCGGCGCGTTGTTCGCCCATTACGTCCGCTATCTCGCCCCCGACGCCTTTGACGTGCTGCTCTCGGTGCAGTTCGTGACCATCGTGTTCGTCGGCGGTCTCGGGTCGCTGCGCGGCGCGATACTGGGTGCGATGTTCGTCCGCCTGTTGCCGCAGTTCATCGCCGTCGTCCGCGACGATCTGCCGTTTGGGATCGGCCGCCTTCCGGGCCTGGAGCCCTCCTTGTTCGGTCTGGTCCTGGTGTTCGTGATCCTGTTCCAGCCGGGCGGCCTCAACGGCATGTGGCTCAAGATAAAGCAGTGGTTTCAGGCGTTTCCCTTCAAGCGGCAGGCCAGCTTCCGCCGGCAGAAATCCTATGCGAAGTCGGAGCGTCTGAGATGATCGCGTTTCAGGCCCAGGATATCTCGGTTCGGTTCGGCGGAATCCGAGCGGTCGATTCCGTCAGCTTCGACGTCCGGCGGGGCGAGGTATTCGCCATCATCGGCCCCAACGGCGCCGGCAAGACCACCATTTTCAACCTGATCAGCCGAATCTACAACTCGACCTCAGGCAAACTGATCTTCGAGGACAAGGAATTCACCCACACGCTGCCCTGGCAGATCGCCGGACTGGGCATCGCCCGGACCTTCCAGAACATCGAGCTGTTCCCAAACGCTACTCTGTTGCAGAATCTGCTCATCGGCCGGCACTGCCATTCCCGGGTGGGTTTCGCCGCTGAACTCCTGTTTCTGCCGTCGGTCCGCAAGGCCGAACTTCGCCACCGTGAGAAGGTGGAGGACGTGATCGCCTTCCTCGGCCTGGAGCACCACCGCAACTCGCTCATCGCCAACCTGCCGTACGGGGTCCGCAAAGTCGTGGAACTGGGACGCGCGCTGTGCATCGAGCCGAAGCTCCTGTTGCTCGATGAGCCCTCCTCCGGGCTCAATGTCGAAGAGACCGAAGGCATGGGGTTCTGGATCGAGGACATCAAGAAGGACCTGGGCATCACAGTCATCATGGTCGAACACGACATGGCCCTGGTGAACCAGGTGTCCGACCGTGTGATGGCGTTGAACTACGGCAAGGTCCTGGCTATGGGCACGCCGCAAGAGGTGCAGAGCCATCCGGAAGTCGTGCGCGCCTATCTTGGCGGGGAGGTCGAAAGCGCTGCATGACCGATCCACTTCTGCGCGTGAATTCCATCGAAACGTTCTACGGCCCAATTCAGGCGATCCGTGGCGTCTCGCTTGACGTGGACCCGGGACAGATCGTGACGGTCCTCGGCGCGAACGGCGCGGGCAAGACCAGCGTGCTGCGGACAGTTTCGGGCGTTCTGGACCCGGAACGGGGTCAGGTGCTTTTTGAAGGCCGCGACATCGCCCGGATGCCGCCCGATCAGGTGATGCGACTGGGCATTTGCCACGTGCCGGAAGGGCGGGAGATCTTCCCGTTCCTCACCGTGCGTGAAAACTTGAACATGGGTGCCTACACGCGTCGCGACGCCGCGGGCGTTGCACGCGATACCGAGCTCTGTTTCAACTACTTCCCGCGCCTGAAGGAACGCTCGGGTCAGCGTGCCGGCCTGCTGTCAGGTGGCGAGCAACAGATGCTGGCGATCAGCCGGGCCTTGATGGGCAGTCCCAAACTCCTGTTGCTGGACGAACCGTCGCTCGGTTTGTCACCGCTGCTGGTGCAGCAGATCTTCGGCATCATCCGCCGGATCAACCGGGAGCAGAACGTCGCCATTCTGTTGGTTGAACAGAACGCCCATATCGCTCTGCAGACCGCCGATTATGGCTATGTGCTGGAAGTGGGGCGGATCGTCGCGTCGGATAACTGCAAGAACCTGATGCAGCGCGCCGACATCCGCGAATTTTATCTGGGCCAGAAGGAAACCGGCGCGCGCGGCACGCGGCGTTGGAAAAAGAAACGGTTGTGGAACTGAATATGGACCGGCCACCGACCTCCATTCCCGGACTTGTCGCACGAGGCGCCGCATCGCACGGCAGCGAAGCGATCCTGCGGACCAAGCATCGCGGCATCTGGAAAACGATCACCTGGACCGCTCTGTCTGATCAGGTCCGAGCGATCGGGACGGCCCTGCTGAAAGCTGATTTTGGCCGTGGCGACGTCGCGGCGATCCTGTCGGAAACCCGCCCCGAAGCGGTCTATGCGGATTTGGCCGTGCTGGGCTGCGGTGCCGCGAGCGTCGCGATCGATCCTGATGACGATCAGGACAGCGTGTGCCACAAGTTGCTGTCCACCGGCAGCCGTCTGGCCTTCGTGGAAAATGAAGAGCAGCTCGACAAGATTCTGGCGATCCGCAGCCGTGTGCCGGCGCTGTCCCGGATCGTGGTTTTCGACATGAAAGGCTTGCGGGACTTCGACGACGCGAACTGCGGCGCCCTGTCCCGGCTGACTGAAACCGGGGGCGAATCCGACTGGACCGCTGCCATCCAGGCGATCGGGCCAGACCAGCCGGCCGTCATTCAATTTCCTCGCGGCGAAGGCTCCAGCATCGGGCGGTCGCTGTCGCATGGCGACCTGATGCATATGGTCAGCGCCGCCCGAGCGAGGCTGCCACTGGAACCGAACGACGAACGTCTGGCCGTGCTGCGGTTGTCGGATATCACCGAACGGATCTGGGGCCTCTATCTGGCACTGGATACACGTTGCATCAGCAGCTACCCCGAAGGCCCGGATACCGTGGTCGAGAATCTGCGCGAATTGCAGCCGACCGTCCTCGGTGCAGATGCAGCGGTCTGGGATGCTTTGAACGCCCTCGCCGCTGCACGAGCGAAAGATGCCACGGCGACACAGCGCCTCGCATACGAATGGGCACTGCGCGCCGGGCGCCTGGGTGGACCGAAGGCCAGACTGGCCGATTTGCTCGTGCTGCAAGCCGCTCGACGGGAGTTCGGTCTGAACAAGCTGCGCCTCGCTTACGTAGGCGGCGCATCGGTTGGCCCAGCCGCGCTCGTCTGGGCTCGGAGTCTCGACATCGTGATCCAACGTGTGGATGATCCCGTCATGGGATCCAGCGAATTGGATGAGCGCTACAAGACCTTGATGCAGAACGCTTACGCATGACGCTGCCGGAGGCGGGCGGTTACAGTGCCGCCAGACATTCCAGAGTCGATATGCTCCCGCTGGCAACGCCCCGCGGTACTCCTGAGTCGCAAACTCGCACGACAAAAACGCGACACCGGTCGCGCTTGGGGCGGTCAGCTTCTTGTTGCGCCGCGTGACTACTCCCCACCCGCCAGCCCCAGGCTCTGCAAGTAGATCAGCACCCCCGCCTCCAGCAGATCCTCCGCCGCCATTGGCAGCTTCCGCCTCGACGGACCCTCGCGTACGAAGAGCGAGGCAATCCCGTGCGCCATCGACCAGATATGGAGCGCCATCATCAGCGACGGCGGCCGCCGGCCCTTCGGCAGCGTCGCGGCGACCTGGTCCGCCGCCTCTCGCAGCACGCCGAAAGACCGGTCGCCCGCAGCCTGCAGCCCGGGATGCGAGTCTGTCGCAATCCGCGAATCGAACATTGCGGCGTAGTACGCAGGTTCATCGCGTGCGAAGGCCAGATACGCCCGCCCAAGATCCTCGAATGCCCGCACCGGCTCCGGACGTCCACCGTTCCACGCCCTCGCCAGTCGCTCGGCTAGCCGCTCGTAGCCTCGCAGCGCGACCTCGGCCAGCAGGGCGTCGGCATCGCGGAAATGCCGATAGGGCGCGGCCGGGCTGACCCCAGCCAGCCGGGCAGCTTCGGCTATAGTGAAGCCGGCGGGGCCCTTGGCGCCGATCAGGTCCAGCGCCGCTTCGATCAGAGCCTCACGCAGGTTGCCATGGTGATAGCCCCGCCGTCCCGAACCGCCGTCGGTGGGACCAGACCAACTCATATGACGGCCAAACTCATGTAAGAAGCTTTTACATGAGTCATGGGCTCGATCCAGCGCCCAGAAAAAAGACCCGGCCGCCGGGGCGGCCGGGCAAGGTGAGGTCCAGGGTGGAATGGATCAAATCATGATCCACCGCCGATGTAGCTGTCGGGCAACATCGGCCGGAACCGCATAAAGCACGATACGACGTTGGCCGTCTGTGACCTGGTTCACACCCGGCACAGGATGAATGGCCTCTTCATCAGCCCGGCATCAGCCCAGCCCGGAATCAGCAATGTTGCGAAACGGCCGCCCCGCCGCTAGGTTCGCAAACGACTCTGGGGTGTTCGCTAAATGGTCACGACGCTGTTCTGGCTCCTGGATGAGCTGCTGAGCCTGTATATCTGGGCCGTCATCCTGGCAGCCATCTTCAGCATGCTCGCGTCCTTCGGCGTGCTCGACACGCGCAACCGCATCGTCTGGACGATCGGAGACTTCCTCTACCGCCTGACCGAACCCGCTCTGCGGCCGATCCGCAATTTCCTGCCCAGCTTCGGCAACATCGACCTCAGCCCACTGGTCCTGCTGCTTTTGCTGCAGGCCGCACGAATGTTGCTCGGCAAGATCGCGGCGGTCATCATCACCGGGTCGATGCAGTACCTGCTTTGACGGCGTTCTGGCGCACGGACCCCGATGGGGTCAGTGTCACCGTGAAGGTCCAGCCGAAGTCCCGCCGCCCCGGCATCCAAGGCCGCGCGGTCTCAACTAACGGTCCCTGCCTCCGCGTAGGCGTAACTGAGGCGGCTGAGGACGGCCGAGCCAACCGCGCCGCATGTGCCCTGCTGGCGAAAGCGCTGCACGTCCCGACGTCCGCTGTAGCCGTCACCCTGGGCCAGACCAGCCGTAACAAGACGCTGCGCGTCGCCGGGAACGCCTCCCTCCTGGTGGAACGATTGGAGACTTTGTGACCGCCCGACTAATCGATGGCAAGTCCGTGGCCGCCGCCCTGCGTGCCGAGGTTGCTGCGAAGGTGGCCGCCACCGGCTTCACCCCCGGCCTCGCCGTCGTGCTGGTCGGCGAGGACCCGGCCAGCAATATCTACGTTCGCACCAAGGATCGCGCCGCGCGCGAAGCCGGCATCGAAGCCCGCACAATCCGCCTGCCCGCCGAAACGCCCCAGTCCGACCTGCTGGCCACGATCCATATCCTGAATGAAGACCCCGCCATCGACGGCATCCTGGTCCAGCTCCCACTGCCCCGCGGCATCAACGCCCTGGCGGTCATCCAGGCGATCGACCCCGCTAAAGACGTCGACGGCTTCCATCCCACAAACGTCGGCCATCTGGCGGACGGACGGCAGACGCTCGCGCCCTGCACCCCGCTCGGCGTGATGAAACTGCTGCGCGCCGCCGGAATCGAAACATCCGGCGCCCGGGCCGTCGTGCTCGGCCGGTCCGCCATCGTCGGCCGCCCGATGGCACGTCTCCTGCTAGCCGCCGATGCCACCGTGACCGTCGCCCACTCCCATACTCGCGACCTGCCGGCCGAATGCCGCCGCGCCGACATCCTGATCGCCGCCGTCGGCCGGCCCGAGATGGTCCAGGCAGACTGGATCCACCTGGGGGCGACCGTGATCGATGTCGGCATCAACCGCCTGCCGGACGGCCGCCTGGTCGGCGACGTCGCGTTCGCCGCCTGCGCCGTCGTCGCTGGCGCCATCACCCCGGTCCCCGGCGGCGTCGGACCGATGACTGTGGCGTGCCTGCTGGAAAACACCCTGACCGCAGCGCTCATCCGGCGCGCCGACCGGCGACCCGCCCCGACGCCACTTATCACGGGCGCCGAGGCGCCGGCCGAAATAGACACGTAAGATTTACGGCGTCCACATTTGTCGCCGACGTTGGGTCTGCCCAGCGATACAGTCTCGATGGACGGCGCGTGACAGCAAGCGCTTCATCATCGGTCGTAACACAGCGATCGTATCATCGCCCGGCCGTTGCCACGCTGCAAAGCCAGTGACACAAAGCTCGGAACGCCAACGCGCGGGAGGAAACAACGGATGCTGGACGCCCCGGGCGAAAGCCCGAGCCGCGCGCAACCCCATGTGCCGGAACGGCCAAACGAAACTGCGCGCCGGCTTGTCCTTGCGGCCTGCCTGATCGCCACCTTCATGGCGGCGGTCGAGAGCACGATCGTCGCCACCATCATTCCGACGATCGTCAGCGACCTGGGCGGGTTCAGCCTGTTCACCTGGGTCTTCACCATCTACGTGCTGACCCAGGCGGTGACCATTCCGGTCTACGGCCGTCTGGCCGACCTGTACGGCCGCAAACCGGTCTTTTTCGCCGGCACCGCCATATTCCTGATTGGCACCATCCTGTGCGGCCTCGCCTGGAACATGCCGTCGCTCGTTGGTTTTCGCGCATTGCAGGGCTGCGGCGCGGGCGCCATCCAACCGATCGCGTCCACAATCCTGGGCGACATCTACACCCCCGCGGAGCGCGGCCGCATCCAAGGCCTGGTGTCCTCCGTCTTCGGCGTCTCGGCGGTGATCGGTCCCTCGCTCGGCGCCTTCCTGGTGGCCCACCTGAGTTGGCGCTTCGTCTTCTGGGTCAACGTCCCGATCGGCATCGGCGCCATCGTCATGATCGAACTGTTCCTGCAGGAGGACGTGAGACACCGTCAGCACCGGATCGATTGGGCCGGCTCGCTGCTGTTGCTGCTCGCCTTCGGCAGCCTGATGCTGGCGCTCGTGCAAAGCGGCACTTTGAGCCGGCCGACACTCATGATCCTGACCACAATCGGCGTAATCGCGACGGTCGCCTTGTGTGTCCAGGAACGCAGCGCCCCCGAACCGATGCTGCCCCTCGAACTCTGGCACAACCGTGTGATCATCGTCGGCAGCATCGGGAACCTGACCTCTGGCGCTATGATGATGGGCATCTCCGCCTTCCTGCCGACCTATGTACAGGGAGCCATGGGCCGAAGCGCGATCGACGGCGGTCTGGTCCTGGGTGCGATGTCCGTAAGCTGGGCGCTCGCAAGCCTCGCGGCCGGCCGGATCATGGCCCGAACCAGCTACCGTCTCGTCGCGCTCCTGGGCGGGCTTTCGCTGTCGATCGGATGCGCCATGCTGGTAGCGCTCCGCCCCGCCGACGGACCACTGTGGGCCGCTGCGGGATCGCTGGTGATCGGCATCGGCATGGGCTTTTGCAGCACCGTCTTCATCGTCTCGATCCAGGCGTCAGTACCGTGGCGGCAGCGCGCAACGGCGACCTCGTCCTCGATGTTCATGCGATTTGTCGGCCAGGCGGTTGGCGCCTCTGGCTGCGGAGCGGTCCTGAACGCCACCATGATGCATCTGGATCCCGCCGCCATGCGCGCTGTGGACAGGCTGCTGGACGCCCCCGCCCGCATGGCCATGCCGCCGTCGGAACTGGCTCACCTGACCGCCGTCATGGCGGGATCTATGCAGAATGCCTACCTCCTGGCGACGGGTTTCGCCGCGCTGACCCTGCTCATCGCGTTCCAGTTGCCCGCGCGCCTGAGCCCAACCCGAACCTGAACCCGCGGCGGTGCTGGACGAGCCCTTCGAGGCTCCCGAGCCGGCGCGACCCCCGAATTGTCCGGGTGTCAGCGGCGGGTTCCACCTCCCGAACCCTGTAACCGGTCCCCATTCGACAGGATCGCCGCGGCCAGCGCCGCCACCGGTTCACCCAGGCTGCTTCTGGCGCCGAGCACCACGAATTCAACCTCCCCAAGCTCAGGCAAACGCGACGCCGCAGGCATTTCCGCAAGACCCTCCGGCATCAACCCCCGCGCATTCACCGTGACGCCCAGGCCCGCCAGACAGGCCGCCCGCAGTCCACTCAAGCTGCCGCTCGTGCAGGCAATACGCCATGTCAAGCCCGCCCTCTCCAGCGCCTCCAGCGCCACCGTCCGCGTGATGCTCGGCGCGTTGAACAAAATTAACGGCACAGGCGTGCCCACTTGCGCGCCCGGCATTGCCACCCAGGCGAGCCGGTCGCGCCAGACCAACTGCCCTCGGTGATCGCCGGCCCGCCGCTTCGCCAGCACAAGGTCCAGTTCCCCGGCATCCAGAAGCTCATACAGGGTGGCGCTGACGCCGACTTTCAGTTCCAGATCGACCAGTTCATGCTGACGCACGAAATCGCGCAGCAGTTCCGGCAGACCCGTGGTTACGAAGTCCTCCGACGAGCCGAAGCGCACCCGGCCGCGCAACTGGGACCCCGCGAAATACCGCCGCGCTCGCTGGTTGGTGTCGAGGATGGTCTGCGCGAACCCGGTCATCGCCTCCCCATCCGCCGTCAGCATCACACTGTGAGTATTTCGCACGAACAGCCGTCGCCCGGCGCTGTCCTCCAGTTTGCGGATGTGCTGGCTGATGGTCGACTGCTGCAGACCGAGCCGCCGTCCCGCCTCGGTGAAGTTGCGGGTTTGGACCACGGCGAGGAAGCTTTCGAGATGGAGCGGGTCGAACATCGAAGTCTCTCGTCAGGTCGGCTGGTCATCGCATTTCATGATGACAATAACTCCGGTCAGGATGGTTCACAATAAGCCCCCGACCACCCTATTATCGGTGCGTCGCAAAAGGCACGAGGAACCGGATATGTCCCCCAAAGCGCTGCTGTCCCGGCTACCGATCGACCCATACATCGCCGCCATTGTCGGTATGGTCTGCCTGGCTTCGCTGCTGCCGGTGCACGACACCGGTGCGGTCATCGCCGGATACCTGACCAATGCCGCGATCGCGCTGCTGTTCTTCCTGCACGGCGCTCGCCTCGCCCCAAGCGCGGCGCTGGCGGGAGCGTGGCACTGGCGCCTGCACGCATTCATTCTGGCCTCGACCTTCCTGGTGTTCCCCGCACTCGTTCTGACCGCACAGGCCCTGTTCCCACACCTGGTGACAGGACCTCTTTGGACTGGTCTAATTCTACTGTCGGTGCTGCCTTCGACAGTCCAATCCTCGATCGCCTTCACCTCGATCGCCCGTGGCAACGTGCCCGCCGCCTTGTGCGCCGCTACTGGGTCCAACCTGTTGGGCATGTTGCTGACGCCGCTGCTCGCCGGGCTGTTGCTGAGTTCTCAGGGAGGGTTCTCGATCAAGGGTGTCGGCGACATCGTGGTCCAGCTTCTGCTGCCATTCGCCGCTGGGCAACTCGTCCGCCCGCTGATCGGTGAGTGGGCTCTGCGCAACAAGAAGCTGCTTGGTCTGGTCGATCGCGGGTCGATCCTGCTGGTCGTCTATACCGCCTTCAGTGAGGGCGTGACGCAGGGCATCTGGCACCAGATTGGCCTGGGGGATCTCGGCCGGCTCCTGACTGTCGACGCCGCGCTGCTCGCCGCAGTGCTGGCAGTCACCACTTACGGCAGCCGGATTCTGGGTTTCTCCCGGGCCGATGAAATCGCGATCGTGTTCTGCGGCTCCAAAAAGAGCCTCGCAAGCGGCTTGCCAATGGCGACCGTGCTGCTGGCCGGTCAGTCGGTCGGCCTGATTGTTCTGCCGCTGATGCTGTTCCATCAGATCCAGTTGATGGTCTGCGCCTGGCTGGCGAAACGGTATGCGAATGCCCGGGCCGACGTGCCGGCGGGTACCATGGCTGGGGCGGTGCCATAGCGCCAGCTGCGACGGTCGCCGTGCCGCGTGCGTCATCGATGAGCGGAGCCCTTCGTCAGTTGCGCCCTGTATCCGAGTCGACGGTCGCCGGAAGCTCGGCACTGGCGGAAACCAATGCCACCGGTGGCCGGACCCCCGAAACCGCCCAGATCGTCAGGCCATACACGAGTGATGAGACGACGAACGGCGCGCCCGGCAGGAAAACCGGTGCCCCCACGCTGGTGAATGTCGAAAATATCCAGGTGGCGACCAACGGGGAGACAATCGCCGTTAGCCCTTGCACCGAGGACAACGCCCCCTGCGTCTCGCCCTGCCGGTCGGCGGACGCCGACGCCGAAACCATGCCCTGGATGGCCGGACTGGTGATGGCGCCAAGCGACTGTATCAGGATGCCTGCCATCACGACCCAGCCGTATGGCGCAAGTGCTATGGAAAGATACGAACACATCCCAAAAACCCCGCCGATCATCGCCGCTCGGCGCTCGCCCAGGCGAGGGACGATCCGGCGCACCAGTAACCCCTGCGTCACCGCCGACCCCAGCCCGGCAAGCGCCAGTGCCATACCGTTATGACGGGTGTCCCACCCGAACCGCGCCTGATTGGCCAGCACGAACGTGCTCTGTAGCGCACCCAGCGCGAACCAGATGCAGCCCCAGGCGACCGCGAGCCGCCACAGGTTGCGGCTCGCCGTAATCACTTGCAGGGAACCCAGCGGGTTCGCGTGCCGCCAGTCGAACGGCCGGCGGCGGGCCGGGGGCAAACTCTCGGGCAGGACCAAAAGTCCATACAGTACGTTGCATCCAGCCAGTCCGGCGGCCACGAGGAAAGGCAGCCGTAGTCCATAGGCACCTAGCAAACCGCCAATGGCGGGGCCGACCACGAAACCCACGCCGAAACTGGCTCCCACCAGTCCGAACTGGCCGGCCCGTTTCTGCGGCGGCGTCACATCGGCGATGTAAGCCGTTGCCGTCGCCGCGTTCGCCGCCGTCGCCCCCGCGATCAGCCGCCCCAGGAACAGCCACGCCAACGAAGGCGCCCAGGCCAGCAGCAGGTAGTTGACGCAGGAAAGCAGCAACACAGGACGCCGGCCGAACCGGTCACTCAGGCCGCCGAGCACCGGGGCGCAGACGAACTGCATCAGCGCGAAGGCGGTCAGCAGCCATCCCACCCATATCGACGCACCGGAAACCGACACCCCGGATAGCTTGAGCACCAGCGCCGGCACGATCGGCACCACCAGGCCGAAACCAAGCGCATCAATGACCAGCGTGATGAGAATGAACCGGACCGACGCCGCATAGGCGCTCTTCAGACGGCCGCTCATCGGACTGGCCGATAGGTGATCCGCCAGATCGTGCCGTTGCCGTCCTCGCTGATCAGCAACGAGCCGTCATGCATGACTGTCAGCCCGACCGGACGTGCCCACACCGCCTGATCCGACGCGACGAAGCCAGTCAGGAAGTCTTTATAAACCCCGGTCGCCTGCGCTCCGTTGAAGCGCAGCCGCACGATCTTGTAGCCGGTCCGGCATGGTCACGTGGCTGGCGAGATCGGCACGCGCACCGCCCATCCGCGGTTCCTGATGGCCACCGATGTAGAACCACGGCCAGCCGTAGAACGCGCCCGGCTCGACGTGAGTCGCGTAGTCGGGCGGCAGGTTGTCACCCAGGCCGTCCCGCTCGTTCACCACGCACCAAAGTTTGCCGGTCCTGGGCTGGATCGCCTCCGCTGAACAATTGCGCAGGCCGGTGGCGAAAATGTGGGGATCGCTCCCGTCCGGGGCGAATTGCAGCACGTCGGCACGGTTGGCTTCCTCGCCCCACGTGGCACCCAGCGGAAGGTCGGCGGGCGGCTGCCCGGTGAGGTCCGCGATATTGCCGGCAGAACCGACCGAGACGAACATGCGGGTGCCATCGGGGGAGAACACGACGTCACGGGTCCAGTGGCCGCCCTCGGGCAGCTTTGGCACGACGATCTGTGCCGGCCCGCGCGCGCGCAGGTCGCCGGTCCGGTACGGAAAGCGGACGACCCGCTCGTTCAGGCCGACGTAGACGAATTGCGGGGCTGGGCCGGGTGGCCAGAATGCGATGCCGAACGGCAGGTTCAGATCGGATGCAAAGGTGGTGGCCGACACCGGTGACGGCCCGCCATCTGCGGCGCGCAGCACACGAATTCGATTTGTCCCGACCTCGGCAACGAAGATGTCGCCGTTCGGCGCGGTGCGCATCGTCCGCGGCTGGTCCAGCCCGGTGGCGAACAGCGAGGCCTCGAACCCGGGAGGCGCATGCGGGGCGGCTCCGGCAGGACGTGCGATCACCGACGGCATCGAGGCAACGGACTGGGTGGCGAACGGGGCCGGCAGCGAATCCGGGGCGATCCGGCGCGAAACGCCGGGCCCATCGCCGCGCCAGTCACCGAATGCGGCCTGGCCGACGCGGACGGGGTCAGCCGATGCCCACCCGGTGATGGCGGCGGTGATCAGCGACACGGCAAGCATGGTCTTCATGCGCGCTAGATGCGCTCCCGGACCGCCGGTTGCCAAGCCAGGCTGCAGCATGGCAAAGCCCCGCCAGTGGCGTTTATGGAAAGGAAATGCCAAAAATACGTCGCGGGAGATTACATTTTCGTTTCACGCGTTCGGTCCTTGCCAGCTTGGAAATTCTTTGCCTTTTATGTGACATCAAACGCTGACACTCGTCATCACGGCGGCTGCCGTGGAAAAGGAACATCGCCATGGCATCCGATCACAAGCCGCTTGTTTTTGACCGCCCCTTGCGCGGCCGCATCTATGACAGCATCGCCGAGACGATCGGCAACACGCCGCTGGTGCGGATCCCAAAAATCCTCGCCGAGGAAGGGATCACTGCGGATGTCGTTCTGAAGCTGGAGTTCTTCAATCCGATCTCCAGCGTGAAAGACCGCATCGGTGTCAACATGATCCTGGCGCTGGAGCAAGAGGGTAAGCTGAAGCCGGGCGGCACGATCATCGAGCCGACGTCGGGGAACACCGGCATCGGCCTGGCTTTTGTGGCCGCCGCCCGCGGCTACAAGCTGATCCTGACGATGCCGGAAAGCGTGTCTATCGAGCGGCGGAAGATGCTGGCTTTCCTGGGCGCGGACCTCGAACTGACCCCGCGGGAGAAGGGCATGAACGGCGCCGTCGCCCGCGCCAGGGAACTGCTGGAGGAAAATCCCGACGCGGTCAGTCCCAACCAGTTCGCCAACCCGTCCAATCCGGCGATCCACGTAAAGACCACGGCGGAGGAGATCTGGTACGACACCGCGGGCGAGGTCGATGCGATCGTGTCCGGCATTGGCACGGGCGGCACGCTGACCGGCGTGGCTCAGGCCCTGAAGCCGCGGCGGCCGGGGCTGAAGTTCTTCGCGGTAGAGCCAGCCGCCAGCCCGGTCCTGTCCGGGGGAAAGCCCGCGCCGCACCCGATCCAGGGCATCGGCGCCGGCTTCGTGCCCGAGATCCTCAACACCGAGGCAATCGATGAGGTCATCCAGGTCTCCAACGACGAGACCCTTGCGATGGCGCGCCGTCTCGCCCGCACCGAAGGCATTCCTGGTGGTATCTCCTCCGGAGCAGCACTGGCGGCGGCACTAAAGGTGGCGAAGCGGCCTGAGTTCGCGGGCAAGCGCATCGTCGTGATTATCCCGTCGTTTGCTGAACGCTACATCACGACGGTTCTGTTCGAGGGGCTCTGATCCGCCGCGAAGATGAGCCTTCAATCCTGTCCGGCGCGTAATCTTTTTTCGCGTTGTGGCCGGATCGGCGCGCTACGACGCCATGGCGGGGCGCCGCGGTTGGCGATAGTCCGGCAAGTCGTTGAAAACGCCGACGGTCACGGTGAAAAGTATAACCTCACCGCCGAACGTGGTAGGCCACGCGTGACGACATGCAATACTGGGGCAGGATGAGCGAAACATTCAGGGTTTGGCACTACGAAAAGATCGGATCGACCAGCGATGAAGCACGCCGTCTGGCTGCCGAGGGGGCGCCGCATGGCACCGTCGTGCACGCCGATGAACAGACCTCGGGGCGCGGGCGTCTGGCACACGCCTGGTTCAGTCCACCCGGCAATCTGTATGTTTCAGTCCTGCTCCGGACCGGCCAGTCGGCCGCGCGGGCCAGCGAACTGAGCTTCCTTGCCGCGCTCGCGGTGGCCGATACGGTCGAGGCGTTGCTGCCTCGCCAGACACGCGCCATGCTGAAGTGGCCGAACGACGTTTTGGTCAGTGGCGCCAAAATTGCCGGGATCCTGCTGGAGCAGAGGGACGATGCGACGATCGTGGGAATTGGGTTGAACGTCCTCGAGGCGCCACCGAATGCCGCCTATCGGGCCACGACCATTGTCGCCAACGGCGGTATCGCGTCGGTCGACGGCGCCCGCGACATTCTTCTGGGCCAACTCGGTCGCCACCTTTCGGTCTGGCGGACCGAGGGCTTCGCACCGATCCGCGAGCAGTGGCTGGGGCGGTCTTATCCGATCGGCGCCGCGATTCGGGCCACTTCGGCAGGCAAGCCGCTGGCGGGCCACTTCGCCGGACTGGACCAGGACGGCGCGCTTCTGCTGGACACGCCGCATGGCCGCCAGCGGCTGGTGGCGGGGGACGTTGTGCCGACGGGTGGATAGCGGACTCGGACCACCAGTAAGCGGTCCTTGCATCAACTCACGAGTCGCGCCATGTCTCTGCGGGATGCCGCTTTTCGTCCCTGATGGGTCGGTTAACACTTTGGTGGCGCCGGCGGTCATCACAAGGGTTTCGGAGGACGTATGGGTAGCTTCAGTATCTGGCACTGGTTAGTGGTACTTGCCGTGATCCTTGTGCTGTTTGGCGGCGGCAACAAAATCAGTGGGTTGATGGGTGATTTTGCCAAGGGCATCAAGTCGTTCAAGAAAAATATGGCAGAGCCTGATGACGCATCAATGGAAGAGAGCACGTCCAAAACAACCGGGTCGCTCGCTGGTCCTGGTGCCCAGGCCGCACCCGCGAATCGTGAGCCATCGGGAACCCATTAAACTTTAATGGCGAGCCAGCGGGCATTTCGGGATTGGTCCGGCTTGCGCCGCAACCCGGCCTCATCTAAGGCATCGTGACAACTGCGTGGGCGTGAATCACGCGATACAGCCAACCCTTCAGCGGTTGGCAGAAGGGTGCCCTTCGGCCGATGAATCAAACTCTTAGAAAACACGATCCCTCGGCTGGCGCCAGGAGACTCTTGCCGGTAGCGGCGCTTGACCACGCTTCCATAGTCGAGGCGTACCGGCGATGGGCGGGTGTCTACGATACCGTTTTCGGCGGTATTTCGTCCAAAGGCCGTCTGCGCGCCGTCGCCCTGGCGAACCGGCTGCCCGGGCGGGATGTCCTGGAGGTGGGTGTCGGGACCGGTCTGGCCCTGCCGCACTATAACCCGGATAAGCAGATTACCGGCATCGACCTCTCAACCGAGATGTTGCGAAAGGCTCGGGAACGTATCCGCAAGGACGTCTTAACGAACGTCCGGGCGTTGCACGAAATGGACGCCGAGGCGACATCCTTCAAGAAGGCGTCATTCGACATTGCTGTCGGGATGTTCGTGGCATCGGTCGTGCCGAATCCCAGGCGCCTGCTAACCGAGATGCGCCGTTTGGTGAGGCCCGGCGGTGATATCCTGCTGATCAATCACTTTGCTGCAGCCAAAGGCCCAAGGTGGTGGCTGGAGCGAGCGATGGCGCCCGCGTCCCGCGCACTCGGCTGGCACCCCGATTTCGCGATGGATGCTATCTTCTCCGCCGAAGACTTGGCGCGGATCGAGGCGGAGCCCGTACCGCCCTTTGGAATTTTCACTTTGGTGCGGTTGCGGGTCTAGGCGTCCCCTGGCGGCAGACAATCTCGGCGGGATCAGCGTTCCGGCTGCCATCGGCAGTTGACCCTTGGGAGACACGTCGCGCCAAAAAGGGTAGCGACTTTCGCTCTGGCACCTTGATCTTGTTCGTAGCGTTCGGTAGCGAACGGGCGGCAGGCGGCTCTTCGGATTGAGCTTGAGCGCGTGACCTGCGGGTTAGGTGGGGTGGTCAATCGATGCGGATCGTAAAATGGGTCCTGGCGGTCATTTCAACGTGTGTGTTCAGCCTGTCGGCCCAGCCCTTCGCCTGGGCCCAAGGCGTGGTGGGAGCCCCCCATCCCTGGGAAATGGGCATGCAGCGCTCCTACGGTCCAATCAAGGATCGCATAATCGACCTGCATAACCTCGTGCTGGTGATTATCACGATCATCACCCTTTTCGTCGGTGCTCTGCTCGTTTGGGTGATGATCCGCTACAACTCCCAGCGGAACCCGTCGCCGAGCCAGACGAGCCACAATACGATTCTAGAGATCGCATGGACGGTCATTCCGGTGCTGATCCTCGTGATCATCGCAATCCCCTCCTTCCGGCTGATCTACTATCAGGACCGGACGCCGGATCCCGACATGACCATCAAGGTCACGGGCCATCAGTGGTATTGGGAGTACACCTATCCGGACCAGGGCAACCTCGCTATCGAGAGCCGATATGTCCATGACGAGGACCTGAAGCCTGGCCAGCTCCGACTGCTCGATGTGGACAATCCGTTGGTGATCCCCGTTGGCAAAAAGATCCGCATCCTCACCTCAAGTGGCGATGTGATCCACAGCTTCTTCATCCCCTCGTTCGGCGTGCAGCGGTATGCGATACCCGGTCGGACCATCGAGACCTGGATGGAGGCCGACCAGGTCGGCACTTTCTACGGTGAGTGCAATCAGATCTGCGGGCAGGATCACAGCCGTATGCCAATCTCGGTGAAGGCGCTCTCAGAGGCCGACTTCAAAGCCTGGGTCGAGGATGCCAAGAAGTCTGCCTCAGCGGGCCGGTTTCCAGAGGTGGCATCTAAGTGAACGCGTCTGTAAAACATTCAGCGGGAACGTATGCCGGTTAGCCACCGGCAAATCAGTGGAGAGACCTGATGGCTGCTACGGTTGACACGCACGCCCATGATCATGGTCACGACCATAAGCCAGGTTTCGTGACGCGGTGGTTGTTCAGCACCAACCACAAAGACATCGGCACGCTCTATCTGATCTTCGCCGTCATCGGCGGTCTTGTGGGCGGCGCCCTGTCAGAGATCATGCGCGCGCAACTCCAGTTCCCTAACAACCACATTGTCACCGAGGGTCAGGAGTGGAACACGATCATCACGAGCCATGGGCTGCTGATGATCTTTTTCTCGGTCATGCCCGCGCTGATCGGCGGCTTCGGCAACTGGTTCATTCCGCTGATGATCGGCGCGCCGGATATGGCGTTCCCGCGTCTGAACAACATCAGCTTCTGGCTGCTGCCGCCAGCCTTGCTGCTGATCTGCATCGGCCTCTTCATGGGTGAGTCCGGTTCGGGATGGACGCTTTATCCACCGTTGTCGAATGCGACCTATGAGGCGGGGATGGGTATGGACTGCACCCTGTTCGCCCTTCATCTCGCCGGCCTCAGCTCCCTGCTTGGCTCGATGAACTTCATCGTCACCATCTTCAACATGCGCGCGCCCGGCATGACGCTGCACAAGATGCCGCTGTTCATCTGGTCGGAGCTGGTAACGGCGTTTCTGCTGGTGCTGGCGGTTCCCGTGCTGGCAGGCGCGATCACGATGCTGATCTGTGACCGCAATTTCGGCACCTCATTCTTTGATCCGACAGGCGGCGGCGACCCGGTGCTGTTCCAGCACTTGTTCTGGTTCTTTGGGCATCCGGAAGTTTACATCATGATCCTCCCGGGCTTCGGGATCATCAGCCATGTCATCTCCACGTTCAGCAAGAAGCCGATCTTCGGTTACCTGGGAATGGTTTACGCCATGGTCGGGATCGGCGTGGTCGGATTCGTCGTGTGGGCACACCACATGTATCTCTCCGGCATCGACGTCGATACCCGCGCCTACTTCATGGGTGCGACCCTGGTCATCGCAGTGCCAACGGGCATCAAGATCTTTTCCTGGATCGCCACGATGTGGGGAGGGTCGATCGAGTTCAAGACTCCGATGCTGTGGGCGATCGGATTCCTGTTCGTCTTCACGCTTGGTGGTGTGACGGGGGTCGTCTGTGCCAACGCCGGCATCGATGAGTCGATCCACAACACGTATTACATCGTCGCCCACTTCCATTACGTCCTGTCGCTTGGTGCCGTGTTCTCCATCTTTGCCGGCTTCTACTACTGGATCGGCAAGATGTCCGGCCACCAGTATCCGGAGTTCTGGGGCAAGGTGCATTTCTGGCTGACCTTCGTCGGGGTCAACATGACATTTTTCCCGCAACATTTCCTCGGTCTGTCGGGAATGCCGCGGCGCTACCCCGATTACCCGGCGGCTTTCGCCGGCTGGAATTTCGTCTCCTCGGTCGGTGCCTATATCGGCGGCATAGCCTTCCTCGTCTTCCTTTACGTCTGTTTCCGGACCTTCACCTCGAAGGAGCACGTGGCCGACAATTACTGGGGTGAGGGAGCGACGACACTGGAATGGACTCAAACATCTCCCCCCGCGTTTCACACCTATCTGGAACTTCCCCGGATATCATAGACCGTGACCGACATGACATCACCGCTGATGCGACCTGAACAAGGCGTGGGAAGCCCGTTGTCGGCCGCACTTGGCCAAGTGGCCGATGCGGGGCAGGAGGCGGATTATCGCGACTGGATCGCCCTGCTGAAGCCAAGAGTACTGACACTCGTGGTGTTCACGGGGGCGATCGGACTGCTGGTGGCGCCCGGACACCTGAACCCGGTGCTCGCTTTTACGGCGATCCTCTGCATCACGGTCGCGGCAGGCGCATGCGGGGCGATCAACATGTGGTTCGACCGTGATATCGACGCGATCATGCGCCGCACGCGCAACCGCCCTATCCCGGCGGGGCGTATCGAACCGGGTTCAGCGTTGGGCTTCGGTGTCACCCTGGCCGTAGGCTCGGTGCTTGTCATGGGACTGGCGTTGAACATCCCAGCCGCGCTGATCCTGGCGTTGTCGATCGCATTTTATGTCTTCGTTTATACGATCTGGCTGAAACGTCGCACGCCGCAGAATATCGTCATCGGGGGCGCGGCCGGCGCGTTTCCCCCGGTTATCGGCTGGGCGGCGGTTACTGGCTCGGTTGATGTGCTGCCGTTGGTCCTGTTCGGGATTGTCTTCATCTGGACGCCGCCACATTTCTGGTCTCTCGCTTTGTGGGCGAACGACGATTACAAGCGCGCGGGCGTGCCCATGCTACCGGTCGTGGCCGGCGCGAAGGAAACCAGACGGCAGATCCTGTTTTACACCATCGTGCTTGTGCCGCTGACACTTGTGCCTTGCATGATGGGATTTAGCGGTCTGCCTTACGGGGTAGCCGCTGGCCTGCTGGGTCTGGTGTTCCTGCACCGTGTGTTCCGCGTGCTGACCGATCGCCAGGATGAGCAAGGCCGGAGCCTGACGAGAGATCTTCCCGCCAAGGCCGCATTCAAATACTCGGTGCTGTATCTGTTTGCACTGTTTGGAGCATTCGCCATTGATCATCTGGTCAGATAGGTGATGGCCCAGGAAACACCCGCTGCCGGTGATGATGCCGCGCGTCGCCGTCGTGGGCGGAGCTGGGCTATTCTGATCGTCCTGTTCGGGCTATGCGCGTTGTTCTACGCAATCACGATCGTTAAAATGGCGCACTTCTGAATGATGGACGACTGAATGATGGGCGGCCGGCGCAACGCGATCGTCGGATCGGTGGTGGTGGTGGTGATCGTGGGTATGGTCGGCATGTCCTTCGCCGCGATCCCGCTGTACCGCTTGTTTTGCGCAGCCACCGGATACGCCGGCACGCCAGGCATCGGTCCGGCATTGGCGCCAGGCGCCACCGGTCAGTCCATCCGGGTTCGCTTCAACGCAGACACGAACCCCGGACTTCCTTGGATCTTCGCGCCGGATCAGCTTGAGGTCGAACTGAACCTTGGCGACGAGAAGATCGCCTTCTATCATGCCGCCAACCTGTCCAGCCGGCCGGTCACTGGCATGGCCTTGTATAATGTCACGCCCGAAAAAGTCGGGAAGTATTTCCACAAAACAGCGTGTTTCTGTTTCAGCAAGCAGACGCTCTCCGCAAATCAGACCATGGAGTTCCCGGTCAGCTTTTGGATCGATCCTGCGATCAGCACCGATCCCAATACGGCTGATGTGAAGGCGATTACCTTGTCCTATACGTTCTTCCGCTCCGTGGAAGATGCAGCCAAGGCTGGCGCCCTCGCTAAAGCCGGACCGCACGTTGGACCGATGTCCGCGACGGAGCCCGAAGCAAAATCGAAATCGAACTGACCGGCACAGGAGCCTCGTCCGCCCTCTTGAACCGGACCGAGTTTTGACGAATATGCGGCAGCCGGGTCGGGGCGGTTTCCTCGGCGGTGTTATTATGGGTATGGCATGAGCAGCGACGCGCACGGTGCACCAGTCTTGGCCAGCTCTGGCCCGCTTAGCTCTGGTTTGAAGCACCCCTATCACCTTCCTGACCCGAGCCCATGGCCGATCATAGGCGCTCTGGGCGGCTTCCTGACGCTGTTCGGTATCGTGCTGGCTAGTCATTACGGGAATTACGTGGTCCTCGTTCTGGGCTTGCTGACCGTGCTGACGACGATGTTCTTTTGGTGGCGCGACGTGGTGCGGGAATCACGCACCCCAGGCGCACACAGCCCTATCGTGCGCCTCAGCCTGCGCTATGGGATGACCCTGTTCATCGGCAGCGAGGTGATGTTTTTCGTTGGCTTCTTCTGGTCCTATTTCAACTTCCTGCTGTTCCCGGATACCCAGGGCGATGGGCAGACGGTCTGGCCGCCAACAAACGTTCATACCTTCGATCCGTTCCACCTGCCGTTCCTGAACACGATGATACTGTTGCTGTCCGGCACCACGGTCACCTGGGCGCACCACTGTCTGTTGGAAGGCAACCGGAAGGGTCTGCTTCAGGGCCTCGGCCTGACGATCCTGTTGGGGCTCAGCTTCACACTGTGCCAGGCGATCGAGTATTCTCATGCGCCGTTCAAGTTCAACGGCGGCGGCGTCTATTCGTCGGTGTTCTTCCTGGCCACCGGTTTCCACGGCTTCCACGTCATCGTCGGGACATGCTTCCTGATCGTATGCTGGTTCCGGGCACGGGCGGGACAATTTACACCGCAGCGGCATTTCGGGTTTGAAGCGGCAGCCTGGTACTGGCATTTCGTCGATGTCGTATGGTTGTTCCTCTTCGTCTGCATTTACTGGTACGGGGCGGGACAGATCGCCGCGGAGTGATCCCGCAGCCGTGACCGAACCGCGCATCTCAATCCTGCGGGCGTCCTTGCTATGCCGGTGTCCAAGGTGCGGCGAAGGCAAGTTATTCACAGGACTTCTGGCCTTGCAGCCTGAGTGCAAGGTATGCGGGCTGAACTTTGGGCAGTCCGACACTGGCGACGCAGGCGCGGTCGGCGTCATCATAGTGCTGGGCGCAATCGTGCTCGTATTGGCTTTCTGGGTCGAATTCCGGTTCGAGCCGCCACTTTGGGTGCACGCGATACTCTGGCCGGTTGTCACCATACCTCTTGCAATTATTATCACGCGGCCGGTGAAAGCGGCACTCGTCGCCGCGCAGTTCCGGCACCGCCCTACCGAGATGGGTTTGTGACACCCGCTTACCGCCGGGCACTGGTTCCGGGCCTCAGCACGCTTCTCATGCTTTTCGTCCTGTTGGGGTTGGGAACGTGGCAGGTCTACCGGCTGCGCTGGAAAGAGGGGGTTCTGGCCCAGATTGCAGCAGCCGAAGCAGCACCTCCGGTGCCATTGGCAGAGTACGCCGCCGCGAACACCCCGCCGCCATATACCAAGGTGTCTGCAACCGGGCGCTTCCGGTTCGACTGCGCTGCCCAGTTTGGCGCCGAGGTGCGGGATACAAGTGCAGGCCCCACCATCGGCGCCGATCAGCTTGTTCCTTTGGAGCGGGCCGGCGCGGCGACAATTCTGGTCGATCGCGGATGGATCCCCCAGAAGCGTGAAACGCCCCTTGACGATCCCACTGGTTTGGTGACCGTCACCGGCTACGTCCGGCCAAGGGAAACACCGCATTGGTTCAGCCCGCAGGATGACGAGGCCGCACGCCAGTTCTACACCCTCGATCCGGAGGCGATCGGTTCGGCAACAGGCCTCCGGGACCTGGCGCCCTTCACCCTGGTCGCACTGGGTCTGTCGATGTCCGACTCCTATCCGGCGCCGAGGCAACATCTCCCGCGTCCTCTGAACAACCATCTGTCCTACGTGATCACGTGGTATGGTCTGGCGGTGGCGCTGGTCGTCATATTCGGTGTCTGGGTGCGAAAGGCGCTGCTGTCATGACAACTCTTTCCGCCTATGCACGTCTCGTTGATCGGTTCAGGCTTATTGGCACACTCGATGAATGCGTCTCCATGCTCGGGTGGGACGCCGCCGCCGTCATGCCACCCGGCGGTGGAGCGGCCCGCGGCGATCAACTGGCGATGCTCGCGGTGCTTCGGCATCAGCAAATGACTGCCCCCGAGATCCAGGACGCCCTCGCCACGGCCGACACCTTCAGCCCGCGGGACGCGGCCAACCTGCGTCTGATGCGTCACGCCCATACCCGCGCAAAGGCCGTGCCGGTGGACCTGGTGGAAGCG
Source organism: Rhodopila sp. (assembly GCA_050010355.1). GTDB lineage: Bacteria > Pseudomonadota > Alphaproteobacteria > Acetobacterales > Acetobacteraceae > Rhodopila. The sequence continues at coordinate 10,466 of JBEKLE010000035.1, read as the reverse complement.
CGGGCGCGGGCGAACTCAAACTGCGAGAAAGTTTGGCGGGTCGCGCGAAGGGATGCCGACTTCGCGCTGGTCAGCCCGCATTTGGCCGAGGTGTTGCACCTGGCACGCGAAACCGCCGCCGCGCTGTCCGGCGCGCTCGGTCTCGCGCCCTATGATGCTTTGATGGATGGCTATCAATCAGGCGTCGGTGCCGATGATGTGGCGGCCATTTTCGCCGGTTATGAAAAATTCCTGGCCGTTGCATTGCCGGAGGTCGAAAGCCGTCAATCTCGGCAGGCAGCCCCGGTAAGCCCCGCCGGCCCCTTTCCCATGGCAGCGCAGGAGGCGTTCTGCCGCGATCTCGCCCAACGATTGGGTCTGGATTTCACCAACGCCCGCCTCGATCAGTCGGCCCATCCATTCAGCGGCGGGACACCGACCGATATACGGATCACGACCCGCTATGTGGAGGACGACTGCATCTCGGCTATCCTGGCGGTCGTCCACGAAACCGGCCACGCCCTCTACGAACGCGGTTTGCCGGCTGCTGACGCGCGACTGCCGGTCGGCGAGGCCGCGGGGATGGCAGTCCATGAAAGCCAGTCCCTGATCATAGAAATGCAGGCCTTTCGCTCCGACTCCTTCCTGGCGTGGCTCGGCGGTCAGTTGCACGCGGCCTTTGGGGGCGCGCCCGAACCGTATCGACTCGAGAACCTTGGACGGTTGTGGCGTCAGGTGCAGCGCAGCACCATTCGAGTGGATGCGGATGAACTGACCTATCCAGCCCACGTCATCCTGCGCTTTCGCCTGGAACGTGCGATGATCAATGGCGACCTGATGGTTGCCGACCTGCCGGGTGCCTGGAACGACAGTCTGAAGCAACTGCTCGGCATTGTCCCCGCGGACGACGCGCAAGGCTGCCTGCAGGACATACACTGGTACGATGGCGCGTTCGGATATTTCCCTTGCTATACACTAGGCGCGATGGCTGCCGCGCAACTGATGCAGGCGGCAAGGGCGCAGAACCCGCTTCTGGACGAAGCGTTCGGTCGGGGCGATCTTTCGCCGCTTGTGAGTTGGCTTCGAACCCACGTCCACGGCGTGGGGAACCGGCTGGATCTCAACACAATCCTTGAGCACGCGACGAGTCGCCGGCTCGACCCGGCCGCTTTCCAGGATCATCTGCAGCGGCGTTATCTGAGCGAGGTAGCCTGACGCGCCCACCACACGGAATCGCGCGCAAGCCCAGTTTGGTCCCGGGAAAGCTGATTTTCATCGATGAAATCTGGAGCAAGACGCACATGGTCCGGCTCTTAATCATTGGGCTTCAGTCACTTGCGTTTCGGGCACTCAAAATGAGAACGCAGTTCTGCCAACCGCTCTCACTGGCCCTTTCGTTTATTTGACTGCCGATCCTCCGGCTTCAGCCCAAGACCGCTCTGGAGCGCCAAGCTGGAACGGAGTTTGGCATATTCGGCTGCGACCATCGGGTAGTCTGTCGGCAAGCCCCATTTCGCTCGGTACTCGTCTGGCGTCATGCCATGCACGGTTAATAGATGCCGTTTCAGCATCTTCATGGTCAGCCCATCCTCCATGCAGATGAGGTGATCGTTGTGGACAGTCTGTCCATAGGTAGGATGCACGTATGCGTTGTGCGCATGACGGAGGTTATGCCCGTTATGGTCGTGGCCAAGATGTTCTCCATCAGTATTTTCTATGGCAACGGGCCTCAAGTCCGGGGAGTTAAGATCTGCCAATGTGTTGTAAACGCTGCGAATTACAGTTGGTAGAATCTCAATCCCGACTTCGTTGTGGGCGGTGTGAGCTGCGACAATCTGCGCGGAGAGCGCCAACAGGTTTCGGTTTTGGTCAGTCATTCGGCGCGGTCCTTGGCAGAAATGAAGCTTTGACGTTTTTTTCACGTTGTATTAGCATTTCATATAACGTCAACGTCACCCGGCGAAACAACAGCGTGTGAAGAGCTCACAACGGGCGGAGAGGTGAATGAGCGATAGTGTTTTTCAGGACGCCTATGCGCGGGTGCGGAACCGCCATGATGACCATTCATGGTTTGCTCTCTCTCCGCGGGAGATCACTGATGCCATCTATCGCGAAATCAAGCTCATCGATCGCGAACGCGTGACACGCGCCGAAGAGAAATTTCTACCCCTGCCCGTCGCCGCGGAATAAACGGCGACACCAGTCGCACGAATAAACGGCGACACCAGTCGCACAATTATGGCTAACCTACGTTCCAAGCTCCAAGCGCTTTTAGCGTAACGGAACTCTGATCGCATTGGGGCGTTGTCTGGTGTGATGACCTTGCCCCGATCCGGCGCTCTGCCTGCCGCCGCATCGTCCGTGCATCACGGATGGACGGCGATCAATGTTTATCATCTTCATCCGCTGGTCGCCGGTCCGCTCGATACCTGGGGGTCTACCTTCGCGCGGATCGCGGCGATGGGCTTTAGTCATGTGTGCCTCGCACCCCCGTTCGAGCCCGGTGAAGGCGGAGACATTTTCATCCATGCTACCTTCGACCGGATGCATCCCGACCTGGGCTTTCGCGGGTCCGGCGATCAGGGTATCGCGCTCGCGGCGAATCTGGCGTCCCGAGCGGGTTTGCGGCTCATGCTGGACATCGCACCGGGTCAGGTTGCGATCAACGGACCATTGCAGCAGCGTCAACCCAATTGGTTCAATACCACCGGCCACGGCCAGCTCGTAGATCCGCGGCACCCGCCACCGCGCATGGAAGTCGCCGTCCCCCGCTTCGGCGAGACGCCTCTGGCGGATGCGTTGACGGATTGGTGGATCGAGCTTCTGACCCGCCTGACAAACGCAGGCGTGGCCGGGTTCCGCTGCCTGACCTTGGATCTGGTGCCCCCGTCCTTCTGGCGTCGGCTCACGGCTGCTTTTCCTGCCGCGTTGTTTGTCGCCTGGACGCCGGGTGTGACCAGTCTGCGCAACTACGCCGGCCTGGGATTCGATCGGACGGTGTCCTCGGCCGGTTGGTGGGACGGCCGCGCATCGTGGTTCCTGGACGAACATGCCGCGTTGATTGATGTGGCGCCCCCACTTGCTTCACCCGAACCGTCGTTCCTCGATCGCCTCGCGCGGCGCCTTCCCCCTGATTCTGACGTGCCAACGGCCTATCGGTTGGCACTACGGATTGCAGCCGCCACCGGGTCGGGTCTCTTCCTGCCAATGGGTTTCGAATACGCGACAACCCGCCGCTTCGATCCCGTGCATGCCGGTCCGGCCGATATGCAGACGGCTCACTCAGAAATGCTGGCCGATTTGTCCGGCGACGTCACCGCTGCAATCAGCCTGATCTCGGCACTGCCGCCCGTCAGGGAACAGCGGCGTATCACGAGCCCCGCCGCGCCCCTGACCGCGCTCTTGCGCTCTGATGTCCTGGTCTTGGTTAACCCGGACATCATCCGCTCGGCTGCTCCGGGGTTTCCCGCCGCGCCGCTGCCCTCGGCATCCGGCGAGGCCCTCGTCGCGGCGGGCGATCTCGAGACGCCGTTGCGGCCGGGCGAGGTCCGCATCCTGAAATGTCGACGGACCGCCGCAATCCCGAGTGGCGGCCTGGAACTGACCCGTCCCTGGGCCGAGGCAACGCGCATCGCGATCGAAGCTGTGCGGCCAGGGGGCGACTTTCCGGCCAAGACAATCGTTGGCCGAGACTTTACCGTCAGTGCCGATATTTTCGGCGATGGCCATGATGTGCTGGCTGCGGATGTGCTCTGGCAGCCCGCAGATGCCCCCACGGATGCGATTCACTGGCAGCGTATCCCAATGCGGAAGTTGGACAACGACCGGTGGGAGGCTCGGTTTCGCCTCGAGCGGACCGGACTATACAGGTTCGCCGTCGAGGCGTGGTGGGATCAGTGGGGGACGTTCACCCACGACCTGCGTGCCAAAGTGACCGCCGGCCAGGACGTGACGCTGGAAATTCAGGAAGGCGGTCAGTTGATATGCACGGCCCTGCGACACGTCGACCAAAAGATCACGGCGGACCTCCTGCTGTCGGACGATCTGAAATTGGCGATGAAGCAAGCCGACCCTCGGCCGTTCGCGGCGCGCAGCGCCACCCACGCGCTGCGGGTCGACCGGCCGGCGGCGGAGTTCGCCAGTTGGTATGAACTGTTTCCGCGGTCAGTCACGGATGATCCGGCGGTGCATGGCACCTTCCTCTCCGTCATCAAGCGGCTGCCGGACATTCGCGCCATGGGGTTCGACGTCCTGTATTTCCCGCCGATCCACCCGATCGGCCGGGTCAACCGCAAAGGCCGTAACAACAGTCTGCGGGCGGAGCCTGGCGACGTCGGCAGCCCCTACGCGATTGGCAGCGCCGGAGGCGGCCACGACACGATCCATCCCGAACTGGGGACGCTGGACGATTTCCGCGCCCTGCTTCTCGCAGCCCGGAGAAACGATCTGGAGATCGCCCTTGATTTCGCCATCCAATGCGCCCCCGACCACCCTTGGGTGACGCAGCACAAGGACTGGTTTCGTTGGCGCCCGGATGGCTCGATGCGCTACGCTGAGAATCCACCGAAAAAATATGAGGACATCGTCAATCCGGAGTTTTACGGGAAGGACTCGTTCCCCGCCGTCTGGACGGGATTGCGCGACGTGATCCAGTTCTGGGTCAACCAGGGCGTCCGCATCTTCCGCGTGGATAACCCACACACGAAACCGTTACCCTTCTGGCACTGGATGATCGCCGACATTCAGGGCCGCCATCCCGACGTGCTTTTCCTGTCGGAGGCATTCACGCGGCCGAAGCTCATGTACCGTCTGGCGAAGGTCGGATTTTCCCAGTCCTACACCTACTTCACGTGGAGAAATACAAAACAGGAGATCACCGAATACCTCACCGAATTGTCCACGCCGCCGGTTTCGGATTTCTTTCGGCCGAATTTTTTCGTCAACACGCCCGACATCAATCCGGTGTTCCTCCAGACCTCGGGCCGGGCGGGATTCCTGATCCGGGCGGCGCTGGCCGCGACGCTTTCGGGATTGTGGGGAGTCTACTCCGGCTTCGAGATCTGCGAGGCAGAGCCCCTGCCAGGGCGCGAGGAGTATCAGGACTCCGAGAAGTACGAAATCCGGCCGCGCAACTACAACGCACCCGGCAATATCGTGGCCGAAATCACCCTGCTGAACCGGATCAGGCGCCAGCACCCGGCGCTGCAGTCCCATTTGGGGCTGACATTCTATAACGCTTTCAATGACCAGATCATTCTGTACGGAAAACGTGATCCGCTCGATCGCAGCATGGTCCTGGTGGCCGTAAGCTTCGATCCCCACATCGCGCAGGAAGCGGCCATCGAGGTGCCGCTCTGGGAATTCGGCCTCGGCGACGAGGCGCCGATCTCGGTCACGGATCTGATGCGCGGGGACAGTTTCATGTGGTACGGCAAAAATCAGCGTGTCAGGCTCGATCCGGCGGAATTGCCCTTCCGCATCTGGCGGCTTGAGGTCCATTGACATGGACGTCGTCGACCATCGCTCTCGCGCCGCGGCCCAGGCATCCGAAGCTGATCCGTTGTGGTTCAAAGACGCCATCATTTACCAGATTCATGTCAAGTCGTTTTTTGATAGCAATAATGATGGCATCGGTGATTTTGCCGGCCTGATCTCCCGGCTGGATTACGTCGCCGAACTGGGCGTGAACACCGTCTGGTTGCTGCCGTTCTACCCGTCGCCCCGTCTGGACGACGGATACGACATCTCCGATTATCGCGGGGTGCATCCCGATTACGGATCGCTGGCCGACGTGAAGCGCTTCATCGCGGCAGCTCACGAAAGGCGTATCCGGGTGATCGCGGAACTCGTGGTCAACCACACCTCCGATCAGCATCCCTGGTTCCAGCGTGCTCGGGTGTCCAGACCCGGGTCGACCTATCGGGATTTCTACGTCTGGTCGAATGACGACCGTAAATACGCCGGCACCCGCATCATCTTCGTCGACTCCGAACGGTCCAACTGGACCTGGGACGAAACGGCCAAGGCATATTACTGGCACCGGTTCTACCACCACCAGCCGGACCTGAATTTTGACAACCCGCGCGTATTGCGCGAGATCCTGTCGGTGCTGCGGTACTGGGCCGAGCTGGGCGTCGACGGGTTGCGCCTCGATGCCGTCCCGTACCTGGTCGAACGTGAGGGAACCAACAACGAGAACCTGCCGGAGACCCATGCCGTACTGAAACGAATCCGCGCGGAACTCACGCGGCATTATCCCGACAAGATGCTGCTGGCGGAAGCGAATCAGTGGCCGGAGGATACCAAGGACTATTTCGGCGACGGCGACGAATGCCAGATGGCTTTCCATTTCCCGCTGATGCCGCGGATGTATATGGCGATCGCGCGGGAGGACCGCTTTCCGATTACCGATATCCTGCGCCAGACACCCGACATCCCCGCAAGCTGCCAGTGGGCCATCTTCCTGCGGAACCATGATGAACTCACGCTTGAGATGGTGACTGAATCAGAACGAGACTTCTTGTGGGAGACCTACGCCGCGGACCGCCGCGCCCGTTTGAACCTGGGGATACGCCGGCGGCTGGCACCGCTACTGGAACGCGACCGGCGACGGATCGAGCTGATGAATTACCTGCTGCTCTCCATGCCCGGCACGCCGGTGATCTATTATGGCGACGAGATCGGCATGGGCGACAACATCCACCTCGGCGACCGTAACGGGGTTCGCACGCCCATGCAGTGGTCGCCCGATCGCAACGGCGGATTTTCCCGCGTCGCCGACCCGTCCCGCCTGGTGCTGCCGATGGTGATGGACCCGCTGTACGCCTATCAGACCGTCAACGTGGAATCACAGGCAGCCGACCCGCATTCATTGCTGATGTGGACGCGGCGCGCCATCGCCGTGCGTCGCCAGCACAAGGTCTTCGGGCGTGGCTCCTACCGGCTGCTGTATCCGAAGAACCGCAAGATCCTGGCTTACCTGCGCGAACATGACGGCACTGTCGTCCTGTGCGTGGCCAATCTGTCGCGCACGCCCCAAGCCGTCGAACTCGACCTTTCGGAATTCCACGGCCGCGTGCCGATCGAACTCGACGGACACTCACAGTTCCCGCCAATCGGTCAGCTGACCTATCTGCTGACCTTGCCGCCGTTTGGCTTCTACTGGTTCCTGCTGTCTGAAGCCGACGACTGGCCTTCACCTCACACCCCGGCACCGGAACCCATGCCAGAATACCAGACAATTGTCATGCGCCAGTCCCTGTCAGACGCCGTCACCGCCGCGCGGGCCGTCATCGAGCGCGAGGTGCTGCCGCAGTATCTGGCGAAACGGCGCTGGTTCGCCATGAAGGACCAGGCCTTGCTGTCAGTCAGGATCGCGTTCATGGCGCGGCTGCCGTACGAAGACGCGGTGCTGCTCGAAATCGAAACCAAAACGGCGTCGGGTGCAGCACGCTGGCTGTTGCCGCTGGGCATCGTCTGGGGCGACACGACGGCTGCGCCGCTCCCGACCCAACTCGCCCTGGCGCGCGTCCGGCGCGGAGCAAAAGTCGGACTGCTGACGGACGCCTTCGCGCTGGCCGCCTTTCCGCTCGCGATTCTGGCCGGTCTGGCGCAAAGCGACATCATCGTTATCGACCGCGGCATGATCCGGTTCGAGCCGACCTCGCGCACGGCAGGCGTCCAGGTCCCCGCCGACGTCGATGTGCACTGGCTTTCGGCGGAACAATCCAACTCTTCGGTGATCGTCGGCGACATCGCGATCATCAAGATGTTCCGCCGGGTCACGGCGGGACCGCATCCCGAGGCCGAAATGGGCCGCTACCTGACCGAACAGGGATTCGCCAACACCCCAGCCTTGCTGGGAGAGGTAGTGCGTGTCGATCCCGACTGCACATCTCACGCGCTCGTCATCGCGCAGGCCTTTGTGCGCAACCAGGGCGACGCCTGGACCTGGACCATGGATCTGTTGCTGCGTGGCCTGTCCGACATAACCGGCGGCGATGACGCAGCGGCCGCCGACGCCGCAACGCACGCCGACTATGTCCGTTTTGCCTCACTGCTTGGTCAGCGCCTGGCGGAGATGCACCTCATCCTCGCCCGGCCGACCTCCGATCCGGCCTTCGCGCCTGCGACCGGAACCAACGAGACGGCGGGGGTATTCGCGGACCGCGCCCGCGCCCAGCTCGAAGCCGCTTATCGTGCCGTCGATGCGGCGCATCAATGGGACGCGGCGGGAGACCGGGACCGCACAACGATGCAGTCCGCGCGGGACGCGCTGTTCGGCCGGCTGCCGGTTCTGGCGGAACTGGTCCGCGGCGCCATGCTGACCCGCATCCACGGCGACATGCACCTCGGCCAGCTTCTGGTGTGCAACGGCGATGTCGCCATCATCGACTTCGAGGGCGAGCCAGCCAAGCCGGTGGAGATTCGCCGCGGCAAGGATCATCCGCTGCGCGATGTCGCCGGCATGATCCGGTCATTCGACTACGCGGCCGCCGTGGTGAAGCGGCGCAGTCAGGCGAGCCACGCGCATATTGCGGATGAACAGGTCAACGTCTTCCTGAATAGTTTTGTCGAGCGGGCAACCCAGTCTTTCCTGACCGGTTACCGGGAGACGGTGGCGGCCGGCAGTGAACGGCCGTTCGAAACAGGATTGCTCGATTTGTTCTTGATCGAGAAGGCAGCGTATGAAGTGGTCTATGAGGCGGCCAATCGACCCACCTGGATCGACGTCCCGCTGCACGGTCTCGCACGCCGCACGCGCCATCTGCTGGGTGTCGAGGCTGTCGCATGAATGACGCTGTCGTCATCCCGTCGATTACTACCGAGCAGGCCTCGCAGCTAGCCGCCGGCAGCCTGCCGGACCCGTTTTCGGTTCTGGGACCGTTCGAAACCGAAATAGGGCGCTTCGTCCGTGCCTACCTCCCCGGCGCGGACGCTGTCGAAGTGGTCGCGCGCGCCGACGCCCGGCGCCTGGGAACGCTGTCCCCGAGCCAACCCGATGGCTTGTTCATGGGACCGGTGGAAGGCCACGAACCATACCGGCTCCGTATTCAATGGCCGGGGGCGTTGCAGGAAACCGAAGACCCCTACAGCTTCGATCTTCTGCTGAGCGAGACCGACCTGCATCTGTTCAACGAAGGCCGTCTGTTTGAGATCGCTTTCACCCTCGGCGCCAATCCCATGACAGTGGATGGCGTGCGCGGCACACGTTTCGCTGTCTGGGCACCCAACGCGCGCGCGGTCTCGGTGATCGGCGACTTCGACACCTGGGATAACCGCCGCCACCCGATGCGGCTGCGCTTTCCGTCCGGGGTGTGGGAATTGTTCGTGCCACGGGTCGGACCCGGTGTTCGCTACAAGTTCGCGGTGGTCGGGTCCGACGGTGTTCGGTTGCCCGACAAGGCCGATCCGCTGGCGAAGGCGGCGGAACCATCGCCGGCCACCGCGTCTGTCGTTGCCGATCCCGTGCCATACGTTTGGCATGACGAGAAGTGGATGAACGATCGTGCCGCACGGCACCGCGCCGACGCACCGATCTCGGTGTATGAAGTCCATGCCGCGTCATGGTTCCGTCCAGCGCCAGGCCTGACGGCCAGTTGGGACGAACTTGCCGAACGGCTCGTGCCATACGTGTTGGAGATGGGATTTTCTCACGTTGAATTGATGCCTATTGCCGAACATCCATTCGGCGGATCATGGGGCTACCAGCCGCTTGGCCTGTTCGCCCCGTCCGGGCGCTTCGGTCCGCCCGAGGGCTTTTGCCGGTTTGTCGATGCCTTCCACCGCGTCGGGGTCGGCGTCATCATCGATTGGGTGCCGGCGCATTTTCCGACCGACGCGCACGGGCTCGCTCGCTTCGATGGCACGGCGCTGTTTGAGCACGCTGATCCTAAGGAGGGATTTCACCAGGACTGGAATACCTACATCTACAATCTCGGACGCCGGGAAGTGCAAGGTTTCCTCATCGCCAGCGGCGTTCACTGGTTGGAGCATTTCCACGTCGATGGACTGCGCGTCGACGCCGTTGCGTCCATGCTGTACCGCGATTACAGTCGTAAAGCGGGCGAGTGGATCCCCAACATCTATGGCGGCCGAGAAAATCTCGAGGCGATCGGGTTTTTGCGCCATTTCAACGCGGTTGTGGAAGAGCGCTGCGCCGGCGCTATGACCATCGCCGAGGAATCGACCGCTTGGCCAAGCGTGTCACGGCCCGTGCAGGACGGCGGCCTTGGATTTGCCTTCAAATGGAATATGGGCTGGATGCATGACACGCTGCGATACATGGAATGCGACCCGCTGTATCGGCATTACCATCACAACGAGTTCACGTTCGGCCTGATCTATGCGTTTTCAGAAAACTTCGTGCTGCCGCTGTCGCATGATGAGGTGGTCTACGGCAAAGGCTCCCTGATCCAGAAAATGCCTGGTGACGAATGGCAACGCTTCGCTAATCTGCGCGCGTATTTCGGTTTCATGTGGGCGCA
>JBEKLE010000034.1:0-28579 GCA_050010355.1 Rhodopila sp. | reverse complement strand
GCAGGCGGCCTGAACGCTCGCTCAAAGTGCCGGTTCGCAAACCCATCCAAAGCGACCAACCCGCCGCCTCAGATCGCGGCAACAGGAGACCAGCCATCGAAAGCCGGTGAGTTTCTTCCTAGAATGGCGATCGTAAGGACGCAACGCGGTTTTCGCCTTCGCCGATACCGTCGCAAGGCTGGAGGCGATGGGGTAACTACTCCGCCACGGCCATAGCCGGCCGCCGGCGCGCGATCCGCAGCACCATCAGGGCCGCCATCAGACACGCGACCCCGCTTGCCAGGAACGCCGGGACGTAACTGCCTGTCAGATACCGCGTCTCGCCGGCGCCCAGGGCCGCCAGGGCACCGCCGATCTGATGCCCGGCCACGATCCACGAAACGATGACCGGCGCATCCTTGCGGCCGAACACCTCGTTCGTCAGCGTCACCGTGGGCGGCACTGTCGCCACCCAGTCCAGGCCGTAGAACACCGAGAAGATCGCCAGGCTGACCACATCGAAATTGGTGAACGGCAGCACCACGAGGGACAGCCCGCGCAGGCCGTAATACCAGAACAGCAGGATCCGCGAGTCGAACCGGTCCGTCAGATAGCCCGACAGCGTCGTGCCGATCAGGTCGAACACGCCCATCGCCGCCAGCAGGCTTGCCGCGCTGACTTCCGGAATGCCGTGATCCATGCAGAAGGGGATCAGGTGCGTCGCCACCAGCCCGTTGGTGGAGAAACCGCAGACCGCGAAGGTGATGAACAGCAGCCAGAAATCGACCGACCGGACGCCGCGCATCAGCCCGGCGATGGCGATGACGAACGGGTTTCCAGACTGCGGCGGCAATGCCACGACCTCGGTCGATCCGAACGGACCGAGACCGATCGAGGCCGGGCTTTCCGGCAGCATCAGCAGCACCAACGGGATCAGCGCCAGGATCACGCCCGCCACGACCAGCGGCACGATGTGCCAGGTGTGCGAGACAACCAGACTCGCGAGCAACGGCAGGAAAACGAGCTGCCCGGACGCATTGCTCGCCGTCAGCAGCCCGACGACCAGCCCGCGCCGCTGCACGAACCAGCGGTTGGCGATCGCGGTTGCCAACCCGACCATACCAGCGCCTGAACCAAGACCGACCAGCACGCCCCAGGTCAGATACAACTGCCAGATCTGGGTGACGAACGAACTCAGCCCCGCGCCGATCACCAGCAGGATCATCGAGAACAGCACCGTCCGCTTCAACCCGATCGTCTGGATCAGCCCGGCGGCGAACGGCCCGACCAGCCCGAACAGCAGGATGTTCAGCGACACCGCGCCGGAAATCACCGCCGCATTCCAGCCAAACGCCTGCTGCAACGGCACGATGAGCACGCCCGGCGTGGCGCGCACGCCAACCGAGGCGAGGATGACCACGAACATCACGGCCACGACCACCCAGGCATAGTGCAAGCGCCCGGCGAACAGGCGAGCCATCAAACGAGGTCCCACAGGCGCTCCCATGCCAAACTCCGGTCGGTGTTGCGTTCAGGATGACGTTCGTCATATAGAAGTCAAGCGTTAATATGACGAGCGTCACATCGCCGCGGAGGCTCCGCATGGTCAAGACCCAGCCCAAACCTGAAGGGAGACGGGCGGAAACCCGCGAGCGCATCCTGACCGCCGCCGGTCGCCTGTTCCGCGAACACGGTGTCGACGGCGTCGGCGTCGATGCGGTGATGAGGGAAGCCGGCCTGACCCACGGCGGCTTCTACCTGCACTTCGCGTCCAAGGAGGCACTGGCCGCGGCGGTCTCGCAGTCGCTGCTGGAGAAAGCCGCCCGCCGGTGGGACGAGATCAGCCGCTCACCGGATCGCGACGCGGCGCTGGAGCGGATTGTCCTCACCTACCTTGACCCCGCCCACGTCGCCGCCGCCCATGGCTGCCCCCTCACCACGCTCGGTCCGGACGTCGCGCGCCGGTCCACTTCGCGGGAGGCGATCAGTGGGGCGCTGGGCGGCATGCTCGACGCGCTCACGCGTGTCCTGCCGGGCCAGAAGCGCCAGAAGGCGTTGGTGTCGCTGTCGACCATGGTCGGCGCGGTGGTGCTGTCGCGCCTCGCGGAGGGCCCTGGCCTGGCCGAGGCTTTCCTTGAAGCCGCCGCCGCCAGCGTCCTGCCAGCAAAACAAGCGCGCGATCGTATGGAATTGTCGGCGGAACCGGAGGATGCCTGACTAGCCGTCCCGACCGGTCACTCCAATATCAGCATTCTTTGGGACGTTCGACATGCGCGCTCTGATCAGCCTCCCGCTGCTGGCGTTTTGCCTGGCCGCCTGCGCGACCTTGCCGGCGACCGAGCGCACGCCGTACCTGCCGCCGGGCGTTTACGGGGTGTACGAGGACAATGACATCGGCGCGATCAACCAGTCGGCCTGGGCGTTCGCCTCACCGGCGAACACAAAAGGCAATCCTGTTGACGCCGCGAAAGCCGTGGTGGCGCTGGAATATCTGTCCGGGGAGCTGAAGGAGAACCCGCGCTGGATCGGGATGGATGCATCGATCCCGCTGCACATGGCGCGGGCGCGGGACGACCTTCGGCGGATCCTGGGCATCCGTCCGGACGCGCCGCCGCAGGTCGTGGTGAATACGTTGCTGGCGCTGAGCCTGGATTTGGAGACCGGCAACCGGCCGGCGGCGATGCAGGTGCTGGCCTTGCCGCTGTTCACGCAGCCGCCGGAGCGGACGCTGCAGCTTCTGTCAAACCTGCCGTACGTGCAGCAGGCTAATCTGGCGACCGCCCGGGCCGAGGAAGAATCGTTCCCGATCAGCGGGGAAAAGAGTTAGTGGATTTTGTCGGGAAATGGCCATGGTGCGCCGATCCGCGTGAGCCAGCAGGTGTGCGCGGTGGCCACTATTCCGTGGCGATTTTACGAGGTCGACCGCCACGCTGGTCCGCGGGCACGACGTTCGCCGCGGGCGAGCTGACGGTCTGAACTAGTCCTTTATGGCGGGGGTCGCTTTGGCCTCGGCCGCGTCTGCGGTGACCTCCGCGGAAATCCGCGCCAGAGCGCTTTCAAGCCCGGCCGGCGTCGTCGTCGAGAGTTCCTGCGCGGCACGACGAAGCGCCTCGCGTCGGATCAGGCGGGAGGTAAAGGTGTCGAATGCGGGGTCGGGATGGTCCTGATCGGTCATCGCCCTCTCCTGACCTGCCACACCCGAACGGGCGTGGCAGGCAGCGGTCATTTCAGCGATCGGAGCGTGAAAATCAATCGAACTTGAAAAAGTATGCCCTCTGGAATCGTTGATGATTTTCGTCGATTCCGGTGCGGGAACGCATTCTTTTTCAAACTCTCAGGCGGCTTCGGCGGGCGGTTCCACGTGTTCGCCCACCATCGCTTCGGTGGTGATCATCAGGCCGCCAACGGACGCGGCGTTCAGCAGGGCGCAACGCACCACTTTCGTCGGATCGATGATCCCGGCCTTGACCAGGTCCTTGAACTCCCCGGTCTGGGCGTCGAAGCCGTAGTTGTACTCGTCCTTTTCCAGCGTCTTGCCGGAAATGACCGCACCGTCCTCACCGCCGTTGGCGGCGATCTGGCGCAGCGGTGTCAGCGCCGCCTTGCGGACGATCTCGATCCCGACGCGCTGGTCTTCGTTGTCCGCCTTCAGCTTATGGAGAATCAGCGAGGCGCGGGCCAGGGCGACGCCGCCACCCGGAACGATGCCTTCTTCGACCGCCGCGCGGGTGGCGTGCAGGGCGTCATCGACGCGGTCCTTGCGCTCCTTTACTTCGCTCTCGGAGCTTCCGCCGACGCGGATGATGGCAACGCCACCGGCCAGCTTCGCCAGACGCTCCTGCAGCTTCTCCTTGTCGTAGTCCGAGGTGGTTTCCTCGATCTGGACGCGGATCTGCGAGCAGCGGGCCTGGATGTCGCCCTTCTTGCCGGCGCCCTCGACAACCGTGGTGTTTTCCTTGTCGATCAGCACCCGCTTGGCGGTGCCCATCATCGCCAGGGTGACGTTTTCCAGCTTGATGCCGAGGTCCTCGCTGATCACTTGGCCCTTGGTCAGGACGGCGATATCCTCCAGCATAGCCTTGCGGCGGTCACCGAAGCCGGGCGCCTTGACGGCCGCGACCTTCAGGCCGCCACGCAGCTTGTTCACGACCAGCGTGGCAAGGGCCTCGCCCTCGACATCCTCGGCAATGATCAGCAGCGGACGCCCGGACTGGGCGACGGCTTCCAGCACCGGCAGGATCGACTGCAGGTTGGACAGCTTCTTCTCGTTGAGCAGGATGTACGGATTTTCCAGCTCGACCGTCATCTTCTCGGCGTTGGTGATGAAGTACGGCGACATGTAGCCGCGGTCGAACTTCATGCCCTCGACGACATCGAGCTCCGTCAGCGCGGTCTTGGCTTCTTCGACGGTGATGACGCCCTCGTTGCCGACCTTCTGCATCGCTTCCGCGATCATCTTGCCGATCTCGACTTCGCCGTTCGACGAGATCGTCCCGACCTGCGCGGTTTCCGACTGGCTGGTGATCTTCCGCGAGTGCTTCTTCAGTTCCTCGATCAGGGCGGTGACAGCCTTGTCGACGCCGCGCTTGAGATCCATCGGATTCATCCCCGCGGACACCGCCTTCAAGCCCTCACGGACGATCGCCTGCGCCAGCACGATCGCCGTGGTGGTGCCGTCGCCGGCGATATCGGCGGTCTTCGAGGCCACTTCGCGCACCAGTTGCGCACCCATGTTCTCGAACTTGTCCAAAAGTTCGATCTCCTTGGCGACCGACACACCGTCCTTGGTCATGCGGGGCGCGCCGTAGCTCTTGTCGAGCAGCACGTTGCGTCCCTTGGGACCTAGCGTGACCTTCACCGCCTCGGCGAGTGTATCAACGCCGCGCATCATGCGCTGGCGGGCATCGCCACCGAACCGAACGTCCTTGGCAGGCATTTGCGTATCCTTCCCGAAAATCGAATGCGAAACCGGCTCGCCGCCGGCGGGAGCCGGCGACGAAGGTTTTGGTCGAAGCCAAGTGGCATGCCCGGAAGGGCCTGCCGAGTTAACGGGCAGGCGTTCGTCCGGTCACCGCCGCCGCGACAAAACTGTTTCGCCGGTAAGCGGGCTTTAGCACTCTTCCCATGAGAGTGCCAGAGCTAAGATTGGCAGCGTGGATGGTTTGGAAATATCGGCGGGCTCGTTGACAATGATCAATAAAAATCCGCGCCAGAACGTCCACGGCATCGAATCCCGATGCAACTGTTTTGATCCAGATCAATCACCTCTCGGCTTCGTTGTGGAAGCCTGTCGGTCCACACGAGTTTGGGGATCGGCAGTGCTCAGAGTGAGTCGTTTAACCGGTTGGCTGCTGCTGCCGATACTGGGTTTACTCCTGCTGGCGAGGCCAGCCGAAGCCATTCCGGCGTTCGCACAGCAGACCGGGCAGCCGTGCACAGCCTGCCACATTGGCGCGTACGGCCCTCAACTCACACCGATCGGCCGAGCGTTCAAGATCGGCGGGTACACGCAGACGGGCGGGGAGGGGTGGCTGGCGTATGTTCCGGTGTCCGTCATGGCGCAGGGCACGTTCACCAACACCGGCACCGGGTTCCCGGCCGATCAGATCCCGCAGCATTACGCCGCCAACAATAATTTTTCGCTCGACCAGATCAGCGGGTTCATTGGCGGCAACATCGGGGCACATAGCGGCGGCCTGATCCAGTTCACCTATACCGACGTCACCAACTCGGCGCATTTGGACAATACCGACCTGCGGCCCTACACGACGGTGTTCGACGTCGGCGGCAAGGACCTGCGGATCGGCACGACGGTCAACAACACCGTCACGGTGCAGGACCCGTACAACACGACGTTCGCCTGGGGCTTTCCTTATATAAGCTCCGCACTCGCGCCAACCCCCGCCGCCAATCCCATTCTGGCCGCCGGATTTGGCCAGAGCGCCCTCGGGTACACCGCCTACGCCTGGTACGACAGCAAGCTGTACGTGGAAGGCGGCGCCTACCTCACCCTGAGTCCGTGGGCGCTTGGACGGATCGGCAACGGTTACGGGATCGGCAGCACCACCAGTCCGGCCCCCTACGCGCGCGTCGCTTACGAATGGCAGTGGGGCAACAGCGCCGCGCATGTCGGCGCTTTGTTCATCCACGCGGACGTCAATCCCGCGATCGATACGTTCACGACAAGCAACGCCAACGGCGCCGATCATTATACAGACTACGCTTTTGACGCCGGGTACCAGTTCCTGGGGGACGGCACGCATATCGTAACGGCGCAGGGCATCTTCACGCATGAAAGCCAGAACCTGCGTGCATCGTCCACGGGCACCGGTTTCGGCGCGATGTACAGCCTCAATCAGATCCGGGCCAACGTGTCATACTGGTACCAGAACACCTACGGCGTGACGCTCGGCTGGCAGAACACCTGGGGGCCGGCGAACCCGGTCCTTTATGTCCCCGGGGAAGTCTTCGGCAGCGCCAACAGCAAACCCAACAGCAATGCGTTCACGGTCGAAGCCGACTGGGTGCCGTTCGGCAAGGACACCTCATTGTGGCAACCGCTGCTGAACCTGAAACTGGGTGCCCAGTACATCGCCTACACCAAGTTCAACGGCGGCTCGACCAATTACGACGGCTTCGGCCGCAATGCCAGCGACAACAACACGTTCCTGCTGTTCGCCTGGCTGATTTTCTGATGGCGAGCATGACCGCGTCGCCCGAGCGACTCATGCCTGGAGGAAAAACGATGCACCCAAGGTCACCGGCGGTATTCGCGGTGCTGGCACTCGCCGGCGCGGCCTGGATCGCCTCGTTCGGGGGCGCCGACGCGCAGCCCGCACCGGCGGCAATCCATCTTATTCCGCAGTCCCTGCAGATCGAGCATAAAGAGACGCTCGAGCAGATTTCGCTGCTGGCCAGACGGAAGGGGCCGGTCGGGGTCGCGGCAGCGAAGGTGCTGGTGCTGTACAAGCGGCATGCCGGGCGGGAGGACGAATTCATCTTCCCGCCTTTGCGGCTGCTGCCCCTGCTGGCAGACGGCAAGGTGACGCCGGACATGGCCTGGGCGTTGCCCATGACGGACCGGGTCAGGGCCGAGCAGGAGCAGATATTCGACGAGCACACACAGATCACCGAAGCGCTCAACGAACTTGTTGCCGCCGGAACGAAAACCCACGACAACGACGCCAAGGAATTCGCCGAATCGGCGGCTGCCGATTCGCTCAATGATCTGGAGATCCTGATCCCGACCATCCTGCTCATCGGCGACACCCTGCACAGCAAGCTGCCGGCTGCCCACTAGTGTCCTGCCGCCGAAGTTCGCGGCACTTGCCGTGAACGTAAGAGATCAGCAGGCCACTGAAAACAAAGAGCTAGGCTAGTGTCCCGTTTCCGACAGCAGTTATTAGGTACGATTTTTCGGAAACGGGACACTAGTCGCGCGCTTATGAGGAGATCGATCATGTCTGGCCTTATCCCGCGCACCGTCGCTGTCGGCGGTATGCTGCTGACATCCTTGCTTGGTCCGGCCGCGCTGGCTGCCGATGCGGGGGCCGGCAAATCGGCGTTTCAGTCATCGTGCAGCATCTGTCACTCGGTGCAGCCCGGGCAGAACAAGATCGGGCCGACATTGTTCGGTGTCGTGGGACGAAAGACCGGTTCGGTTGCCGGTTACAGCTACTCGCCGGCGAACGAGGCGGCCAACATGACCTGGGACGACGCCACGCTGGACAAGTATCTTGAAGCGCCGCGGGCGGTGCTTCCGGGCACGAAAATGACCTATGCGGGTGTGAAGGATGCCGGCAAGCGCGGCGACCTGATCGCCTATCTGGGGACCCTGAAGTAGACTGTCCCGATGGAAATCTCGTTTCGTGACATGATCACCGTGCTGCATGGCATGGGGTTCGGCGTGTTGTTCATGCTCGCGTTCTCGGGCGCGATCGGCGTGATCTACGCAACCGCCGTGGCCGGTTCGGAACGGCCGGCGTCGGGCTGGCACAACACGATGTTCCGCTTCTACCTGATCAGCATGGCGGCCCTCGCGTGGCTCGCCACGTTATCGGGGGCCTATGTCATCTATCCCTGGTACCGGGCGGTGCCGCCTGCGGGCACGACGGATTTCTCCGCCTATCCACGGCGGTTGCTGCTCTCCAGTCCGCTGACCGCGGGGTGGCACGACCTGGGGATGGAGTGGAAGGAGCACATCGCCTGGTTCACACCCATCGCGATGACCATGGTGGCGTACGTGTTCATCAAGTACGGGCCGCAACTGGCGCTGCATCGGCAGATGCGGAACGCAGTGCTGAGCTTCACCGCCGTCGCGTTTTTCGCCACGGCGGTCGCGGGTGTCTTCGGGGCGTTCCTGAACAAGTACGCGCCGGTACGGGGCGGGCCGGAAATCATCCTGTTCCAGGACAGGTAGCATGGCCGGGCGACCGGATCTGGATTCGCTGCCGAACGGTTCCGGTGCCGCGGCCATCCTGGCGGCGGCGATCGGATCATTCGCGCTGGGTGTGTTCGCGTTTGCCGGCGATGCCGTTCCCGCGGTGGGCCGCGCGTTCGTTTTCTGGCCCCCCACCGGGGCGTTGTCGGGTGTCACGACGACCGCGATCGCCGTCTGGCTGGTTGCCTGGTACGGGCTGTCCAGGCGCTGGGCGGCGCGTGATATCAACCTGGCGTGGGTCAACGCGGCCTCGGCGCTGCTGCTGATCGCGGCGCTGCTGTTGACGTTCCCGCCGTTCATGGACCTACTTCAAGGCAAGTAGTGGCATCAACGCCGAGGCGAGGATGAAGCCGTGGTCATCGAACGCCGTTCCCTGCTGAAGCATCTCGGTGTTCTGCCGCTGGTGGCCGGATCGCCGGCCGCGGGGCATGCGGCGGAGCAGCCGGCCGACTATACGTTGCGAATTGCGACCGGTCTGGCGGAGCTGGCGCCCGACCACATCGTTTCGACGACATTGTATAACGGGCAGTTTCCCGGCCCATTATTGCGCTTCAGGGAAGGCCAGCGCGTCGTCGTGGACGTCCATAACGACACCGACACGCCGGAACTGGTCCACTGGCATGGCCAGACGATCCCGTCGGACGTCGACGGCGCGGCCGAGGAAGGCTCTCCGTTCGTGCCGGCCCATGGGATGCAGCGGATCGTGTTCGTGCCGAAGCCGGCGGGATTCCGGTTTTATCACAGTCATGTCGTGGCCGGTGCGGACCTCAATCGCGGCACGTACACGGGCCTGTCCGGGCCGGTCTATATCGAGCCGCGGGCCGATCCCGGCGCCTATGATCAGGAGATATTCCTTGTGTTGAAGGAGTTTTTGCCGAGCTTCAGCCGGGGCGGCGACATGGATATGGACGCGCTCGCCGGTATGCCGGACCGGGCGCTGCAACGGATGGGGAAGGCGGCGGACGACGAAGCCAGCGAAAAGACGAAAGGCTTCGAGGTGGGCTACGACCTGTTCAGCATTAACGGCCGCACGCTGGGGCACGGCGACCCGATCCGCGTGCGGCAGGGCGAGCGGGTGCTGTTTCACGTGCTGAATGCGAGCGCGGGCGAAATACGCAGTCTGGCGCTGCCGAACCATGTCTTCCGCGTTGTCGCGCTCGACGGCAATCCGGTGCCGGTGCAGGCGGAGGTGCCGGTGCTTTGGCTGGGGACTGCCGAACGGGTGTCCGCGCTGGTTGAGATGAAGCACCCTGGCGTCTGGGTCCTGGGCGACCTCGATGATGACGACCGCGGCCGCGGGATGGGTATCGTCGTCGAGTATGTGGGCCACAAAGGCTGGGGCCAAAAAGCCGGGGGCCAAAAAGGCGGGGGTGGGAGCCACAAGGGGAAGCCGCTATGGGCGCGGCCGAAGCCGTTTCGTTGGGATTATGCCTCGTTCGGCCAAGCGGATGCGGCAGCCCCGCCGGTGGACGAAACGATCGAGATGACCATTGTCAAGCATAACGGCGCGCTGGATGGTTTCAATCAGTGGACGATCAACGGCGACGCCTTCTCGATGGGGACGATGCAGCCGCGGTTCACGCTGCATGAGGGCCGCCGGTACCGGCTGAAACTGCGTAATGCGGCCGATGACGTCCATCCGATGCACCTGCACAGACACAGTTTCGAGCTCACTCGTATTGGCGGCAAACCGACCCGCGGCGTGATCAAGGATGTCGTGATGCTGGGTGGCTTCCAGGAGGCCGAGATCGATTTCGTGGCCGATAATCCGGGACCGACATTGTTCCACTGTCATCAGCAGTTACACATGGATTTCGGTCTGATGGCACTGTTTGACTACGCGTAGAGCCAGTTCGGTGTGCTTGGCCACCGGCGGGGCGGCAGGCTCGCGCGCAGGGGCATCCGGCCGGGCAAAGCGCAGGGTCAAGCGGCCCGGGATGATCCTGGGGAAATGATGCGGCTCCGCACCGGGCTTCCGCACCGCTGCCAGTATCGTGCCGGCCAAACCACCGATGTATCTCGCTTGGGAAATCCTATATAAGGATTATCTCAAAACGCGGGTGGACAAATTGGCGGCAGCAGAAATCACGACGGCCATGGTATCGGCTGCATTCGGAGCCACGGCGGCACAGCCGAAACAGCGGGACGACGATCCGTTCCGAACCGGCGACTTCGTCGTCTATCCCACCCATGGGGTCGGCAAGATCGACAAGATCGGGCCGGAGGAGATCGGCGGCCACAAGCTGGATCTTATCTACATCTCGTTCGATGAGAACAAGATGACGCTGCGGGTTCCCATCGCTCAGGCGCGCGTGACCGGACTGCGCAAGCTGGCGACGCCGGAGGCGATGGCGCAGGCGCTGAAGATCCTGGCCGGGCGGCCCAAGGTGAGCCGGCTGATGTGGGCCAAGCGGGCGCAGGAGTTTCAGGCGAAGATCAACTCCGGCGACCTGAAAATGGTGGCCGAGGTTTGCCGCGATCTGCAATCCGCGGCCAATGGGTCCGCTCCCAGCTACAGCCAGCGGAACCTGTTCGAACTGGCGATCGACCGCCTCGCCGGCGAGTTCGCGGGCGTTGTGGGAACCGACAAGGCGGACGCGATCGTCAAGCTGACGCAGAAACTGGTCGATGGACGAACGGCGGACACCGCCCGATCTGAACGCGTCCGGGAGGACGCCCGGGCTCAAGCGGCGGAGCATGAGGTATCACTGGCGCCCGCGGCCGTATAGAACCCGCGCTCTAGAGCCACGCCCAGGCAACTGCTTCATCCCGAAGCACGTCTAAGCGTAAGCGAGGGGGTATCATGGTATTCAAGCCGAACTACAACCAGCAGCGGGCTGAACGTGATCGCGCCAAGCAGGCCAAGAAGGAAGCAAAAGCGCGGGAGCGGGAGGATGCCGCGGCAACGCGGCGCAAGACCGAACAGGACGGCGCGCCGCCGGCAGCGGAGTCCGACGAAGCACGCGGCTCCTGACCTGGGGCGTAGCCCGAGAGTTTGAAAACGAATCCCGTCTTGTCCCGCAGGCTGACAGGAAAACTCTCATGATCCCAGAGGGCGTTTTTCAAGTTCGATAGATCTTCACGCTCTGACAGGATCGATACGATGAAACGGCGTAACGAAAGCACCTTCGTGCTGTTCGATGTCACTTACGTCGACGGCACGGTCACATCCAATCGGAAAGTCCTGGGCTCGGTGCTCCGGGGGCTTGACGGAGACGACGCGGCCAAGGCCGTCATCGAGGCACAGGACCGGGAGATCGGCTTGGCCTCCGGGCGGCCGAGGGGCGTGATCAAATCAGTGGCGCGGACGCGGGTTTGAGCTGAGCGTACGCCGCCAGTGGAGGTCAGGTGATGCAACGAACCACGCCACGGGTCAGCCAGATCCTTGAGAGTTCACTTTATGTGGACGACCTGGACCGTTCGCGTTCGTTTTACGAGCGGATTTTTGGCTTCATCGCCTACTTCCACGATGGCCGGATGTGCGCGATGGAGGTTCCGGGCGAGCAGGTGTTGCTGCTGTTCCGCCATGGCATGACCGATCAGCCCGCGCCCGGCCCCGGCGGGTTCATTCCGCCACATCACGGGCGCGGCGCGCTGCATCTGGCGTTCGCCATCCCGTTCGGTGAACTCGCCGCATGGGAGGATCACCTGGTGCGTCAGCAGGTCGAGGTGGAGAGCAGGATCGGCTGGCCCCGTGGTGGCATCAGCCTGTATTTCCGCGACCCGGACGGTCACTCGCTGGAGGTCGCGACGCCGGGTCTGTGGCCCAACCGGTAGAGCCCGTCAAGCGGCGACGGCCTGTCCGATATCGCCGCCCGCATCCTCCAGGCGTTCGGCTTCACGGCAGAGATCCGTCAGGCGCCGAGCCCGGTCGTGACACAGCATTCGTCTGAAGCCGTCACATGCCGGGGCACGGAAGATTCATGCTGACGGCGGCGTCCAAACACATGCCGGACGGACGGACGAGTGAGGGACCGGGCTTTCCGCGAGCGTCGCGCAACAGGGCCAAGCCTTCGCGCCTCGATGCGGCTGGTGTGTTGATCGCCTCCGGGTGTATCGGCCCAAGAGTCGCCTGCTATAACCTCCACAGGCAATTCACGGAGGGTCGGACAATGCCCAGCATCAACATCGCAGCAAGTGACAACAGCGGCAGCTTCGCCGCTTACGTCATGGAACCGCGGGCAAAACCAGCCGGCGTCGTTGTGGTCATCCAGGAAATCTTCGGGATCAACCAGGCGATGCGCGACGCTGCGGCCTGGATCGCCGATCTTGGGTTCATCGCCGTGGCGCCCGATCTGTTCTGGCGCATCGAACCGGGCATCGACATCACCGACAAGTCTGATGCCGAGTGGAAGCGGGCGTTTGAACTGTTTCAGGCATTCGACCAGGTGAAGGGGATCGAGGATCTCAAGGCGACCGTTGCGGCGTGCCGGAGGTTGCCGGGCGCCAATGGCAAGGTCGCGACGATCGGGTACTGTCTTGGCGGCCGGCTGGCGTTCATGATGGCCACGCAGTCCGATGCGGACGCGAATATTTCGTATTACGGGGTCGGGCTGGACGGGCTGCTGGGCGATTTGGACAGGGTGACCAAGCCGCTGCTGGTGCATATCGCCGACAAGGATGAGTTCTTCCCGCCCGAGGGACGCGCGGCGGTGGTGGCGGCGACTCGGGATCACAAGCGCGCCGTCAGCTATGTGTATCCAAATGCGGACCACGCATTCGCCCGGGTGGACGGCATCCACTGGGACGGCCGCTCTGCGACGATCGCCAATGGGCGGAGCGCGGAGGTGCTTGCGGCGGCACTTGGATAGTGCAGCGATTCGGCACGCAAGGCGTGGATGCCGACCTGCGTTGGGCATGACGAGACGGCGTGGCCGGAGGGCAGCGTGGAGAGAGGGCAGCGTGGCCAGTGGGAAATTCGCCCGGCCGCTAAAAGCGATTGGAACCGCCTCTATTTGCATTCACCGGCGGTCCTGATCGCTTTATAGACTGCACCCGTAACGGAGTTTACGACCCGATGGATGGCTCAATAATCCCCGCGCCGGTCGGCAAGGGTCTGGCGAAGACGGCGGGAGCGCTGGCGGGGATCAAGGTGATCGACCTAACCCGCGTGCTGGGCGGTCCTTACTGCACCATGATCCTGTCCGACCACGGTGCGGAGGTGATCAAGATCGAGCCACCGCAGGGCGACGAGGTCCGCGACTGGGGACCTCCGTTCCACGAGGGTGACGCCAGCTACTTCATCGGGGTCAACCGCAACAAGCGGTCGATCGGACTCGATCTCGGCAAGCCGGAGGGCAAGGCGGTGCTGCTGCGCCTGTTGGAAGGGACCGACGTGCTGATCGAGAACTTCAAGCCCGGCGGCATGGAAAAGTGGGGGCTCGGCTACCAGGAGGTGCTGTCGAAGCGCTTTCCCGGCCTGATCCATTGCCGCGTCTCCGGCTTCGGCGGGGACGGGCCGCTGGGCGGACTGCCCGGCTACGACGCCATCCTGCAGGCGATGACGGGGCTGATGAGCGTCAACGGCGATGCCACGACAGGTCCGATGCGACTGGGCACGGCGATCGTCGATATGGGCACGGGCCTGTATGCCGCGATCGGCATCCTGATGGCGTTGCACGAGCGGGCGCGCTCCGGCGAGGGCCAGTTTCTGGACATGGCGTTGTACGACTGCGGGCTGGCGTTGCTGCATCCTCAGGCGGCGAATTTCTTCCTCAACGGCAAGCGGCCGGCGGGAACCGGCAACCCGCATCCGAACCTGGTGCCGTACGACAAGTATCCGACCCGGACGTGCGAGATCTTCATCGCCAGCGGCAACAACGGGCAGTTTCGCAAGCTTTCCGAGATGATCGGCCGGCCGGACCTCGCCGACGATCCCCGCTTCGCCAACAATGGCGAGCGGAACATCAATCGCGTCGCGCTGACGCTGGCGCTGGCGGCGGCTTTTTCCGAGCAGGACGGCTACGAACTGTCGCTGCGGCTGATCCGGGCGGGGGTGCCGGCCGGGCCGGTGCTGCCGGTGGACGAATCCACCGCGGCGCCGCACACCGCTCACCGCGAGATGGTCACCGAACTGGACTGGTACAAAGGGATCGGGACCCCGATCAAGTTCAGCCGCACCGGGGGCGGCACCCGCCGCCCGCCGCCAAAGTTCAACGAACACGGCACCGAGGTGTTGACGCAGCACGGCTATACCGAAGCCGAAATCGCCGCATTGCGCGATGCCGGCGTGCTGCATTTGCAACGACGGCTGTAGCGGTCTGCCGCCGTGTGGCCGCTCGACCTGCCAGCCCGCGAGGTGCTGAAGCCGCTGGGTGAAACCGCCATTGCGTGGGCGGTGTTCGATTGGCGGTGGTATCTTCGAATGTACCCTGAAGCCGGCACGATTGTCGGTGACGATGATCCGCCGGCGGTTCTGGAGTATTATGTGGAGGTTGGCCAGAAACAGGGCCACTCGCCCAACCGTATGTTCGATGAGAAGTGGCATCGGCTGGTGTATCCGCAGATTGCCGAACGTGTGGCGGCTGGTCATTACAGGTCCGCGTTCGACAGCTATTGCCGGCGCGGTGCCCTGGATCGCTCGCCGCACTGGCTGTTTGACGAACAGGGTTATCGTGACCGCCATCCCGACCTGACGAACCAGGTTCTGGCCGATTTCGAGATGTTCAACGGTTACGATCATTTCCTCCGTCACGGCGCGGATGAAGACCGCATCGGGCACGTGCTGTTTGATCCCGCCGTCTACCTGTCGAATTTCAATCCCTCCGATGTTCCCGCGATCCGAGCGGACGGCGTGTTCCAGCATTATCTGGCCCGGATCGAAACGGCCGAGCCCGAACTGCGGACGTCGATCTATTTCGACCCGGCATGGTACGTGAAGCGCTACCCCGAAGTCGCTCGGGATATCGAGGCGGGGCAGTGGAAATGCGCGCTGCATCATTACCTGTGCAACGACTCGCCGACCGCGTTCGATCCGCTGCAGAGCTTTTCGGAGTCCTGGTATCTGCAGCGCGACCCTGGGCTGCTGGAGGTTATCGGGGCGCGTATTTTTCGTAATGGATACATGCACTTCCTGCGCTTCGGGGCGAGGGAGCTGCGATCGCCCGCGGCGTCGATCGACCTGGCGTGGTACGCCGCGCAGCCGTCCGTGCGAACCGATCTGGAGCAGGAGCGGGCGACTGACGCCTATGCCCACTGGCTGGCCATCGGGGTTCCCGCCCTGCTTCCTTCAGCGAAACCGGAGTCGGTGACGGTTACCGACGCGCAGGCCAGGGACCTGTTCCACCAGACCGCGACGGCATTGCTGCCGATCGCGGGACGCTTCGGATACCGCTTCGCGTGCGTGAGTGAACCGGTTCTCAGCGTCGTCATGGTGGTGAAAGACGGCTTCGCGACGACAATGGCAACCATCGCCTCGCTGCGGTCCAACATCGGGTCGGACATCGAGCTGATTGTCGTCGACCGGGGATCGGGGGACGAAACCCGGGCGATCGGCCAGTACGCTCAGGGTGCGAGGGTGCTTCGTTTCGAGAGTGATGTCGGCTGGTCGCGGGCCGCCGACGCGGGGCGGCAGCTTGCCACCGCGCAGGCGATCCTGTTCCTGTCCAGCGAAGCGCAGATCGCGCCGGGATCGGTGGAGCGGGCCGTTGCGCGCCTGGCGGTGGACCCGTCCGTCGGCGCGGTGGGCGGCATGATCGTGCAAGCACACGGTGTCATCGCCCAGGCGGGCGGCATCCTGTGGAACAACGGCGGCACCCACGATTACAAACGCGGCGCGTCGCCGCTGCACGCGGAAGCGAATTTCGTCCGCGATGTCGATTTCTGCGGGCCGGCTTGCCTGCTGGTGCGGGCTGCCCTTGTCTCCGCGATCGCTGGCTTCGACCACGACTGCGCGCCCGGTTACGAGGCCGTCGACCTGTGTCTGCGGATCGCCGCGGCCGGCTTCAGGGTGGTCTATGATCCATCGGTCATGATCGTCCTCGCCGACCCGTCCCGTCCTGGCGAGCCCGGCGATCATTTCCGGCGCAAGCACGCGGCGGCACTGGCGGAGCGGTTCGAGCCCGGCGGCCCGGTCCAGGTGTTCGCCCGCCACGCGGGCGCGAAGCCCCAGCGCGTCCTGTTCATCGAGGATACCGTGCCGCTGCGCCGGAGCGGTTCGGGCTTCGTGCGGGCGAATGACCTGGTGCGGGTCATGGCGTCGCTTGGATGCGCGGTGACGGTGTTCCCGGTGAACGGCTGCGACCACGACCTTGCGCGCGTGTTCGGCGACATGCCGGACACCGTTGAGGTGATGCACGCCCTCTCGCTGGACCGCCTCGCCGCCTTGCTGGACGCTCGGGGGGGATATTACGACACGGTATGGGTCGCACGGACGCATAATCTGGCGCAGGTGCGGCCGATGCTGGCGCGGGCGAGAGCGGATGGGACGCTGAAAGCTCAGATCGTGCTGGACACCGAAGCGATCACCCCGCATCGCGAGGCGATGAAGGCTCGGCTTGACGGCGACGTTTACGATCTGCAATCCGCCATGCAGGCGATGCTAAGCGACGCCGAGATCTGCCAGCAGGTTGTAGCGGTGAACGCCACCGAGGGCGAGACCTTGCGTTGGCACGGCTTTCCCCGGGTCTCGGTGATCGGGCATATGATCGATCCGAGTCCCGGCGCGCGGGCGTTCCAGGAGCGGTCGGGTTTGCTGTTCGTCGGTGCGATCCACAAGACGGACAGCCCCAACTTCGACAGCCTGATCTGGTTCGTCGATGAGGTGCTGCCGCTGATCGAGGCGGAATTGAAGTGGGAGACCAGGCTGACGATCGCCGGTTACCTCGCGCCGGGCGTCGACCTGAGCCGCTTCGCGGATCATCCGCGGATCACCCCGCGGGGCCAGGTCGCCGATCTTGACCCACTTTACAACGCGCATCGGGTGTTCGTGGCGCCAACGCGATATGCCGCGGGGGCGCCTTACAAGGTGCTGGAGGCGGCTTCCCGGGGACTGCCCGTCGTCGCTACGGAGGTGCTGCGAGAGGAACTGGACTGGCGCCTGGGACAGGAGATGTTCGCCGCCGCCGCGGACGATCCAGCGGCTTTCGCGGCCGCTGTGGTCACGCTGTACCGCGACGAGGTGCTGTGGCTGTCGGTACGCGAGGGGGCGCTGCTTCGGTTGCGGCAGGAGAACGCCAGGGAGAGTTACGCCAATGCACTCGGGACGGTCCTGATGCCACAATGAGGCCCGGGCGATGCCCGATAATGGGAGATCAGTCGCAAAAAAGCGTCTAATCTCTTGGTATTCCTGGACATATGTCTGGTTTCGTATAAAAGGGACTTGCTTTTCGGCAGGCTCTGGTCATATCAGCTTGTGGCGGAGTGATCCCCACACTCCGTTATCTGCGTCGGCCGGCCTTACGTCCCTCCCCCGGTGAGGCCGGCCGTCCACTGATAGCCCGAGCGCCGGCGGTCAGTGAGCGCGGAGGCCGATCCAGACGGTCAAGAGGATGGCCACAATCAGAACAGCTGTGAGATAGGGTCTCGCGGACCCGATGAAGGCAGCGATCGGCGGGCCGGATTGTTTCGACATTGCCTGGCCAGACTGAAAGTGTGCGTTTGCCATCTGAACATCCAACCCGGGGCCTGATCCTCGAACCTGACCGCTCGGAAAAAAGACCGCCGCGGAAGCGAACTTCCGCGGCGAAGTTCAGGGGAGGAAACACCGCCTTTCTAGCTCACGTTTTCGTGATATGCAAGCTAAATCTCACGAAGTTGCGATAGTATGCTCGATGCGACTACGCAATTTATGCCAAACTTGACGTTCAGACCTCCATCAACTCCATTGCGTCGCCGATCGCGAACCGGCCGCCTTCGACGACTTCGGCGTGAACCCCCAGGTCGACATGCCCGTACAGCGAACGGAGCTCCGCGACCGGATCGGCGTCGCGCTCGCCGGTTTCCGGGTTCACCTCGGTCGCTGGACAACGCGCGGTTCCCTTGAGGACCCGCAGAACCGCCCCGCCGATCTGCAACTCCCGCCCGATCCAGTCCCGTTCGGACCAGGCGGGGGCGCCGCTGAACCATACGTTTGCCCGGAACCGGCGACGGTGGCGGTGCGCGCCAACCTTGCGTTCGTAGTCGCGCAAACTGGCGAGGTTGTTCAGGCTGATCACCTTGGCCGGCTGGTCACTGAACACGTGGCCGGGGATGTGGTGGAACTGCGGCTGGCCCCCATCTTCCCCCATGCGGGCTTCGTCGCCCAAGTAGTCGGTGAGGAATGCAGCGATCCGCTGCCGCCCCGCCGGCGTCAGGGCGTTTGCCTCGATCCCGCTGCCGTCGGGGGCGCGAATTCGCAGAATCTTCGAGCCTGGGTCGAACACGCTGAACAGCAGCGCGGCGCGGGCGTGCTTCATCTGACAGAGAAAGTTCCATTTCGGCAGCCATGTGGGGTTGGCCGGGTCAAAGCCCGCGTCCCCGTGGGCCAGGGCGAAAGCGCGGTCCCAGGCGATTGCGCCGCCGGCCTCGACCTCGGCCTGTTCCAGCGCTTCAGCCGTCAGACCCTTGACCGGGTAGCGATACAGGTATTCGATTCGCATTGTTCAAACCCCCTTGAGCGGTAGTCTGCACGGCCCCACCTCGGTCGCAAAGCCTGTTCATGTCGCCTGCTGCAGGGGCAAGAAAGGGCCGTCGCCTGATGAAAGGGACATGTCATGGACATCCAGAAATTTACCGAACGCTGCCAGGGTTTTCTCCAGGCGGCCAGTACGATTGCGATCAGGGAGTTTCACCAGCGGATCACGCCGGAGCATCTGCTCAAGGCGCTGCTGGATGATGAGGAAGGCGCCGCGGCTGGCCTGATCAGGGCTGCTGGAGGTGATCCGAAAGCCGCCGCCGCGGCAAACGATGCCGAAGTGGCGCGGCAGCCGAAGGTCAGCGGTGGTGGCGCGGGCCAGCCGCAGCTTACGCCGGAACTGGTGCGGGTGCTGGATTCGGCCCAGCAGACCTCGACACGGGCGGGCGACGAGTATGTCGCGCAGGACCGTTTGCTCGTCGCGCTGGCCGAGTCGAATACGCCGGCCGGGCGCGCGCTGAAGGCAGGCGGTCTGACCCCGCAGGCGCTGGAGAAGACGGTAAATGACCTGCGCAAGGGGCGCAAAGTGACCAGCCCGAACGCGGAGTCCAACTTCGATGCGCTGAAGAAGTATGCGCGTGACGTGACTGCGGTTGCGCGCGAAGGAAAACTCGATCCTGTCATCGGCCGCGACGAGGAAATCCGCCGCACGATTCAGGTGCTCGCGCGCCGGACCAAGAACAACCCGGTGCTGATCGGCGAACCGGGTGTCGGCAAGACCGCCATCGTCGAGGGTCTGGCACTGCGCATCGTCAACGGCGACGTGCCGGAGGCGCTGAAGGGCAAGCAGCTTCTGTCTTTGGACCTGGGAGCGATGGTTGCCGGATCGAAGTACCGCGGCGAATTCGAGGAGCGCCTGAAGGCGGTCCTGAAGGAGATCGAGGACGCGCAAGGCCAGGTTATCCTGTTTATTGACGAGATGCATACGCTGATCGGCGCCGGACGGGCGGACGGGGCAATGGACGCCTCCAACCTGATCAAGCCGGAACTGGCGCGCGGCACGTTGCACTGCATCGGCGCGACGACCCTGACCGAATACCGCAAGCACGTCGAGAAGGACGCCGCTCTGGCCCGCCGCTTCCAGCCGGTGTTCGTCGGCGAGCCGACGGTTGAGGACACGATCAGCATCCTGCGGGGGATCAAGGAGAAGTATGAACTGCACCACGGCGTACGGATCGCTGATGCGGCGCTGGTGGCTGCGGCGACCTTGTCGAACCGCTACATTACCGACCGGTTCCTGCCGGACAAGGCGATTGACCTGATCGACGAAGCCGCGAGCCGGCTGCGGATGCAGGTCGATTCGAAGCCTGAAGCGCTGGACGAACTCGATCGCCGGGTCATCCAGTTGAAGATCGAGCGGGAGGCGCTGAAGAAAGAAAGCGATTCAGCGTCGAAGGACCGGCTGGCGAAGCTGGAGAAGGAACTGGCCGATCTGGAAGACCGCTCGAACGCCATGAGTGCCGCCTGGAAGAGCGAGAAGGACCAGGTGCAGGAGACCCAGAAGCTGAAAGAGCGTCTGGACCAGGCGCGGTCCGAGGTCGAGGTGGCGCAGCGGCGCGGCGATCTGGGACGGGCATCCGAACTGAAATACGGCGTGATCCCGGACATCGAGCGGCAATTGGAGAAATCGTCCGACGGCAAGCTGGTCAATGAGGCGGTGACCGAGGAGAGCATCGCGGGTGTGGTCTCGCGCTGGACCGGCGTGCCGATGGAGAAAATGCTGGAGGGCGAGCGTGCCAAGCTGATGCGCATGGAAGATGAACTCCGCAAGCGGGTCGTCGGCCAGGAAGAGGCATTGCGAGCGGTCGCCCACGCGGTGCGCCGGGCTCGGGCCGGGTTGCAGGACCCGAACCGTCCGATCGGCAGTTTCCTGTTCCTTGGCCCGACCGGTGTCGGAAAAACCGAACTGACGAAGTCGCTGGCGGCGTTTCTGTTCGATGACGACAAGGCGATGGTGCGCATCGACATGAGTGAGTTCATGGAGAAGCATGCGGTGTCGCGGCTGATCGGCGCGCCGCCCGGCTATATCGGCTACGACGAGGGCGGTGTGCTGACCGAGGCGGTTCGCCGGCGGCCGTACCAGGTGATCCTGTTCGACGAAGTCGAGAAGGCACATGAGGATGTGTTCAACATCCTGCTGCAGGTGCTGGACGACGGCCGGTTGACCGATGGCCAGGGCCGGACAGTGGACTTCAAGAACACGATCATCGTGCTGACCTCGAACCTCGGCAGCGACGTGCTGGCGCACCAGAAGGAAGGCGAGCCGACCGCGATGGTGCAGGGCGAGGTGATGGCGGTTGTGCGTCAGCATTTCCGGCCCGAGTTCCTGAACCGGCTGGACGAGATCGTGCTGTTCCGGCGGCTGCAGCGGAGCGACATGGCCTCGATCGTGGAAATCCAGTTGGCCGGGCTGCGCAAGCTGCTAGCGGACCGGAAGATCGGGCTGGATCTGGACCGGAGCGCGCTGGATTGGCTGGCGGCGGAGGGCTACGACAGCACGTATGGGGCGCGTCCGCTGAAGCGGGTGATCCAGCGGTCGTTGCAGAACCCGCTGGCCGGGCTGATCCTGGAGGGCGGCGTGAAGGAAGGCGACACTGTGCGGGTCTCGGCTGGGGCTAATGGTCTGGTGATCAACGGACGGTTAGCCGAGGCGGCTTGATCCGAGCGGCTTGCATGGTTCTGAGGGGCCATGCTCGCTGGTGATTTTTCGATCGGGCGGTCGGTTCCGGTGGTTAAAGGTTCGCCCTCTGGGTGGTTTTCGCTGGTTTCAGGGCCGGACTGGCTCGACTGCGCGCCCAGGCGTTTCCGGGCACGGGTTTCAGGCCGGTGACGGGTCGGTTCCAGACATAGACCCAGGCGCGAACGGGTCCGCACACGGTCTGTGCGATCAGGCGGCGGCGCAGGTAGGTGGATTGGTGCGGTGCGGCGGGGCGGAAGTCTTCGTAAGCATCGATCGCCTTGAGGTCGGCAACCGGCAGGCTGAACAGTTCGGCCGGCACGGTCTGGCGTGGCGCGGCTACCAGAGCTGGATAGTCGAGCCCGCCGGGATTTCGCACGCGAAACAGCCTTCCCGGGATGAGGCACGGACCTTGGGACACCATGCGGCGCCGGACGGCGGGCGACAGGCGGTTAGGCTCGCCTGTCATGAGGGTGCCGTAGGCGGCTAGACGTTCGAACATGGTTGATGTTCCCCGGTTGCGTTCGACGGGCGGCGCCTGGAGTTTACGCATGATCTGAACGTCGTTTTCGCGGCGCTGTTCACGTTTGGTTAATCGTATTTCGATATGTACGCCTAACTAAGACAGCCAGAATGGCTCCAAACCCGGGCAGCAGAGCCCTTCGCACCTTTGGGACCATAATGGAAACGATCATCGGTGCCCGACGCCACTGTCAGTGGTTATGGCTGCCTCACATGCCGGTTGAGGCTTCAGGCGCAACGAGCGCGCGGCGAGTCACAATCAACCGTATCTTGCAAAGTGCTGCGAGGGCCTTCGGCTGCACATACATGTAGCATTGAAGAAACGACTCTAAGCGTTCCTTCAAGCGCGATCGTATTCGCTCACAATACATACGGATCCTGAATACTGTCGAACGGGCGCCGGCCCGGGAACTGCGGCCGGTTCGGCAACACCCGACAGATCCATTGGGCCGCGAGGGCTTGAACTCACACAGCCAGCAAAGAGAACCTCGATGACTTCGCCGACGATAACTGCGTTTTCTGTCCTGCCACAACCGAACGACCGGGACTACATGATATATTCGCCGGATATATTCGACGGGGTCATATATTTGGGAGGATGGCTAACGCAGAACGACGTTGGCCCGGATCAACTGTATCAGTCGACGGCAGGCGAAGACGCGCCGGCACCGCTGGTGTGGGATAACGGTGATCCGAATGCCATGTATCACCTCAACGATCCGTATGTTGTGGCGAGCGACGGCAAACTGCTGATGTTCTGCACCGCCTCGCCCAACAGTGCACCGAGCGCGGCCAGTGAAAACCGGGTCGGTCTGGCCGTATCCTCCGACGACGGCGCCTCCTGGACCTGGGAAGGCGTCGTTGTGGGTCAGGACAATGGAATCGACGGCAATGGGGCGTGGTCCCCGACGGCGCTGCACACCGGCGGCGGCATCGACATCTGGTATAATACAAATACTGCCACGCCCGCGGTCTACATGTCGCAGATGAGTGCGGATGGAACCACGCTGGAATCAACGACTGCGTGCATGAACACCGCGACTGCCCAAGACCTGTCGATGGGCAACGTCGATATCGTTCAGCTTCCGAACGGTACATACTGGATGGTGGGGAACGGCACCGGTTATCTGGCGTTCACCGGGTTTACATCAGCGGACGGGATCAACTGGACACCCTGGAACGGTCCGAACGGCGACGCCGTTCTGATTCCACCCAACGGCGCCACGCAGTTTGCGCCCACCATCGAGAGCGTCACCGATACCTCGATTACACTGCTGTATTCCGATCTTCTGAACGGCATTTCGGGCAGCGGCACGGAGGAGCGCCAGGCCACGATCGATCTGACAGGGACACAGCAGGCGGATTTCCTGGAATACGAAACCAACTGGACAGCGGTGGAGGGGATTCCGCTGGCCGGCGATACGGCGTTTACCGGCGGTGCGAGCTACCTTAACCGCGATCTTGTTGATATCAGCTCGACGGACCTTACGATTTTTGCCACCGCGCCCAACGTGTTCATTGCGACAGGCGGCGGCAACGACGCCCTGGTCGCACTTTCCGGCCATAACATCCTGAGTGGCGGCGGTGGCTCCAACGTGCTGGAGGGCGGGAGTGGCGTCGACACGTTCTTTATTACGGCTGACGGGACACCGACGTGGAACGAGATCATCAACTTTCATCCCGGTGACGACATCACCTTCTGGGGCATCGTGCCGGATGCCGGGAATGCCACGCTCCAATGGCAGGCCAACGAGGGGCTGCCCAATTATCCCGGCGCGACGCTGGTTTTGGCCAACGCAAGTGGCAACAGCGCGGCGCTGACCATAGCGGGCTACAGCGTTGCCCAGGCGGAGGCGCTTGGCGTTCAATTCGGGACGGCCGGCGCGGGCCCTTACATGCACCTGTTCTAAGTTTCAGGTTCCTGATTGTATGCGGAGCGTTGGGCGGCGCGCGGGGCCGGATTACGTTCGAACCGCTGACGCGCCGGTAGCCAGGCCCCGGGTCCGTGAGCGTTGACTGCCCTGAAAGGCAAGGCGAAGGGGTTCTGCCATCCAAGTCCGGCCCGGGTCCATACTGCTCGGCTGATGCTGAGGTCTGCCGGCAAACTCCACCTTACAGACCAAGCTGCGTGCCTACGACGCGTCCGACAGCCACCATTTCCTCCCGCGACAGGCGTCTTTGCCGGCGCTGCAGGCGCAGCTTGCTAATCGTCGTGATCTGATCCGCCATCGCCTTCCGCCGCTCGCCCTTCAAGGTCACGTGGCCCTCTGACGGATAAAGGCGGGTTATCCGGCTGGATATCGGGACGACCTGCACGCGGTTCAGCAACGCGTTGGCGGTGTCGTTGCTCAGGACAAGGGCTGGACGGGTCTTCTGAATTTCGCCGCCGGTCGGGGGGCCAAAACGCACGATCCATATCTCGCCGCGTTGTGGCGGCTCATGCGCCATGGCGTGCCGGTTCGGCGGCCACGTCGTCGATCAGGCCCTCACACCATTCGTCCGCCTCGGCCTCACGTTCTTCGTCGGCGGCCATGGCGGCGTATCCTGCGCGCCGGTCCCCTACGACGACATGAGGGCGAGCAAGGTCATTGATGAAGCGGCTAATGCGCCGCCGGCCGATCAGTGCGTGAAGGCCATCATAGACTTCGGAATCGACCGTAATGGTGAGCTTCTTCTGCAACGGCGACCTCTTATACGCATTAGAATACGTTCAACCGAAATCTGGGGTGCCGAAAACAAGCATTCCGCTGCGAATGAAGGCGTTACGCTGCGCCCATCGCTCTGCGCTGGCCGGCGGATAGGTTACATCCGTCCCCCGAGCCGGACCGCTTTTCAAAGCACGCGCCCCGCGCGCGGACCCTGATCGCGCTCACCAGCCCAAACCACATTGACTCCCCTGCCCACCCCCGTCATAAGCCCGGCATCCGGGACATCATCACGCCCCGGTGCCCACCTGATGCGGGGGGCTACGCTGCTCCGCGAGGGTTCGCGCAGCGGCGTTTAACCGTTTGGACGATCGCGCTGCGGCGCGTTGGGAGTCATACCACTCGTGTTCGAGGCACTTTCGGACAAGCTGTCAGGGGTTTTCGACCGGCTCCGCGCCCGCGGATCGCTGAACGAGACCGATGTCACCGAAGCGCTGCGGGAAGTCCGCCTGGCGCTGCTGGATGCGGACGTCGCCCTGCCGGTGGTGCGCGACTTCATCGCCAAGGTGCGGGAACGCGCGGTGGGCGCCGAGGTGCTGGACTCGGTCACGCCCGGCCAGCAGGTCGTCAAAATCGTCAACGACGTGATGATCGAGGCGCTCGGCGGCGAAGGCGCGGTGCCGATCAACCTGAATGCCGCCGCACCGGTGCCGATCCTGATGGTCGGACTGCAGGGCTCCGGCAAGACCACGACCGCCGGCAAGATCGCGCGCCGCCTCCGGGAGCGCCTGCGCCGCAAGGTGCTGCTGGCCAGCCTGGACACCCAGCGTCCGGCCGCTCAGTTGCAACTGGCGCAACTGGCTGATCAGGCCGAGGTGCCCAGCCTTCCCATCATCGCCGGCCAGACCCCCGTGCAGATCGCCAACCGAGCGATGGACGTGGCAAGGCGGGAAGGGTTCGATGTCGTTATTCTTGACACCGCCGGCCGGCTGTCCATCGATCAGGAGTTGATGGACGAGGTCCGGGCTGTGCGCGCCGCGACCAATCCGGCCGAGACGCTGCTGGTCGTCGATGCGATGACCGGACAGGACGCGGTGAACACGGCCAAGGCGTTCAACGACGCGCTGTCGATCACCGGCATCGTGCTCACGCGCATGGACGGCGATGCCCGCGGCGGCGCGGCGCTGTCGATGCGCGCCATCACCGGCGCCCCGATCAAGCTGATCGGCGTCGGCGAAAAGCAGGACGCGCTGGAGGACTTCCATCCGGAGCGCGTCGCCGGCCGCATCCTCGGCATGGGTGACATCGTCGGCCTGGTGGAGCGGGCGACCGAAACCATTGACCAGGCGGAGGCTGAAAAGCTTGCCGCCAAGATGATGAAGGGGAAGTTCGACCTGGAGGATTATGCCAGTCAGCTTCGCCAGATCGGCAAGATGGGCAGTATTTCGGGAATCCTCGGGATGCTGCCGGGTGCCGGCAAGATCAAGCAGCAGCTTGAGGGCGCCGACCTCGACACCAAGGTGTTCAAGCGCCAGGCCGCGATCATTTCGTCGATGACGCCGAAGGAACGGCGGTCGCCGGACATCATCAAGGCGAACCGCAAGAAGCGTATCGCCGCCGGATCGGGCACCACTGTCCAGGACGTCAACCGATTGCTGAAACAGTTCGACCAGATGTCGGACATGATGAAGAAAATGGGCAAGCTGGGGCAGAAGGGCCTGATGCGTCAGGGCCTCGGGGCCCTGATGCCGAAGGGCATGTCGCCGCAGAACCGCCGACCATACTGACTTTTACCAGGAGAGTTCGTTACATGGGCCTGAAGATCCGCCTCGCCCGCGCCGGCGCCAAGAAGCGCCCGTACTATCACATCGTGATTGCCGACAGCCGCAGCCCGCGTGACGGCCGCTTCATCGAGCGCGTCGGGAGCTACAACCCGATGCTGCCCGCCGAACATGCGGACCGCGTGCGTCTGCAGCCCGAACGCGTGGCGCATTGGATCGGCAATGGGGCTGTTGCGACCGAGCGGGTGGCGAAATTCCTGGGCAAGGCGGGACTGGCCCCGATGCCTGTGTGGAACGAGCAGCCGGTGCAGTCCGCGCCGAAGAAGAAGGCGCAGGAGCGCGCCAAGGCCGCTGCCGCGGCTGCCGCCTGAGGCTGATCGATGCCTGAAAGCCGCCTTCAGGTGGGCGTGATCGGCCGTGCCCACGGGGTGCGCGGGTTGGTGAAGGTCACCAGCCACACCGCCGATCCCGCGGATCTGACGGCGTACGGACCGCTGTCCGACGCGGAGGGGCGTTGCTACGCCCTGCGCTGGCGGGCCGAGGGCGTGGCCGAAGTGTCTCGGATCGTCGACGGGGTCGCGGTGAAGGTCACCGATCGCTCCGCGGCGGAAAAGCTGACCAACACGCGGCTTTTCATCGACCGCTCGGCGCTGCCGCCGGCGGACGAGGACGAGTACTACCTGGCGGACCTGATTGGCCTGGCGGTCGCCGACGTGTCGGGTCGCGCGCTTGGAACGGTCACCGTGGTGCATGACTATGGCGCCGGCGCCAGCCTGGAGATCGCCGGGTCCGCTGCGCCGCTGATCGTGCCGTTCACCGCCGCCTGCGTGCCGACGGTCGATGTCGCGGGGGGCCGGCTGGTCGTGGTCCTGCCGGAGGAGGTCGTCGTCGCAGCGGTGCCGTCTCAAGCCGAGAATGAAGCGGCATGACTTGGCACGCCTCCGTTCTGACGCTGTTTCCGGCCATGTTCCCGGGCCCGCTTGGCCAGTCGCTGGCAGGCCGGGCACTGGAGACCGGGGTGTGGTCGCTGGACATGATCAATATTCGGGATTTTGCCGGCGACCGGCACCGGAGTGTGGATGACACGCCGTTCGGCGGCGGCGCGGGCATGGTGCTGCGGCCGGACATCGTCGATGCGGCGGTGCAGTCGGTTGCCGACGGCCGTCCCGTGGTGTGTCTGACGCCGCGGGGCCGCCGCTTTACCCAGGCGGATGCGCAGAGGTTTGCCGGCGGGGCGGGCGTTGTCCTGCTGTGCGGCCGGTACGAAGGCGTCGATCAGCGCGTCATCGAGGCACGCGCGATGGATGAAATCAGCATCGGCGACTACGTGCTGTCGGGCGGCGAACTGGCGGCGCTGGTGCTGGTCGACAGCATCGTGCGGCTGCTGCCCGGCGTGATGGGCGCGGCCGAAAGTGCCGTGGATGAAAGCTTCTCCGCCGGCCTGCTCGAATACCCGCATTACACCCGCCCGGCCGAGTGGGAGGGTCGCCGCGTGCCGGACGTGCTGCTGTCGGGCCATCACGGTGCCGTGGCAGCCTGGCGGCTGGCGGAATCGGAACGGACCACTCGCGAACGCAGGCCCGATCTGTGGGCATCAACCGCCGCTTCATAGCAACAGGACAAAGTCATGAACATCATCCAGCAGTTCGAGGCGGAGCAGATCAAGCGCCTGACCAGCACCCGGAGCGTGCCGGACTTCATTCCCGGCGACACCCTGCGCGTGTCGGTGAAGGTGGTCGAAGGCGAGCGTACCCGGACGCAGGCGTTCGAGGGCGTCTGCATCGCCCGGTCCAACAAGGGGTTGAACAGCAACTTCACCGTACGAAAGATCAGCTACGGCGAGGGGGTCGAGCGGGTGTTTCCGTTGTATGCGCCAACAATCGCCGAAATCGCGGTGGTGCGCCGTGGCGATGTGCGGCGGGC
>JBEKLE010000033.1:0-29098 GCA_050010355.1 Rhodopila sp. | reverse complement strand
ATCCTGCTCGACCTGCTCCGCCAGGAAGGCGACCTGACCATCGGCGACAATGCGCCGTACGCCGTGACCGAGGACAGCGACTACAGCATCCCAATCCATGGCGAGAAACGCGGCCTGCCGCACATCGAGATTGAAATCCGCCAGGATCTCATTGCCACCCCGGACGGCCAGACCGCCTGGGCAAACCGGTTCGCGCGGTTGCTCACCGCGGCGGACGCAGCCCTGAAAGCCAGCCAGACCTGAACGCTATCGGAATGACGCCCATGTCAACGGCCACGCAAATGCATCCGCTTTTCGCCGCCCGCCGCGCGGTGATGCATCGCGCCACCCCCTTCGCCGGCACGACGAAACGCCGGCACATGGTTCGCACCACCGACTTCTGCGCCGCATCGGTGAATTGATGCCGCCACCGCCACGCAAAACGCCGCTGATGACGAAAGCCGAGGTGCGTGCCTTCATCGAAGCCCTCGCCAACCACAACCCCGCGCCGGAAACCGAGCTCAGCTTTGTCGATCCGTTCACCTTGCTGGTCGCGGTCGTTCTCTCGGCCCAGGCGACCGACCTGTCAGTGAACCGTGCGACCGAGACCCTGTTCAAGGTGGCACCGACGCCCAAAGCCATGGTCGAACTCGGGGTCGAGGGGGTCGCCTCCCACATCCGCTCGATTGGCCTGTGGCAGACCAAGGCCCGGAACGTCGTGCAACTCGCCCGCGAGCTGGAGGAGAAACACGGCGGCCAGGTCCCGCCCGACCGGGAGGCGCTCGAAGCGCTCCCCGGCGTCGGCCGCAAGACCGCCAACGTCGTGCTGAACGTGGCGTTCGGCCAGGCAACGATGGCGGTGGACACGCACATCTTCCGACTTGGCAACCGCACCGGCCTCGCCCCCGGCAAGACGCCGCGGGAGGTCGAGGATGCCCTGCTCAAGCGCATCCCGGCCGAGCGGCTGCGCGACTCCCACCACTGGCTGATCCTGCACGGCCGCTACGTCTGCAAGGCCCGCCGCCCGGAATGCTGGCGCTGCGTCGGCGCGCAATGGTGTCGCTACCGCGACAAAACCCCCGGCCCCGGGATGGCTGACGCGGCCAGCGACAGGCCGGCCCGCGCCCGTGTGTAATGGCCACCAGTTGGCCCGCGCCCCTCCGTAACGCTCTGATCGGCACCGCGGCGAGCCCGCAACCCCGTGCGATGCCAGCCACGCCGCCGCGCCGCTCGCAGCGGCCGGACCCGCCGCCCTCAGGCCACCTGACGCAGGCAGGGCCGGGCCAGCCTTGTCACGTTACGGACGCCGACGACCTGCGAAAGGTTACCCTCGACCAGGTGAACAACCTCGGCCGGCATCGCCTCCATCGCGATTTCAACATGGATCGTGTCGCCGGCGCGGTGCGACCACATCCGGTCCGGCACCAAGTCACGTTTGGCATAAGGCTGCAGCAGCCGGGACAGCAGCCCCGGCGAAACATCGGCGTCAAGCATGAATCGCACGAAGACGGCAGACGGTTGTTCAGGTTTCATCTCAGCGGACATCGAAAGGCCCTCCAGGCAATTCATCGAAAAAAACGGGACTATCCCCGGCTGCTAGGCAGCCGGGCCGCTAATTCGATTGCTCTGGAACCCATTTCGCATGATCTTTGATACCACTACTGCGCCGGCCAGTCCACTTCCGGCAGCCTCAACAGAGGCACCTGGCGCATCGAGAGTGTGCGATATTGAAGCGTCAGCGGTACATCTACCGCAGACGGCTCATCCGTATCGCTGGTCCCGGCGATCAGCGACAGCACCGCCTTGGCCGCCGTCGCCGCCGACTTTGTCAGCATACCCCCCGCCGCCAGCCGGTCCAGCGTCTCGGCGTAGCCAACAAACCGGCCATTGCCGCTCCCCATCGGCTGGAGCTGGTCATCCAAAGCCAGCGTCGCCGAGGATGTCAGGCCCAGCGGCCCCCAGCCGATCGTCAGATGGGTGATTTCCAGCGACCCGCCGCCATCACGCCAGGCCTCGGCCCAGCGGGTGATTTCGCGTGTCCCGGGCAGCGGTCCGTTCAGCCTGCCATCCACCGAAAGCGACGATATGTTGGGACCCAGCGGCCACTTGATCCCCGCCGGAAGCGCGATGGCCTCCGAAGTCACGGCGAATGTGGCGCTCGGCCGGGATTGATCCGGCTGGGATTGATCCGGCTGGGATTGCCCCGGCTGGGATTGCCCCGGCCGGGATTGCCGCGGCTGGGATTGCCCCGGCTGGGATTGCCCCGGCTGGGATTGCCCCGGCTGGGATTGCCCCGGCTGCGATCGCTCCGGCTGGAACTGATCGCCCGGGGCAACGGCTGCGATCGCCGCCTGCGCGTTCAACAGCCCGATCGTCACATGCCAGGCCCCCGAGGCAGCCTCCAGTCGCAGTCCGCTCGCATGCAGCGCAACGTTCAGCGCCCCAGTCTGCAACGCCCCGGTCCGCGACCCCCCAGTCTGCGACGCCCCAGTCTGCGACGCCCCAGTCTGCAACGCCCGGCTCTGCTGCAACGGCACCACCACCGATGTCTCGTCGCCGGTCACGATGACATCCGGCAAGCCGCCCGCCCGAACGTGCGCCGGCCCTGTCAGGGACAGACCGACACTGGTGGGGTTGAACAACGAAACCGCCAGCCTGACGCCGGCGAACGCCACGCTCACGTCCCCCGGAACCATCGGACCGGCATGACGCAGCGTCAGGTTCGGCACCGTCACCACACCCGAACCCGGCCAGCCGCCGATCGAGGCCGGCCCCGACCCGACATCCCATCCGCGAGAGACCTGCTCGCGAACCCAGGCCTGATAACCCGTTCGCACCCGTTCCGCCGCAATCCGCCAGTATGTGGCCTCGCCCGCCACCAGAAGGATGGCGATTGCGCCGACAATGACCCAGTTTTTTCGGCGCATCATGATACTGTGTGAGCGGGTATTGCACGGTTTCGGGCGGGGTTGATCATCAGCGAAATTCGGACCAAATTGAGCGCGGCGCACACAACCGTTGAGCGAACAGAAGAATTTCATCCACACCCGGTGAGTCGTGTCGAAGCAAACAATTTCGGCAACTTTCCGCTGCGTTATTATAGCACTGTAGCACGTTTTTCATGTAATCTCGAAACCGTGAACAGGATTGCCTCACAGAGTTTTCCACAGGCCTATGCATCATTGGGTGTCTCGCACCGCAGTTCACCATCAGCAGCAGCCAGTCCGTCTTCCAGCGCGCGCATCAGCGCCTTTCGATCACTCTGCGCCGGGACCGGCCGCCCGATGACAATCCTGATCGTGCCCTCCCGCTTGTAGAACGCCCGGCGGCCCCACAACTGGCCCGAATCGGTCGAAACCGGGATCACCGGCAGACCGGTGTGTGACGCCAACGCCACGACGCCGGCTTGCAGCGTTCCCGGCGTGCCCGGCTCTCTGCGGGTGCCCTCGGGAAAGATCACGATTTGGCGTCGCTCGCGCACCGCTCGATCGGCCTCACGCAGCAAGGCACGTATCGCCGCCCCGCCGCCGCTTCGGTCAACCGCGATCATGCCCGCCGCGGTGATCAGCGGACCAAACAGCGGAATCCGCAGCAGGTCATCCTTGAAAACGTAGCAGCAGCGCGGCAGCAGTGTCAGCCAAACGAAGGTATCGAACGCCGACTGATGGCGCGACGCAATCAGCACCGCGCCGGGCGGAATGTGCTCACGGCCACTGACCTCCAGCCGGATGCCGCAGATGATCCGTGCCGCCGCCACCAGAATGCGCGCCCACAGCATCGCCATGCCAAGCACATGCCGCGGAGCCACGAGGCGCACCACCGTGGCCGGCAGCGTCAGCGCGAAGCTGACGGCAAAGAATGTGACGTTATACAGTGCGGAACGCAGAACGATCATCCGCCGCCACCTGCTTCCATGCCCCACGCGAAACCTTGCTCCCGCTGAGGGAACCAGACGGAGAGGCCGGACGCCGTGAGAAGATACTTGGTGTACTCCTCTGCCTCCAGCCGCAACCCCGGTCCACGTTCTGCCGTCCCCGGGCGCCCCGGCGATGGGAACACCGGCCACGGAAACAGCGCAACACCCGGCAGCGCCTGATGCAGTTCCGCCAGCGCGCGCGGCATGTGGTATCCAGCCGTCACCACGATCAGCGAGCCGATATGGTTCTGCTCCGCCCAGGCCGCCGCTTCGACGCCGTTGCCGCGGGTCGAGGCAGCGTAGCGGCCCAGCGTGATGCGGTCCCCGAAACGAGCCGTGTCAACGCCCGCCAGGCGGCCGAGCGTAGCGAGGTCGGTGCCGCCGCCGATGCCGCTCAGCAGCAGCCGGTCCGCCTGACCGCTCGCGAGCAGGTGCATCGCCAGCTCCACCCGGCCGGCTCCGCCGGTCAGCGCGACGATGCCGTCCGTGTGCGGCGGCGGTTCGGCGGGGCGGCCGGCGACCTGCATGAACCAGATAAAGCCGGCCACCCAGCATGCGGCGGCCGCCGCGACGATCGCCGGTATCAGACGCGACACAGCAGGCCGCCTGCTCACGGACGCGGCCCGGTCACGGCAATCGCCGAAGCCAGCGGCGAACGGCACCCTGGGCGGTGGCAAACCCGATTGCGGCGGCGCCGACAGGCAAACACGGCAAAGCCAGCCAGAGCGCGGCCGGCAAGCTCCCCAGCGCGACCTGCAGCGTGTCCGTCGCGCCGCCGGTTTCCCCTACGAACGGCGCCGCCATTCGCGCCAGGGTCAGCAGGATCGGCAACGCCACGAGCGCGCCGCCCGCGGCTCCGATCGCCGCCAGCCAGGTCGCGCGCGCGGCGAAGCGGCCGGCGATGTAGGCATCCGTCCCACCCAGTCCATGCACGATCTCGATCGCCTCCCGCCGCGTCGACAGCCCCGCTCGGGTGGCCACCGCGATCACCGCCGCCGCCACCGCGGCGACCAGCAGCAGCGCGAGGCCGGCACAGGCCTGCAGGCTCCGCGCGAGCACCGCAAGCCGCCTGATCCACACGCCGTGGTCCTCGACAAGGGTTCCGGGCGCGGCATCGGCGATCCGGCGGGCGAGCGGTTCCAGGTCCGTCTCGGGGCCGGTGAGGCGGACCGCGATCACCGCCGGGATGGGGATTGCCAGCCGCTCCGTCCCCCGTTCAGGCCCGTCGGACTCGATCCCCTGCCCCAGCCAGGGCTTCAGCAGGTCGGTGAGTTCCTGATCGGACAGTGCATGGGCCGAGGCGACTCCCGGCGTCCCGGTCAGCAGGGCAAGCACCGCCGCCAGTCGCGTCTGATCGCGGCGCGCCGATGGCTCCAACGCCTGCGGCACCTGCACGGTCAGCGACGCGCCGGCCCCCTGCTGCCAGTGCCGCGACAGCGCCGCGGTCCCGATCCAGCCAGCCATCGCGAGCGCGGCCAGAAACGCCATGGCCGCGACAAGCAGCGGCAGCATGCGGTCGGACAGGGCGCGGCGCAGTCCCAGGTCATCGAAGCCCATCGGACGCAGCGAGATCATGCGCCATGCCCTCCGCCGGGCCACTCGCCGGCCCCGCCACCCGGCCCGCCACCTGAGCCGCCACCGGCGCCGCAAACTGTGCCGCCACCTGGGCCGCCACTTGGGCCGCCACTGGCCGCCAGCCGGCCGTTGGCGATGTGCAGCGCCGGCGC
Source organism: Rhodopila sp. (assembly GCA_050010355.1). Lineage (GTDB taxonomy): Bacteria > Pseudomonadota > Alphaproteobacteria > Acetobacterales > Acetobacteraceae > Rhodopila. The sequence goes on along the minus strand of JBEKLE010000033.1, from coordinate 23,476 downwards.
AAGGTGGCGCCCGACCAGCCGCTCGTTGTGGGTCGCGACGATCACCGTTGTGCCGATCCGGTTCATCTCCTTGAACAACTGCATCAGCCGTTCAGCCTGACCGTCGTCGAGGTTGCCGGTCGGCTCATCGGCCAGCAGCAGCGCGGGACGCGTGATCACCGCCCGGGCGATCGCGACCCGCTGCTGCTCCCCGCCAGACAGCTCGGCCGGTCTCGCGTCCAGGTGCCGCGACAGGCCGACCCAGCGCAGCAGTTCCCCGACATCGGCTCGGACCTGGCCCTCCGGGCGGCCGGCGATCCGCAGCGGCAGCGCGACGTTGTCGAACGCCGACAGGTGCGGCAGCAACCGGAAGTCCTGGAACACAACGCCGATCCGCCGGCGCAGCGGAACCAGCGCTCGCCGCGGCGCTGTTGTCACATCGGTTCCCAGTAGGGTCAGCCGCCCGCGGGTCGGCCGCACCGCAAGATAGAGCAGCCGGAGCAGGCTGGTCTTGCCCGCGCCGGATGGCCCCAGCAACCAGCGAAACGCCCCCGGTTCCAGCCGAAAGCTGATGTCATGCAGAACCTCCGGGCCGGCCGGCGCACCCGCCCGGCCGCCGCTTCGCTCATAGCGCAACCCGACCGCTTCGAATCGTAGCATGACCGCTGTTTACCCGGACTTGATGCCCCCGTCATTGCGAGAAGCACAGCGCCGGCATACCGGCCGGTGCCGATCCCGCGAATCCCCCGTGGACGAAGCCGCCAAGGGCCGTTCCGGGCTCCGCCGCCGTGTCGACCGTGGGCCCGCCACCTCGGATGCCCGGGTTGGGAACGATCGCCCCATGCGAATCCCTTTGGATACATTTGGGGTTCGTTCCATTATAATCCATGCTCTTTCACAACGGGATTCCATGCGTATCACTTGCCCGCGCTGCTCCGCCAATTATGAGGTGCCGCCCGCCCGTCTGCGGCCGGGCAAGTTGGTCCGTTGCGCGCGTTGCGGCGGCGACTGGCTGCCCGAAGCCGACACCGGGGCCGACGCCGACGCCGAGCCCAAGGTTCCGGCCGAACACCATTCGGAGGACGTCGAGACCGGGGCACCCGTGCCACCGCCGCCTGTGTCAGCCATGGACCGACTGGCCGCCTCGCCTGCGTCCGTCGCCCCGCGTGCCAGCCTCCTCGCAGCATGGATCCTGACGTTCGTCGTGCTGGCAGCTTCCATCGCCGCCACGGTCGGCTGGCGTGATGCGGTCATACGAACCTGGCCGCCGAGCAGCCGCATCCTGGCAGCAAAGGACCATACGGCGCCCCAGTCAGGGCAAACCGCGGTCAAGAAGGCGGAATGACCCCAGATTGAGCCCCGCAATGCTCCTATTTTTGTCAAATCCCCGTGCCAACCGCGCGAAAACCGTCCCAAAAAACAGCCAAATTTCTTCCAGGCCATGCAAATGGTTGCTGTCGACGGTCTAAACATGCTTTCGTCAGGTTAATCGATAACGTGAAAAGAGAGGCAGCGTGGAGCTTGAAACAGACCTGTCGGTCAACGGCGCCGGTAATGCGCATGGCCATGATCCGGTGCGCAACGAAGCCGATATAGCGGATTTGCAGACCGCGATCGTCGAAAAACTCACCTACGAGATCGGCCGGCGCCGTTCGATGGCAACCGAACGCGACTGGCTGATGGCAACAGCCTACGCCTTGCGCGACAAGATCGTGGATCGCTGGCTGTCGGGCATGGATACGGCCTACCAGAACGGCTCCAAGCGCGTCTATTATCTGTCACTCGAATTCCTGATCGGCCGTCTGCTGTTCGACAACCTGAACAACCTCAACAAGCTCGACACGATGCGGGCGGCGCTTGCCGGCCTCAACGTCGATCTCGACAGGCTCCGCGCTCTCGAACCCGACGCAGCACTCGGCAACGGCGGCCTCGGCCGCCTCGCCGCCTGCTTCATGGAGAGTATGGCGACGCTCGATGTCCCCGCCCACGGTTATGGCATCCGCTACGAGCACGGCCTGTTCCGCCAGGTGATGAAGAACGGCTCGCAACAGGAATATCCTGAAGACTGGCTCGCGCTGGGCAACCCGTGGGAGTTCTATCGGCCGGAGGTCAGCTACGCGGTTGGCTTCGGCGGCGCGATCGAGGCCGTGGCAATCTCCGAAGCGGCCGTCCGGCACGTCTGGCACCCCGCCGAGACGATCGAGGCCGTAGCTTACGACACCCCATCGGTCGGCTGGCGCGGCCGCCGGGTTAACACCCTGCGCCTGTGGTCCGCCCATTCGGCCGACCCGCTGCGGCTCGATGCGTTCAACCACGGCGACCACGCCGGCGCCTTGGCAGAACAGGTCAAGGCCGAGTCGATCTCGAAGGTGCTGTACCCCTCCGACGCCACACCCGCCGGTCAGGAGCTGCGGCTGCGCCAGGAATATTTCTTCGTTTCGGCGTCGCTGCAGGACCTCGTGCGCCGGCACATGAGGGCATTCGGCCGTATCACCAGTCTGCCCGACAAGGTCGCGATCCAGTTGAACGACACGCATCCGGCGATCGGCGTGGCGGAAATGATGCGCATCCTGCTGGATGTTTACCAGATCCCCTGGGAGGAAGCCTGGCACATGACCCAGGCGATCTTCAGCTACACCAATCACACGCTGCTGCCCGAGGCACTGGAGGTTTGGCCCGTGCCGCTGATGGAGCGTCTGCTGCCGCGCCATATGCAGATCATCTACCTGATCAACGCCTTGCATCTCGGACACGTCCGGAGGGAGTACCCGGACGACGAGGCGCTGCTGTCCCGCGTCTCGATCATCGACGAGCATCAGGGCCGCCGCGTGCGCATGAGCCATCTGGCGTTCCTCGGATCGCACCGCGTCAACGGCGTCTCTGCCCTGCACACCAACCTGATGCGGGAGACCGTGTTTCGCCCCCTTCACGACCTGTATCCCGACCGGATCGTCAACGTCACCAACGGCATCACCTTCCGCCGCTGGCTGCACGAAGCCAATCCACGGCTGACCAGGGTGCTCGCCGATGCGGTGGGCAACGACTTGCTGGATAACGAAAATGCCCTGCTCAGACTGCGTCCGCTGGCCGGCGACCGCAGTTTCCAGACCCGCTTCGCCGCCAGCCGCTACAACAACAAACTGGCGCTCGCCGACCTCATCCGCCGGGAGCTCGAAATCCGCGTCGATCCGGCCGCGCTGTTTGACGTCCACGTCAAGCGCATCCACGAATACAAACGGCAGCTTTTGAATATCCTGGAGGCGATCGCACTCTACAACGCGATCCGCGCCCGCCCGATGGACGACTGGACGCCGCGCGTCAAGATTTTCGCCGGCAAGGCCGCCGCCAGCTACCACCAGGCCAAGCTGATCATCAAGCTGATCCACGACGTGGCAAAGGTGATCAACAGCGATCCGACTGTGCGCAACATCCTGAAGATCGTGTTCCTGCCTAACTATTCCGTCAGCCTGGCGGAAGTCATCATTCCGGCCGCCGATGTCTCGGAGCAGATCTCGACCGCCGGGATGGAGGCATCGGGCACCGGGAACATGAAATTCGCATTAAACGGCGCGCTGACAATTGGCACACTCGATGGCGCCAACATCGAGCTTCTTGAACATGTCGGCGATGACAATATGTTTATCTTCGGCCTCACCGCTGAACAGGTCGCGACGCGGCGCCGCCGCGGCATCGATTCAGGCGATGTGATCGCCGCCTCACCCCTGCTCGATGAGGTTCTCTCCAGTGTCGAAGCGGGCGTGTTCTCGCCAGACGAGCCGGACCGTTATCGCGGCCTCGTCACCGCGCTACGGTATCACGATTACTTTTTGGTCTGCCCCGACTTCGACGACTATTTCGCGAAACAGCGCCTGATTGCTGACCTCTGGCGCCGCCCGGAGGATTGGTGGCGGGCCTCCATCCTCAACACCGCCAATGTCGGCTGGTTCTCATCAGACCGCTCGATCCGCGAATATGCCAGCCAGGTCTGGAACGTGCCAACCTACACCGCATCCTGAGCTTCGGCTGTCTGCCCGGCAAACCTTGCTGCCCTACGATACAAAGGGGCAATAACAAGAGATGCCGGGGGGTATTTGGCATGTTGCCCGATCCGCGCCTATTGTCAGGGAGCAAAAAACCACCCAGGCAGGAGACGCCTTGATGGCGCAACGTCCCGGATTACACGCACCGATCGTCCGCGACGCCATGGCCTATGTGCTGGCGGGGGGTCGCGGCTCCCGGCTGCTCGAACTGACCGATATGCGCGCCAAGCCGGCCGTGTATTTCGGCGGCAAAAGCCGGATCATCGATTTCGCGCTTTCCAACGCGGTCAACTCCGGCATCCGGCGTATCGGCGTGGCAACCCAGTACAAGGCGCACAGCCTGATCCGGCACCTTCAGCGCGGCTGGAACTTCTTCCGCCCGGAACGCAACGAAGGCTTCGACATCCTGCCGGCCTCGCAGCGGTCCGGCGACAGCTGGTACGCCGGAACGGCCGACGCGCTCTACCAGAACATCGACATCATCGAAGGCTACAATCCGGAATACATCGTCGTCCTGGCCGGCGACCACGTCTACAAGATGGACTACGCCCCAATGCTGGTGCAGCACGCCGAGCAGGGTGCCGACGTGACGGTGGGCTGCATCGAGGTGCCGCGGATGGAGGCGGTCGGTTTCGGCGTCATGCACGTTGACACGAAAGACCGCATCATCGCGTTCATCGAGAAACCCGCAGATCCCCCCGGCATGCCCGATCAACCGCACATGGCGCTTGCCAGCATGGGCATCTACGTCTTCAGCACCCGGTTCCTGATCGAGGAGTTGCATCGCGACGCCGCCGACACATCTTCGCAGCGTGATTTTGGCAAGGACATCATCCCGTATCTGGTGAAGCACGGGAAGGCCGTCGCCCACCGCTTCACCAGTTCCTGCGTCACCTCGGGCGCCGAGCGGGAGGCTTACTGGCGCGATGTCGGCACGCTGGACGCGTACTGGGAAGCCAACGTCGACCTGACGGCGATCATCCCGGCGCTCGATCTTTACGACCGCGACTGGCCGATCTGGACCTACGCGGAAATCACCCCGCCCGCCAAGTTCGTGCATGAGGAAGTCGGCCGGCGCGGCGAGGCGATCTCCTCCCTGGTGTCGGGCGGCTGCATCGTATCCGGGTCCTTCCTGCGCCAGTCACTGCTGTTCACCGGCGTGCACGCGCATTCCTACTCGCGCGTCGAAAACGCCGTTATTCTGCCGGACGCCGATATCGGGCGCGGCGCCCGGTTGCGGAACGTCATCGTGGAGAAAGGCGTCCGGATCCCGGCCGGACTGGTCGTGGGTGAGGACGCCGACGACGACGCGCGCCGGTTCCGCCGCACCGACCGCGGAATCTGCCTGGTCACCCAGCCCATGATCGACCGCCTGGACCTCTGAGAGTTTGACTAAGAATGCTCTCCCGCACCGGCGTCGACGAAGAAACGTCAATGATAACAGAGGGCGTTGTTTTTCAAGTTCGATTGATTTTCAAGCTCTGAGAGTTTGAAAATGAATGCCCTCTTGGCCCGCAGATGACAGGAAAACGCCAATGATTCCAGATGACATTCATCTTCAAGTTCGATTGATTTTCAGGCTCTGACTTGATCCGCGTCCTGGCGGTCGCGTCGGAAATCTTCCCGCTGGTGAAGACGGGGGGTCTGGCCGACGTGGCCGGCGCCCTTCCGCTTGCACTCGCGACGGCCGGCGCGGAGACGACAACCATTGTGCCCGGTTATCCGGCGGTGCTGGACGCCCTGACCGACGCCGTCGCGGTTCATCATTTCCCCGACCTGTTCGGCGGGCCGGCCACCATACTGCATGGCACCGCCGCCTCACTTGATCTGCTGGTGCTGGACGCGGCGCACATGTTCGCCCGAACCGGCAATCCGTATCTCGGCCCGGATGGGCATGAATGGTTCGATAACAGCGTGCGCTTCGCCGGTCTCGGCGCCGCGGCGGCAGCGGTCGCCGCCGGGGTCGTCGCCGGCCTGAGCTTCGATATCGTCCACGCGCACGACTGGCAGGGGGCAATGGCTGTGGTCTACCTGCAATTCCATGACGGACCCCGGCCGGCTACGGTCCTGACGGTCCATAACCTCGCATTCCAGGGCCGCTATCCCGCCGACCTCTTCTCTCGACTGGGCCTGCCGGGTTCCGCGTTTGCCCTGAACGGCCTGGAATACCACGGCGATGTCAACTTCCTGAAGGGCGGACTGTGCTTCGCCGACCGCATCACCACCGTCTCGCCGACCTATGCGCGCGAGATCACCGGGATCGAGAACGGCATGGGTCTGGACGGGCTGCTGCGCTACCGGGCCGGCGTGCTGTCCGGCATCCTGAACGGCATCGACGACACCGTCTGGAACCCCGCGACCGACAAGCTGATCCCGGCCCGCTACGCGCCCGACAGTTTGGCCAGGCGGTCGGACAACAAAGCCGCCTTGCAGCGCCGCGTGGGCCTCGAGGAAACGCCCGCTGCCCTGTTGATCGGCATGATCAGCCGCCTCACCTCGCAGAAAGGTCTCGACATGCTGGTCCCCCAGATCGACGGCCTCGCCGCAGGCGGCATGCAGCTCGCCCTGCTCGGTTCGGGCGAACCGGCGCTGGAGCAGGCGTTCCTCACCGCCGCCGAACTGCATCCGGGCGCGGTCGGATGTGTCCTCGGATACGATGAACGCCTGGCCCACCTGATCGAGGCCGGCAGCGACGCGGTCCTGGTCCCCTCCCGGTTCGAGCCCTGCGGACTGACCCAGCTCTACGCTCTGCGATACGGCGCAATCCCGGTGGTGTCGCGGGTCGGCGGCCTGGCGGATTCGGTCATCGACGCCAACGAAGCTGCCCTGGCCGCCGGCGTCGCCACCGGACTTCAGTTCTGGCCCACGACGCCGGATGCACTCGCCGGGGCGCTCCACCGCTTGCTCAACCTCTGGCACGAGCGGCCGCTCTGGCAGCGCATGCAGCTTAACGGCATGGCCGCCGACGTGTCCTGGCGTGCCTCGGCCAGCCGTTACGTCGCGCTGTTCAAGTCGCTGCTGGCAAGCCGGACATGAAGCCGGTCGGTTCCGGGTCGCCGGACATTCTGGGCGTCACCATCGCCGGTGACGGTATCGACGTCGCGGTGCACGCGCCCGACGCCGACGCCATCGCAATCTGCCTGTTCGATGCCAGCGATCAGGAAACTGCCCGGTTCCGGCTGCCCGCCCGCACCGGACCGGTGTTTCACGGTCACATTGCCGGCGTCCCCGCGGGCACAAGATACGGGCTGCGCGCCTACGGTCCCTGGAATCCGGCCAGCGGCCACCGGTTCAACCCGTCCAAGCTGCTGATGGACCCTTGGGCGACGGCAATCGACCGGCCGTTTCGCCTCGATCCCCTGCTGTTCGACCGCGATGGCCCGCGCCCGGACGATACCGCCGCCCTGATGCCCAAGGCGATCGCCGGCGCCCCCGCCATCCATCCCGTCACCAACCGCCCGACACTCGATTGGGACCGCCAGGTGGTCTACGAGCTGCACGTTCGCGGCTTCACCATGACCCACCCGGACATCCCGCCGGCAATTCGGGGCACCTTCGCCGCCCTCGGCCACCCCGCCAGCATCCGCCACCTGACGCGCCTTGGCATCACCACGGTAGAACTCATGCCGGCCGCCGCCTGGATCGATGAGCGTCATCTGCCGCCGCTGAACCTGTCCAACTACTGGGGCTACAATCCGATCGCCTACCTGGCGCCCGATCCGAGACTGGCCCCCGGCGGATGGCCCGAGATCCGCGCCGCCGTCGATGCCCTGCATCAGGCCGGCCTCGGCGTGATCCTCGACGTGGTCCTGAACCACTCCGGCGAAAGCGACGAGTACGGTCCCACTATCTCGATGCGCGGCCTCGACAACGCCGGCTATTACCGCCTGGCCGCCGACAGGTCGCGCTACGTGAACGACGCCGGCTGCGGCAACATCCTGGCGATGGACCGCCCCGCCGTGCTCCGCCTCGGTCTGGACTGCCTGCGCGCCTGGGTACTCTACGGCGGCATGGACGGCTTCCGGTTCGACCTCGGCACGACCCTGTGCCGCCGTGACACCGGCTTCGACCCCAACGCCCCCTTCCTCGCCGCGGTTGAGCAGGATCCGGTCCTGTCCCGCTGCATGATGGTCGCCGAACCCTGGGACATCGGCGCCGGAGGCTACCGACTGGGTTCGTTCCCCGCCCGCTGGGGCGAGTGGAACGACCGTTTCCGCGATTCCGTCCGCCGCTTCTGGCGCGGCGATGACGGCATGCTGGGCGAATTCACCACCCGCTTCGCCGGATCGTCGGACGTGTTCAAAGGTAGACCCCTGTCGCGCAGCATCAATTACATCACCGCACACGACGGTTTCACCCTCGCCGACCTGGTGTCGTACGCAACGAAGCACAATCACGCCAATGGCGAGGACAACCGCGACGGGTCCAACGACAATCTGTCGCTGAACAACGGCACCGAGGGCCCGTCGTCCGACCCACGGATCGTGGCCGCGCGGGCACGCGACGCGAGGGCGCTGCTCGCCACGCTGCTGCTGTCGCGCGGCACGCCGATGCTGTCGATGGGCGATGAACTCGGCCGGACCCAGCATGGCAACAACAACGCCTACGCTCAGGACAACGCCAGTTCCTGGGTCGCCTGGGCGACGGCGGACGACGGGCTGATCGACTTCACGGCCGGACTGATCGCGACCCGCCGCGCTTTGGCACCGCTGTTCAACGGTCACGAACTGCACGGCCGGCCGGCGGATGGTGACTTGCTGCCGGATGTCACGTGGTACGCGGCGGACGGGCGCGCCATGGCCGAGGCGGACTGGAACCGGCCCACCAACCGCACCCTGATCGCGATGCTTTACGCGAACGATGTCCGGGCGGCCCTCGTCTTCCATGCCGGCGCCGACCCGGCCCAGATCGCGCTGCCGGCCCCCCGGCCCGGCCACGGCTGGTGGCGCGGTCTGGACAGCACCGCGTCCGGCAACGGCTTTGCCATCGAGGCGCGGTCGGTCACGGTCTTCCAGGAGAAAGCGCAGCCCGTCGCCGCCCCCGTAGGATCCCCCGGGGGATCGCCCGGGGGATCGTCCGTGTCATCGCCGGGCGAGCAAGACCCGGTTCGGCGATCCACGACTTCGCCCCCCGTGGCTGTGCAGGACCCGGGTGGCTGGGCCGCGCCCGCCCGTGACACAGCGGGAGCCCACTATGCCAACGGCGTCACCGACGCCGAACTCGACCGCCTCTCCGCGCTGGCCGGGATCGACCCGATCTGGTGGGACATCGACGGTGGCCGCCACCAGGTCCCGCCGGACACCAAACGGGCGCTGCTGGCCGCGATGCGCCTGCCCGCGAGCAACCGGAGCAGCCTGAACGACAGCCTCGCCCGTATCACCCTCGAACCACCTCTCCCCCCGGTTCTCACCGTTCGGGCGCAGCAGACCATTTCGGTCAGACTGGGCTTGCCCCGGCCGGCCTGGCTCACGCTGCTACGCGAGGACGGCAGCCGGGAGCGCTTCCACACCGCCGGCAACCCGACGGTCCTGCCGCCACAGCCGATCGGGCGGCATCGCCTTCTGAATGAGGACAAGCCTGGCCACGTCTGCAACCTGACCGTCGCACCGGACGCCTGCTACCTGCCCCCGGAACTGCTCGCCGGCGAACGCCGCTTCGGCATCGGCGCTCATCTGTACGCATTACGATCGCACGGCGATCAGGGCATCGGCGATTTCACCACGCTGGAACGCCTCGCCACCCAGGCCGCCCGTGCCGGCGCCGCCATCGTCGGCCTGAACCCGCTGCACGCCCTGTTTCCGCACGACCGCAGCCGGGCCAGCCCGTATCAGCCGTCCGACCGGCGTTTCCTGGACCCGATCTATATCGACGTCTCCGGGTTCCCCAATGGCGCCGCCATCCCTTCGCCGCCCGGCCCGGTGGATTACCCTTCCGTCTGGACAGCGAAGCGATCCGTGCTGCGCGCCGCCTTCAAACCAGGCGACAATGACGCGATCCCCGCCGCCCTCCTGCGCTTCGCCACATTCGAGGCGATTTCGGAAACACTGGGAACCTCCCACTGGCTCAACTGGCCCGCCGAACTGCGCCACCCGGACGATCCCGGTGTCGCCGCCTTCGTCGCCCAGCACCGCGAAACCGTCGAATTCCACGCGTTCATGCAGCGTCTGGCGGATCAGCAGCTTGCCGCCGCCGCCGCATCCGCCAGCCGGGACGGGTTGTCGATCGGCTTCTACCGCGACCTCGCGGTCGGGGCGGCACCGGATGGAGCCGAGGCCTGGTCCGCGCAGGACACGCTGATGCACGGCGTATCGGTGGGCGCCCCGCCCGACCCGTTTGCCACCCAGGGCCAGATCTGGAGCCTCCCGCCGCCGGACCCGGTCGCCATGCGCCGCGACGGCTACCGGGCGTTCCGGGAACTGCTCGTTGCCAACATGCGACATGCCGGGGCGTTGCGGATCGACCACGTCATGGGCCTGCGCCGCCTGTTCGTCATCCCCGAGGGCGCGGCCGGGAGCGACGGCGCCTACGTGATCTATCCGATGACCGACCTCATTGCCCAGGTCGCGCTGGAAAGCCACCGGGCGCGCTGCCTGGTGGTCGGTGAGGATCTCGGCACCGTCCCCGAGGGCATGTCGGAAACCCTGGCCGCATCCAACCTGCTGTCCTACAGCGTGCTGTGGTTCGAGCGCCGCGACGGCCGCATCCGCCCCGCCGCCGAGTGGCGCCGCCGCGCCGCCGCCTGCGTGTCCACCCACGACCTGGCGACCCTCGCCGGCTGGTGGAACGGCACGGACATCGCCGAGAAAAAGGCTCTGGGCCTCCTCGACGATCCCACCGCCGAACAGGCTCGGGCGGTCGAAAAAGCGGCACTGATCGCGCTGCTTCAGACAGAGAACCTGCTCACCGGAGACGTCGACCCGAACGCGCCGATGCCGGTTGCGTTCGCCGCCGCGGTCCACGCTTTCGTCGCCGCCACGCCGGCCCTGCTGGCGCTGGTGCAGGCCGACGACCTGGCCGGCGAGACCGTCGCGGTCAATCTGCCCGGCACCGACCGGGAACGGCCCAACTGGCGGCGCCGCAACGCGGCAGACGTTGCGGATATGTGCCAAACGCCGCTCGCCCACGCCATTCTGGCCGCGATGCGATCCCGCGCTTTCCCGCGAGATGTTCCTGTGCAAGGGTGACCGAGATGGTTGCTGTCCGGTCTGAACCGAACCCTCCGGCGGCGCAGCCCCCGTCGTCATGCCGACGAATGCCGGTATCCACGCCTTCCTCCCGGCAAATGCGCCACTGTGACGCCGGTTAGCTGGTGCGCATAGGCCAACCGCCAACGACATCACCACGCCCGTTCGCCGCACCGCCTGCCCTCGACCGGCAAGGCTCAAACGCCGATCGTTTCGGCCAGCGCCGCATGGATCTCCTGGAACACGCCTGTCCAGTCGTTCCTGATTATCTGGCGGAACAGCCGTGCTGTCGGATACCACGGGGTCACGTTGCCTTTCAGGCCCCATCGCCAGTCCGGGACCTGCTTGAGCGCAACCCATGTTGGCCGGCCCAGCGCCCCGGCCAGATGAGCGATGGCGGTATCGGACGTGATAATCAGATCAAGACTGGCCATCATCGCCGCGGAGTCCTCGAACGGACGCAGCACGCTGCCCGGCGCGTCGTCATACGCCTCAACCGTCATGCCGTCCGGCAGGTTGGTCAGTTGCTCAGTGCCGCCGCCGGTTTGAAGGCTGATCAGGCGCACGCCGGGAAGCCGGGAGATCTCCAGAAAACGCGCCACCGCAAACGTCCTGTCCATTTCCACCGAGGCGGCACTGCCCTGCCAGCAAATCCCCACTTTGAATCCGTGGCGACCGAGCCTGTCCTGCCAACGGGCGGCGCGGTCGGGATCGGGACGCAGGTACGGCACCGCGGCGGGGACGGTTTCCAGCGTCGTGCCGAATGCCAGCGGCAGGCTCATCAACGGACAATGGAGGTCGAAGCGCGCCGGTTTGTCCGCTTCTCCGATGATGGCGATCGTTGGGCTCAGGCTGGTCAGCAGATGATGCAGCGATGGCTGCGCCGCCAGGACGACCGCGGCACCCCTGGCCTCGGCCAGCGCCGCATACCGGCAGAAGTTGATCATGTCGCCCAGGAACAGCTCGGGATGGATGAACAGCGTTCGTCCCTGGATCGGCTGGCTGCCCAGCCACAGCGGCTGCGGAAAGGATCGGTCGCCGTCCGGGCGGGAGCGCTTTTTCCGCCATTCATGGTGGCGGAAGCCCTCCTCGTAGCGTCCCGTCGCCAGCAGGGTCAGGCTTAACCCGAAATGCGCTTCGGCCAGATCGGGCTTGAGGGCCAGCGCCCTGCCGAAACTGGCACGCGCGTCCTCCGGACGGGACAATTCGTGCAGCGCATCGCCACGGTTGCACCACGCCTCGGCGAGGTCGGGCCGGAGCGCGAGGGCTCGGTCAAAGCTTTCCAGTGCCTCGCGAGGCCGCTTCAAACCGGTCAGGGCATTCCCGCGATTGCAGTGCGCCTGGGCCAGTGCGGGATTGAGAGCCACGGCCTTGTCGAGATCAGCGAGCGCCTCGGCATGGCGTCGCAGGCCGGTCAGGACCAGGCCGCGGTTGTTGTGCGCCTCGGCGTCGTCGGGGCGAATCGCAAGCGCCCTGTCGAAGCTGGCGATGGCATCCTCGGGCCGCGCCATGTCCTTGAGCGCGGTCCCGCGGTTGTACCACGCCTCGGCAAGATCGGGGTCAAGCGCGATGGCTTTTTCGAAGCTGCTGAGCGCTTCCGGCCGGCGGCCCAGTTGCGCGAGGGCCAGGCCCCGGTTGCACCACGCGGGTGGGAAAGCCGCGTTCTGCCTGATGGAGCGGTCGATCAGATCAACCGCACGCCGGGGCTTGTTCGACGCAAGGGCGGCGATCCCCAGCAAATACAGGGCATCGAAGCGTTTCGGGTCCTGTTGCAGGACTTCACGGTACAGTTTTTCCGCCTCGGCCACGCGCCCTTGCTGGTGCAACGCCATACCGCGGCCAAGTTTGGCGTCGTGCGCTTCCATGGTTGCGTGCCGTCACTTCATCGCCGGGGTTCCGCGCCGTCCGCCTCATGCCGAGGCATCGCAGCGCGATCGACCGCCCATTACGATGCGCGGCGACCCGGCGGAAGAGCTCACGGGCGCAGGGTCCTCTGTCGCAATCAGCCCGCAGCCACGGCGAACCACGCAGCCCGAATGCGGGATACCACGCGATGTCGTTGCCGGCAGTCTGGAGTTGCAGTTCCGGCATCATAGAATGGCTACTGGCGCGCTCCGTTGGTATCGGCGCCACCTGCCTGTTCGTCTCCTAAAGGCGGACGAAGCGGAATGAGCACAAGCATTCGCGTCTGGTTTCGATACGGGCCGTGTGTCGCTGTCCGCCGGCCATCCTGACCGGTTCGTTCCGTTGGCGAGAAAGCAATCGGGCGGACCCGGAGTTGCATCACCGATGGCACATATCCGATCAAGGCTGAGTAGTTCGCGCGGCGAATCGACCGAAAGCACGCCCTCCGTGGCTCTTCGCGGCCCTCGTTCTGGCTCCGTGTTAAAAAGATCCGCTTGCAAACAGCGCCCAGACCTCGAAGTCCGGCTCCAGGTAACTTCCCGCACCATAACCCCAGACCTGACAACGGATAGCCACCCGAGAGCCTCGTTTTCGGTTCACCCGATTGGCCCGGTGTCGTAACGCTCAACGCTTCTGCCGAAGAACTGATTTCCTGGCAGATCAGGCACCTGGGCAGCCAGCAAATCCCCAACCGCCCTCACACAACCGCGAATCCGCGAAGACCCGTGAGCGACCACCAACCCTCAGTTGCATTGAGCGGTGGTTGATTCGCCAGAACTCACGCGATATTTTGGCGGTATGACCAAAAAGTCATCTTGCCGTCCGAAAACATCATGAGCGACCTTTTTGCGCCTGACGGCGGCTGGAAGGTCCGCATTATTGACCTGTCCGGCGGCGCCCAGGACAACATAACCGAGGAAGTCCCCGGCTTCGACACGCTCATGCACGCCAATGCCTTCGCCCGCCGCTACGTTCGCGACTCGATCGAGCGTTGCCGCGTCCCCGGCATGTCGTCCAAGGACGTGCTGGAAGCCTGGTTCGCCTTCGGCGAGGACGCGGTCGTCGTCGATGCCGGCGAAGGCGGCTGGAAGAGCGCCACCGAACTTGGCGACTTCGTCGACAATCCCGCCGGCCGCGAGGACCGGGACTGGCGCTCGCTTGACCCGCGCCGCGAAGACCTTGACCTCGATCTCGACGAGGACGACGCATGACCCGCGTCCGTTTCGCCCTCGCCCCAACCGGCCCCCTGTTCGTCCCCCGGCTGCGGGTCGCGCTGGCCAATCATCTGTTCGCTCTCAAAACAAATGGCCGGATGCTCCTGCGCCTCGACGACCTGGACACCGAGGGCGAGCGTCCCACCTATGCCGACCAGACCATCCAGGACCTGAGCTGGTTCGGCATCGACTGGCACACATCCTTCCGCCAGTCCGAACGCCTGGACCAGTATCAGGCGACGATCGAGCGACTGAAGCGCGACAAATTCCTTTACCCCTGCTTCGAATCCGAACAGGAACTGCAGGCCAGGCAGGAATTCCGCCGCAAGCGCAACCAGTCTCCGATCTACGACCGGGCGATGCTGTCGCTGACCGATAAGCAGCGCCAGGACGCGGAGGCCGGCGGCAAGCGCCCGCACTGGCGGTTCAAGCTGTCCGGCCGGACGCTGGAATGGAACGACCTCATCCTCGGGCCGCGCCACGCGACGCTATCCGCGGTGTCCGATCCGATCCTGGTGCGCGCCGACGGCAGCCCGACACCGATCCTCGCCAGCGTCATCGACGACGTTGATTTCGGCACCACCCACGTCATCCGCGCCGAGGACAACGCCGGCAACACCGCCATTCAGATCGAATTGTTCGAGGTTCTGCTCGGCGCACGCAGGCCGATCCGCTTCGGCCACCTGCCGGCGCTCAGCGACAGCGCCAAGCCGGCCCCGGGCGCACGGCGCACCGCCACCCCGGCGCTGCGCGGCCTGCGCAACGACGGCATCGAACCAGCCGCCATCGCCGCCTGCATGACCGGCATCCTTCCGACGGGGGGCGAGCCGCTGCCGCTGGACGAACTGGCAAAGCGGTTCGAGCTGACCGACCTCGCCGCGTCCCGCTTCGACGTGAAGCGGATGCTGGAGATCAACCGGCAGGTCCTCGGGGGCCTGGATTTCGCAGCCGTCTCCGATCGCCTGCCCGGCGGTGCCACCGAAGCCTTCTGGCTGGCCGTGCGCGGCAGCCTCGACCTGCTGAAGGAAGCGCGCGGCTGGTGGGATGTGGTCGGCGGCACGATCGTGCCACCGGTGATCGAGGGCGCCCGCGACCTGCTGCTCACCGCCGGATCGCTGTTGCCGCCCGAACCCTGGGACAACGCCGTCTGGACCAACTGGATCGCCGCCCTCGAGGCCGCCACCGAACGCACCGGCGAAGCGCTGCTCGCGCCGCTGCGCCTGGCACTCACCGGCGAAGACAGCGGCCCGGATCTGGCCGACTTGCTGCCGCTGATCGGGCGCCCGCTGGCCGCAAGCCGCCTGGCCATCGCCGCGGTTTAATACTAAGCGACGGGACCCCCGCCCCACGCCTTTGGCTCTCGAAGCGTTGTTCGGGACCGGATCGCGGACCCCATCCGGGCCAGCGGCATATGCCGCGCCAGCAGACTGGACATGATCGCTGTCGAAGGGGTTGTCAGACTTCTCGGGCCGCTCTTGAATCCAACGGGCCGTCCACACAGCGGCTGCGCACGAAATCAATCGCGGAGGAAACAACATGACCGGACTGCTGGACGGAAAAGTCGCCCTTGTGACCGGCGGCGGCAATGGCATTGGGCGAGAGGCTGCCCTCGCATTCGCCCGCGAAGGTGCCCGTGTGGCGGTCGCCGACTACGAAGCCGAATCGGCGCGCGAAACGGTTTTGTTGATCAACGGCGGCGGCGGCCAGGCGATCTCCCTGTCAGGTGATGTGACCGTCGCGGCGCAGGTCCAGACGATGCTCGATGGCGCGATTGCAGCGTACGGCCGGCTTGACTGCGCCTTCAACAACGCCGGCATTGCGCCCCATCAGGTAAATGCAACCGGTCAACTGACCCATGAATGGTCCGAGGCGTCCTTTGACCGCATGATCGAGGTAAATCTGAAAAGCGTCTGGCTCTGCATGAAGCATGAAATTCCGCTGCTCCGAGCGGCCGGGGGCGGTGCGATCGTCAACACGGCCTCGGTCGCCGGGCTGATCGGATTGCGCAACTCAAGCGCTTACGTCGCCGCCAAACATGCCGTCATCGGCCTGACCAGGACCGCCGCGGTGGAATATGCCGAGGAGGGGATCCGGGTGAACGCCGTATGCCCGGGATACATCGCCACCCGCATGACCGCGCCCTCCCGCGAGACGCGCGGCGAAGCCATCATCGCGCGCACCCCGATGCGCCGCTACGGCGAACCGCGGGAGATCGCCGAGATGGTGGTATGGCTCTGTTCGGAACGCGCAAGCTACGTCACCGGCGCAGCATACGAAGTGGACGGCGGCCTGACCGCCTCCTGACCCAGTTCGGCCTGACTGCCGTTGGGCCGTACGTGATGCCGCGTTGTGGCCAACCCCCGGCGCCCCTCGACGTCGGACGGAGGCGGCATTCACGCCTGTCGCGACCTGAACCGAGGCGCCTTCGCACGGGCGTGCCTCATCCAACATGACGCCGCCACGGCGCCGTGAATTCGCCACGTCTCACGTCCGAGACAATAACGAAAACAACCAACCCCCCTGCATCACGTCATTACCAAGCCGCGTTGACAGCAATTCTGCCCCGCTATCCAAACCCTCTCCCGTCCAAACAACCGCAAGGATAGCGGCCCTTCGCCGCTTATGACGCCGAAAGGCCGACGCCGATGTGTCAATCACGTCGCGAACGGATGGCACCCCAACCGCCCAGCTTCATCCAGCCAAATGCTTGCACCACAAGTTCCATCGGAAAAACCGTTGCAAATTTGCCGGCACGCTGGCTACGGTGTTGGCGATCTCGTATCGAAAAGAAATCTGTAGGCCAGCTCTCGAAGCGAAGGCCGGTAAGGGGGACTCGATGTCGCGATTTATCAAAATATTTTCGCTCACTGCTGCCGCTTTGCTCCTGTCGGTGACGGCAGGACGCGCGGCGCCCCAACCGGACACGCCAGCCGATACGTCGCAAGGCTGGACCGAAGCGCAGCGGGTCGCATGGTACACCGCCTCACAGGGATCGCGCCTGATACCGCAGGCCTGGCTCGATAATCTGGAGCAACCCGGCGGCACCGGAATGTTCCTCGATCCCGCCTACATCACGACGTTCCGGTATCTGCCGAACCCGGCCGCGCGGTGGGAGAGCCCGGACAGGAAATGCCCCTTCGACAAATCGTTGCCGCTGGGCTTCACGGTCGACTGCCAGTCCGACAGGAATTTCGCGTTCACACAGCTCCGATGGAAAGCCGGACAGTCCGACCGGGAACCCTGGGTGGGGATGAATTGTTCCGCCTGCCACACGACCGATCTGACCTATAAGGGCATGACCTTTCGGGCAGACGGCGGCACCACCATCGCCGACTTCCAGACCATGACGCTGGATCTCGCCCTCGCGATGCACGAGACCGTCTCCGATCCTGCCAAATTCAGCCGCTTCGCCGCCCGGGTCCTGGGCGCCAAGGCGAAGGAGTTAGATCTAAACACGCTAAAACTCGCCCTGAACAAATGGAACAGCTGGAACGACAAGCTGAACACCTTGAACGATCCAAACCGCGACGATCCGGCCAGCCGAATCCCGGATTACGGCTTCGGGCGACTCGATGCGATCGGCCACATCTACTCTAAAATATCGTTGCTCGCCACGCCCGCCAGCATTTCCCACCAGACCGCCAATCCAGCGGATGCACCGACCAGCTATCCGTTCCTCTGGAACGTCCCGCAACTGGACCGGGTGGAGTGGAACGGTATCGCCTCGAACTCCGTCGCCGCCGGTATCCATTACGGTGCGCTCGGCCGCAACAGCGGAGAAGTGATCGGCGTGTTCGGCGATGTAACTATCAGGAAAAACCCGGGTCTCGGAGGTTATACTTCGAGCGTCAAGGACGATACGCTTCTCGAAATGGAAAAACAGCTCGAGAAGCTGGAACCGCCCAGGTGGCCGGCCACCCTCGGCGCCGTCGATCCCGCGCTGGTCGAGACCGGGCGGCAATTGTTTGCCAAGGACTGTGCGGGTTGCCACACCGTGCCCACCCAGGGTGACCTGACCGAGAAGTTCAAGACCACGCTTCAGCCAGTCTTCCCCGTTGCCGGCACAAATGAGAAAGGCACAGGAACGGACTTCTGGATGGCCTGCAACGCGCTGCTCGATTCTGCCCACAGCGGCGCTTTCACCGGCAACAAGACGCAGGTTCTCGTCGGCAAGCCGATCCAGGACCCGACCTCGAACATCGAACTTCTGACCAACGCCGTGACCGGTGTGCTGATCGCCGACAAGTGGCAAATCGTCACAACGATTTTTCACTCCGAGGGTTTGCCGCCCCCGGTGCTGATCAGCCGTGCGGCCGGGCGCAATCCGAAGGATGCCCGGGCCGCGGCCTGCAAGGCCTTCAAGGACGATCCGAAGGATCCCAAAATGGTTTACAAGGGCCGGCCCCTGCAGGGAATCTGGGCAACCGCGCCATTCCTGCACAACGGTTCGGTTCCCAATCTTTGGGAAATGCTGCTGCCCCCGGATCAAAGGAGCAAGACGTTCTACATGGGCACGCGCGAATTCGATCCGAAACAGGTGGGGTATAAAACGGCGAAGTCGGACGATAACAGCTTCCAGTTCGACACCAGCCTGCCGGGCAACGCCAATACAGGCCACGATTACGGCAACGCGGAGCTGGGCGATGCAGACCGCTGGGCGCTGGTCGAATACATGAAGACACTCTGAGGAGCGCCCGCAACGGACGGGGAGCCGGCGTTTAGTGTCCGTCCGAGAAGTCTGGCGGGCGAGGGCCAGCGAGGGGTTTCTTCGCTGGGAAGTAGGCGACGCAGCCACGATGCGGGGACATCGTGGCACGTTGCCGACGCTCCCAGCGGCGAAAAGCCCCGCTGGACCGACCCGCGAGACTTAGCGGACGGACACTTAGGCGATCAGCGGCGCCGGAGTCGCCTGCGCGGCGAACTTGACGACGCTGTTTCCCGGACCTCCCGTTCGGTCGAACACCACGTAATGCCCGGATAGGAGCGGTAGCCCGAGGATCGACTGCCCAGCCACCGGTCCCCCGACGCCGCTCAGACCCGTCGTTGCCCGTCCCGCGCCGTAACTGTCGAACTGCCAGTAATCCTTAGGTTCCACCGTCAGTGTCACCCGAGCACCGCCGGTGCCTTCAAGCACAAAGCGCAGCGGCGGCCATGCCGGCAGATCGAGTTGCCCCTGATCCATGCCCGGGGCTTGCAGGTTTTCGCCGAAAGCCGGATTGATTGCGTTGAACAGGCCAAGAACCTGTCGATACAGATCAGCATTAAGCATCAGACCGCTGTTGCCGCTGTCGATGAACGAATTCGACACCGCCCCGGTTCCCGCCGGCATGGGTGGCACCTGGACCGTCCGGTCGCCAACCTGAACGGCAATCAGATTGGTACCGTAATAACCCTCATGCGCCACTGCGACCGATGTGAAGTCGCCGCTGTAAAGGTCGGTACATTGCTCCCCGCCGCCAACGACGAAAATACCCTCGTTCATCGCGGCGTCCGCTTTGCTGGAGATCGAACGCTGAACCCAGAACGCGAATTTATTCGACTGACCCGTCGCCACGAGCTGATCGAAATACGGGGGAAGCGTGCCCGCTTGCGTTCCAAGCCCTAGCTGGGCAGCGGTGTAGCGGGCAGTCATGGTGTCCGCCGGCATGCGGACCACTGAATTGAGGGCCGGGTAGCCGAGCCCCAGGATCCCGTCGGCCTGGCCGAACAGCCCTGGCTGGATGTTGTAGATGATGCCCAGATAGGCCTGCGGCACGGTTACCGCCGCCGCGGCGGCTCCGTCCGCCGGCAATCCGACCGGTGTGCGTACCAGGGCGGCCACGAAGCGGCCTGCGCCCTCAAAACTTCCAGTCTGCAACAGCGAAGTCGAGGTGTGTGCCTGGTCCTCGGCCGGGTCATACACGTCGATATTCACCAACGTCATGCTGCTGCCGGTGTCCAGCATGACATTGATCGGCACCCGCTTGCTGCCGACCAAAAGCTGCAGCGTATAGCAATTGTCAGTCACGGCGAGCGTTATGGGAATCCGCACCAACTCGGCCATGGTAACCCCCCAGTGTGCCAACCGGTGTGCCGAAATCATTTGATGCCGGCGCGTTGCGACGCCAACCAACGGGTCCACACGCGCAACGACGGCACACACACCGTATCGAAACCCATCGCCCAGGTCAAAATATCGTTATTGCGCACTCACGACGCTGCCGCAACGCGGGCTCGGCCGCAGCTCAGAGTTGCCGCGCCAGCCTCCGCGCCAGCAGCCAGCCTGGGATCGAGGAGACGGGCGCCCCCGGCAGCAGCAGCAGCCATCCCCACGGCTGACCGTTCACGATCAGGTCCATGCCGATGCCGAGCATCATGCCGCCGACCAGGCAGCCGATGACGGCCGCGGAAACGCCAAGCCAGATGATGTCGCCGCGGTTGACCATGGGTGGAGTTGCTAACGAGGCCGGGAAAGTTTGACAACCCGCCGGCCCCGCGCCTATACGCCCCGCTCTTCACAGCCGGGAACGTGGACGGACCTTCAGGGTCCGCGCCCGTCCGTTGGTACGCGACCGATGGGCCTACCGGTGCAACAACAGGACCGAAAAGGGCAACGCGCCAATGACCAAGCGCGCCGAGAGCAAATACAAGATCAACCGCCGCCTGGGTATCAACCTGTGGGGCCGGCCGAAGTCACCCATCAACAAGCGCGAATACGGTCCCGGCCAGCACGGCCAACGTCGCAAGAAGCCAACCGATTTCGGCACCCAGTTGATGGCGAAGCAGAAGCTGAAGGGCTACTACGGCAACATCAGCGAGAAGCAGTTCCGGAAATACTACGAGGAAGCCGTCCGCCGGAAGGGCGACACCTCGGAAAACCTGATCGAGATCCTGGAGCGCCGGCTGGACGCGGTGACCTACCGCCTCAAATTCGCCGTGACCCCGTTTGCCGCCCGTCAGTTCGTCTCCCACGGGCATCTGCTGGTCAACGGCAAGCGCGTCAACATCCCGTCCTACCTGGTCAAGGACAATGACACGATCGAGGTGAAAGAAAAGTCCAAGCAGCTCGCCGTGGTCCTCGACGCGACCCAAAGCAGCGAGCGGGATGTTCCGGAATATCTGGAAGCCGACCATCGGGCCATGAAGGGCCGGTTCGCGCGCGCGCCGAAACTGTCGGACGTGCCCTATCCGGTGCAGATGGAACCCAACCTCGTGGTCGAATTCTACTCGCGGTAACCCCTCTTCCACACGCCGTCAGGCGCCTCGACAACGACCTCCGTCCCGTCGAACGGCGCCCGTCGCGTCGAATAGTCAGAGCCGGCTTCCCCTTGGGAAGGCTCTCCACGCCTTGAGTAGTAGCGTCGATGCGGACCACGATGACCGGACTGCACCGACGAGGCGTCGATGGCAGTTGGCAACACCACGTCAGGCGTCAGGGCCGCGCGCCTTCAAGCGCAGCCTCGATCAGCGCCGCCAGGACCGGACCGGTCACCGGCTTGCGAACCAGCGTGAAATCGTCCTCCCGGGAGAACGCCGCCGACTCGCCGACGTAGCCCGTCAGCAGGAAGCACGGCATCTGGGGACGCAGCGCGTGAACCTTCTGGATCGTCGTCACGCCGCTGATGCCTGGCATCGACAGATCGCTGACCATCGCATCCACGGGCTCGCCCGCCTCGATCAAGGCGAGCGCTTCGACTCCGCTGGCCGCCACCAGGGAAACGAAGCCCGCGGCATCGAGTTGGTCTGCCACCGTCTCACGAACCCCCTCGTCGTCATCCACCACAAGGACGCGGGCCGAGACCCCGCTGGCAACTCGCGCGCTGGGCACGTCCTTACGAACCCGAGGTGCCTCGCCCGAGGCCTGCCGCAGCCACATCACAACCGTCGTCCCCCGGCCGGGGGCGCTGGCAATCGACAAGGCGCCGCCCGATTGCTCGGCAAAGCCTCTGGCCATCGCTAGGCCGAGACCGGTGCCCCGGCCGGGTGCCTTGGTCGTGAAGAATGGTTCGCTCGCTCGCGTCAGCGTGGCCGCATCCATCCCAGTTCCGGTGTCGGCGAAGCTCAGCCGCACATAGTCGCCCGCTACCAGCCCGGCTGGATGATCGGCGCCCTCCGCAACGTGCTCAGCCCTGGCGGAGAGCAAAAGGGTCCCGCCGTCCGGCATGGCGTCCCGTGCATTGGTGCCGAGGTTGATGAGCGCCGTCTCCAGTTGCGCCTGGTCAGCGATCAGCGCCGGAACATCCGGCGGGATATCAACCGATACCGTGATTGAGGTGCCGAGCGTGTGCGCGAGCACCTCGGTCACGTTGCTAAGCATCTCTGCGGTGTCGATCACTGCGGCGCGCAGGTCGCCACGGCGGGCGAAGGACAGCAGCCGCTGCGTGATCGACGTGCCGCGGCTCGCGGCGGTCATCGCGGTGCGAGCGCGGCTGCGCGTCCGGTCCGCATCCCCGGGCTCCTGCTGGATCAGAGCAGCGGCTCCCGACACGGTCTGGAGGATATTGTTGAAGTCATGGGCAATACCTCCGGCAAGCTGGCCGTCGGCGATCAGCGATGTCACGCAACCACTGACCGGGTCGAGCACGGGCTTTAGCGAAAAGTCGAGCCGCATGACCCGCCCGCTTGCGCTGATGGCCTCTATCTCATGGCGGATCATCGTACCCCGCGAAGCCTGGGCGATGTCGCTGCGAAGCTGGTCACGCGCCGCGTCGGGCCAGCACCTGGTCTCCCACAACCGCTTGCCGACAGCTTCGTCGCGGCTCGCGCCGCCCGCATCCAGCGCGGTGCGGTTCACCTCCAGAATGGTGCCGTCGGGCGCGAGCAGGCTGATATACTGGAACTGCGAATCAAAAATCCCGCGGAACCGCCCCTCCGCCTCGGCCAGCGCCGCCGTCCGCTCGGCCACCCGCTGCTCCAGTTCCTGCTGGCGGACCGCCAGCGCCTCCCGCGCAGTCACCAGCTCCGTGATGTCCTGCTGCGCCGTGATGATGCGAAGCGGCTCACCGTCGGGCCCGGGGAAGGCTTCGTTGCGCAGGAAGATCCAGCGCACCGCCCCGTCAGGCCGGACGATCCGGAACTCCGCCGCGATGGGACCGCAGTACTCAGAATCACTGTCTACCATGGCGTGCACCCATTCCCGGTCTCGGTCCTCGGGATGAATAAGAGCGAGCCACTC
>JBEKLE010000032.1:0-29377 GCA_050010355.1 Rhodopila sp. | reverse complement strand
AATCGCTGATGCATTGATCATGCGGCGAGTCTACGCAGCACTTGTCCGCGCCGGAATCTCCCCCTGTGAAATAGTCGGCCGCGCGACCTCAGGCGACTCGTTCATTTTTGGGCGTCGCCTAAAGAGCCTCGAGTTTACGAAGGACCGTCGAAAAGTACTAGTCTCGATTTCAACTACCGCGCAGGCCGAACCGTTCCTTACGGAGGGCACGCAATTCTGGGTCGTTAAGCCCCGTTTGTTCGCAGGTAACATCTCGGGCTTCAACACGCTGCTTTCGGGTGCCTATGTCGGTCTGCTGCCCGGAGACGCTGCCGCCAAAGCCGAACGCACGTTCGTCGGTCGTGAGGAACCGCCACTGCTGGATAGCGGCGTGCCGGGAAAGACCTTCCTGCTCAAGACCGAGCAGCTCGGTTCAGTGAACCTAGGCTCGCCGGTGTTCTACCGCGGACTGTCAGTCGGACAGGTGCTGGGCTGGGACATTGGCGACATGGCGGAAAGCGTGACGATCCACGCCTTCGTCCGATCGCCGTTCGACTCATATGTTCATGACCAGACACGTTTTTGGAACGCTTCCGGCGTGTCGGTGAAACTGGGGGGTGCCGGCGTGGACATGCAAGTGGAATCACTCCGCGCACTGCTGCTGGGGGGCGTTGCCTTCGAAACCCCCGCGAGCGGACCTTCCAGTGAGGTCAGTGGCGAGAACCATGAATTTCCGCTCTTCGCCAATCAGGATGCCGCCAAGGCTGCTTCATACAGCCGAAAGATCCCGCTTCTGGTCTACTTCTCTTCTTCGGTGCGCGGGCTCGCCCCGGGCTCGGACGTCGTGATGCACGGCCTCACGGTCGGTCGCGTCACCGATGTCCGCTTGTCGTATGATCCGGCCAAAGACACCGTCGTGGCGCCGGTGCGCCTGGAGATCGAGCCGGAGCGCGTCGTGGGCATTGGACGCCAGGTCACTAAAAACGTCGACGCCATGGTGCAGACACTTGCGGCGAAAGGGCTTCGAGCGACCCTTCAGAGTGGAAATCTGTTGACGGGTGAGATGCTCGTCTCGCTCGATGTCGTGCCGGATGCGCCTGCCGCCACGGTGACGATGGAGGACGGGGCGTTTGTCTTCCCAACTTCGGACTCGGGTGGGTTGGCCGGGCTTCAGGCCTCAGCGGGGGACCTGCTGCGCAACGTCAACGCCATTCCGTTCGCCAGCATCGGCCAAAGCCTGAACGCCATGACAAAGAACATGAGCGAGCTTACCAACGGTCCACAACTTCAGCAGGCACTGACGGCACTTGCAGCCACGATGATGGAGGCGCAGTCGGCGATGAAGACGTTGGACACCGATATGGGACCGTTTATGAAGCAACTTCCGGAGATTGCCGCTTCGCTGCAGACCACGCTGAAGCAGTCAAACCTACTGATGCGATCCGTCGACACAGGTTACGGAAGCGATACGCAGTTTCATCGTGATCTGGACCGGCTCATGGCACAGCTTAACGATGCTGTGCGTTCGTTCAAGGGCCTCGCCGATTTGCTGACCCGGCATCCGGAGGCGCTGGTCCGCGGCCGGACCGACTCCGGTGCGCAATGAAGCTTCCGCGCCGGATTCGGCTCGTTGTCGCCTTGGGTGCAGCTTTTGTGGTGGTTTCGTGCACATCTGCTGATCCGAAGTTATACACGGTAGCCGCGCTCCCCGGTTCTGAGGTGGCAGGTGCGCCTAAGGTTATCGCACTGCACGGAGTGGGGGTCGCGCAATACTTGCAGCGTAATCCGATCGTAATGTCGTCGGGGGATTACCGCGTGGCCTTGAGGGCCAACGCGTGGTGGGCTGAGCCTGTAGACGCGATGCTGGGACGCGTGCTGGTGGAAGATCTGGCTCAGCGGCTGCCGCAAAGCACCATCTATGCGTCTGCCGGCGCAGTGACGGGATCGCCGGAGGCAACTATCGAACTGGAGGTTCAACGGTTCGATCTGGATCGCGATGGGACCCTGCTCCTCATCGCCCAAAGCTCGGTGACGTTCACGAAAGGGGAATCACCCGATATGCGCAGCTTCCGGATATCGCAGCCGCCGCCATCGCCCGACGTCGAAGGCCAGGTTGCTGCTGCGAGCACGGCGCTCGCCCAGGTGGCCGACCTTATCGCCGGCATGCTTGTCGCTCATCCAAGCCGGAAATGATTGCGTCGCCGGCCGCGAATGAGCGGGTTGATCGGGTGGACACTCTCCGCGAATGTCCGGGGTGTGGACTGTTCCAACTGGAGCCTGCGCTCGCGCCACGCACAACGGCTGTTTGCAAACGCTGCGGGACCACGCTGCGCAGGGCCCGGCGTCACCCTTTGGAGCACAGTCTGGCACTGGCGTTTGCGGCGCTGATCCTGCTGACGGTGATGTGCCTGAGCACGCTCATGACCGTGAGCACGTCAGGCATCGTGCATGGCGCCGGGATCTTCTCCGGTCCGGTGGAACTGGTCGAGCGCAACATGACGAGCCTCGCCGTCGTGGTGGTGTTCGTCACCGTTATAGCGCCCCTGGCGAAGCTGACCGGCACCATCTACGTATTGCTGCGTATCCGCGAAGCAAAGCCTCCGCGACATCTTCGGCGGATATTTGTATGGGTCGAACGCTTGGCCACCTGGTCGATGGTCGAGGTCTTTGTGTTGGGCGTCTTCGTTGCCTACGTGAAGCTCGGGGATCTAGTTAAGATTGAGCTTGGCACGGGGGTTTACGCGCTTCTCGCACTCACCGTTGTCATCGTCTGGGCAGATGGGGCGCTGGATCGGGAGGCGATCTGGGACGCCTTCGACATTGGCCGCGCCCAGGATTTATCACGCGGTGTGGCAACCACCGGACGAGTACCGGCCCAAGCCGTCGGGTGCGAAATCTGCACCCTGGTTGTCCTGCCCGACGGGCATGACGCGGACTGTCCTCGTTGCGGCTCACCTCTGCATCCCCGAAAGCCGGAAAGCCTGCACAGGACCTGGTCGTTGGTGATAGCCGCTGCGGTGTTCTACGTTCCCGCGAACGTTTACCCGGTCCTCACCGTGATGCAACTTGGAGCGGGAGAACCCAGCACGATCCTGGGCGGCGTGCGCGAACTTATTCAGTCACGGATGTATCCGCTGGCTGCGTTGGTGTTTTTTGCCAGCATTGCCGTGCCAATGCTGAAGATGGTTGGTCTTGCGGCGATGCTGGTCTCAGTGCAGACAGGTCACACAAGATGGCTCCGGGATCGAACACGATTATATTACGTCGTACGCTGGATCGGTCGTTGGTCGATGATTGACATCTTTATGGAGGCTCTTCTCGGCGCTCTTGTGCAGTTTGGCGGCGTGGTCACCATCGAACCTGGCATCGGCGCCGTCGCATTCTGCGCTGTTGTCATACTCACAATTTTTGCGGCCGAGACTTTTGACCCTCGCATCATGTGGGATGCTGCCGAACGGCAGGCGAACTGAGGACACCTTCATGCGAGAGCATAGTCCGATGCACCTGCCCGGCGATCTGTTGGGGCTGCGGTCCGCAATGTTGTAGAAGGTGATTCGCCGAACATTTCGCGGTATCTGACACTAAATCGCCCGAGTTCCCAGAACCCAAGGACTGTTGCGATGTCGGTCACCCTCGTGAGGTCGGGATCGGCTTCTCGCAAAGCGCGC
Organism: Rhodopila sp.; assembly: GCA_050010355.1. Taxonomy (GTDB): domain Bacteria; phylum Pseudomonadota; class Alphaproteobacteria; order Acetobacterales; family Acetobacteraceae; genus Rhodopila. Next base: position 25,730 of record JBEKLE010000032.1, on the reverse strand, counting down.
CGCGCGAGGCGCATGCGACGCAGCAGCAGATACTGGGTGGGACTTACCCCGAACTGCTCCTGGCAAGCCAAGCGCAGGGTTCGGCCGGAAACACCGATCGCAAGACTGCTTTCCAGCATATGCAGCGGCCCCAGAGGATTCGCTGCCAGCAGCTCGTGGAACCGACGGGCGACGAGCCGGTGATGCTGTATGGCCGTCGTGTCGGAGTTGACATGCGCTGCGCCGATGCACTCCAGCATGGCTTGAATCAGCGCCTGCTCGAGCGCGACTTCGGAACCAGGGAATATTGCCGGTTCAGGAAACGCCTCGGCCAAACTGCCCGCGGCGGCATGCAACGAGCGCAGGCGCGCCAGCGCCACAGGTGGCGGCGTGATAATCGTGCATCCTCTTATCCACCCTGCGGTTTTGCCGACATAAGAGGCGCGAACTTCCTCCATGTCGTCACCGGAAAGTGACAGGCTGCCCCAGGACGTCGGTCCGGACAATCGCGAACGATACGGATTTCCGGCACTAAAAAACGCCACCTGCTCGTATCCGATTTCCGCGCCGTCCCAATACAGACTTGGACCAGGCTCGGTGAGAAATACTATCCCCGACCGAGGCATGTCGACATCGACAAGACGGGACAGGTGCTCGCAGCCCCACTGCACATACAACCTGCCGATATCCATAATTGTACGCCGCGCCTTGAATGCTCCCCGCTCGGTCACGAGAAGCTCACAACCGTCCGGGCGGATCAAGCTTACAAATTCGTCCGGGTCACAGGATTCGACAATCCTTGTTAACCACATTTCGACCCCCGACCGCGGTGAAAGACGCAATTTATGGCCATTGCTATCCACCCGGTGTCCGACGGTGACTATGCAACTTTGGCAGACCCGCTCTACACTTTTATGGCAGATACGTGTTGCCGTCGGCTGTGGGTCACAATGATAGGAAGCTGCTCCGGCGGGTCCCCGCATCATCAATCTATTTGCTTAGCGGCCTATCCGGCCCCATCCCGGGGTGCTGTGGCCGGTTTTCGACGCATATTGTGTGGATCAGCCGATGCCACCCACTGGAGCCCACCGTGGTGCAAGGACAGAGATGGCAGAAGACAGTTATCGTGTGTCGGCCCTCCGGCGGCACACCGGTTGGAACGTGGTCCCAATCCTTGTTGCAGGGTTCGTGGGCGCGTGCGCCTCGCTGACTGTCGTGGACACCGTGCCGCTGCCGACGACCGCAATGGCAGCGCCGGACGGCGATCGTATCTCGCGCGACGGTTATCGGCTGGACGGGCTCGCCGCCTCGCCGGACGCACCTGACCTGCTAATCCTGGTCGCCATGTCCGGCGGGGGCAAACGGTCGGCCTCGTTCGCGTACGGTGCGCTGAAAGGCATGCGCGAGGTGACCGTGCCGACAAGCGCAGGAGTTAAGCCATTACTTCAGGAGGTTGATGCGATCGCCGCCGTCTCCGGCGGCAGTTTCCCTGCGGCTTATTACGGCCTCTATCGCGATGAGGCCTTTGGCCGGTTTGAGACCGATTTCCTGTACCGGGACACGGAAAGTTATATTTGGGGCATCTATCTTCTGCCCTGGAACTGGACATGGCTGATTGACCCGCTGGTTGGCACGAATGACTTCATGGAGCGGGTATATGACCAAACGATGTTTCATGGCGCGACGTTCACCGATCTCCAGAAGCGCGGGCGTCCGGTCATTGCCATCAATGCCACCGACCTTGCGTATGGCTCGCCATTCATGTTCACTCAAGAGAGCTTCGATCTGATCTGCTCCGACCTGGAGCGGTTCCCGGTAGCGCGCGCGGTGGCGGCGTCCAATGGCTTCCCGGGATTGTTTTCGCCGGTTACCTTGACCAATCGGGCTGCCGACTGCGAGGGGCGTCGACCCGCTTGGCTGCGGCGGATTGGCGACGCCGAACGGCGTAATCCGCTGTCGCGACTGGGCGTCCAGGCAGAGATGGCCGACCGCTATCTTGATCCAGACAAGACCCGTTATGTCCATCTGGTCGACGGCGGCGTATCCGACAATCTGGCTCTGCGGACGAGCGGCGCGATGGTCCAGGCGATTCCTGCGGACTCGGAGTTGCGCTCCCGGGGATTCATCGGGATCCGCCGGATCCTGGTGCTGAGCATTGACGGTCAGGGCACGCAGGATTCCTCGGTGGCCCAGCGGCAGGTGGTCGGGGGAATTTTCTCGCTGTTGGGCCTCGTTTCGGGGGCACAGATCGATCGCTACAATTTCGAAACACTGATCACGACAACCGAATTATTGCACGCTTTCGCCCGATCGATCGCCGCCGCCCGCTGCGCCGAAGCGCATATGATCGATGGAGCCCGGTGTGACGACGTCAGCGCTGAACTGATACACATCGCCCTTTCCGCGCTGCCGCCGGGTTCCGCGCAAGATCGACTGTTGGCAATTCCCACAGGCTTGACGATACCGCGGTCCGATGTGGACCTGCTGATCGCCGCGGGCGAAACCGCCTTAACCGGTTCCGCGCAACTGCGAGCATTCCTGGCAAATTATCCGGACCGGTGGCGTCGGTAACGAAACATGACCACCACACGACAATCCAATCGGGCGGCTCGATGGAGCAGTGAGTCGTGACGCGGGTTTGCGATGTGCCGCTCACGCGGCCTTGCCTTGCCGGAGGTCTGCAAGACGCGTCGCGCCTAGGTCGGCCCAGAGATCGATTGCTTTCTCGGCGTCGCCCCACTTCCAAACGTCGGCATTTTTGACCGATGCGCCTCCGAACCGCTTGTCAACCCACGCCGCCTCCCGCTTGCCAGACGTCGAGTCAAGCGCCTCACCCTCGGTTTGAATGCTGCCGGTGAACGCTAATTGTCCGGTCACGAGACTTGAAGCCGCGTTGAGGAGCTTGGCCTGTGGCACGACAACCGAAATGGTGCGCAAAACCGGTGTGGCGGACGATGCGTCCGTCAGCGCCATGCGAACAACCAATACCCCAGGTTCCGATTGATCCGTAAGATGGATCCCTTTCGCTGTAAGCGCGGCCGCGAACTTCTGATAGGCGTAGTCGGTCAGCATTTGCTGCGTGGCGACTGGAACCTTGGTGTCGGAACCCGCCCAGAAGGTGACGGGTTCCAAACGGACTGCCGTATAGGTGCTCCAGGGTGCGGCCGGGTCGATGTAACGGAGAAGTACCTGGTTCGAGTTGTCGGTTGGCGTGAGCTCTGTGTAGTCGCCGAGGAATCCACTGAAGTTTACCTGCGACGGCTTTGCCTGCTCTGTGACTGAGCAGGCAGCCACCGAGAGTAGTAAGCATGCTGCGACCAACGCCTTCATCGTATTCTCCTGTTTAGCCAAGAACAAAATTGCTTCAACTTAGGCGAAGCTGTCACCCGATACCGTGCCAATTTGCCGCGCCGCGGCCCGGCGCGTGCCCGGCGCGTGGCGGCATACCACTATTGAGGCTATAGGTGGCCGGAAGCCACCAGACTATGCGGTTTTGGCATAATCTGTGGGCTTTCAGGTGAGCGCCGGGCGCGTGACCCTCTTCAACGCACGGGCTTTGCCGAAACTGCATAGGCAGCACCCGGGTTTAACCCCAGCTTGCTTAGATGGATTATATCGGTTGTTAAAATGTTGGGGCCTACCATACGGACCTCATGTATTCGACGGCAACCTCGACAAAGTGGCGAGCGAAGGCATGCAGTTCACCGACTGCACCGCCGACCGCGCCCGCCATCGTCCGGTCCGGCTCGCACGAACCGAGGACGTTTTCGCGATTTTACATTCTTAACACCGACTTCGAGGCGCCTGGAATATGGTTAGTATGCGATGCCAGATAGCACTGGGTGGTAGCCTGCTCGGATTGTCGATTATCTGGTCTGGAGCGTTTGCGCATGCAGAACCGTCGGCGCCTGAGATGCCGGCGGGCGACAGCATCCCGGAGAGCGACACGGCAATTGCAAAGAAGCTGCAGAACCCGGTTGGCGATCTCAATAGCATTCCGTTTCGGAGTGAAACTAACTTCAATTACGGTCCGCACAGGGGGACGCAGGACATTCTCCATGTCCCGCCGGTCATCCCAATCCACATCACTGGAGATTGGAACATTATCACGCGCATAATGCTGCCGCTGATCTGGCAACCCTGGAGCTGATCGGTTAGAGTGTTGCGAACAAGAAATCAGTCTTTGGTGTTCGTTTGGCGGTTTTCCGGTGGGATCGTCGATTCATATCGGATCGATCAGGCGAGGAAACTCTCGATGTTGAACCGAATTGTCATGGTGGCCGTTCTGACGGTGGTGCTCGCGGCCGGAGCAACGTCTGGCGCGCGAGCGCAACAGCCAATGGGGTTGAACCAGCAGTCCGCCGGGCCGTCTGGTTGGACCTTCGACATTGCGCCGTATTTGTGGTTCGCGAACATCAACACGGACGTAAGTTTTAACCTGCCACCCGCGCTCGGCGGGACAGTAACCGCCAGCCCTTCTGTCAGTTTCGGCGACTTGGTGTCCCACATCAACATTGGATTGATGGGTACGGCGGATGCGCGATATGACCGGTTCTCGGTTCTCACTGACTTCATGTACATGAACCTCGGGGGCACCCCCACCCATTTTAAGGAGCTGAGCTTCCCCAACCATCCGGAGATCCCGATACAGGCCGGCGTCCAGCGCAGCGCGGGCTTCAACCTGAGGGCCACGATATGGACGCTAGCAGGTGGCTACACCTTGGCACAGGGCGACTGGGGCAACCTAGATGTGATCGGCGGCTTCCGCCTTTTGGAGGTGAGCGAAAGGGTCAATTATAGCCTGGGATTGACAATCGTAGGGCCGCGCGGCAACGGCGCAACGTTCGGCGGCGTCGGCGGCGTGTCCGGCAACGGTAACATCTGGAACGGCATTGGCGGTTTCCGCGGCCGTGTTCGCGTCGGCGACACCGGGCTGTTCATCCCCTACTACTTCGATGTCGGCGCGGGTGGCTCGAACCTCACTTGGCAGATCTCATCAGGCCTTGGGTATCATGTCGGGCCGGTCGATGTGTCGTTCACCTACCGCTATCTTTCCTTTGAGCAAGGCAGCAGTGCCGTGGTGCAGCATCTTGATATCAAGGGACCAATGCTCATGGCGAATTTCACATTCTAGGCGGGCATGAATCGCCGACGGGATGTCCAAAGCCGCGGCAATTCCTTGCGATGTAGCCAAGGTGGCAACATGGCCTACGCCATTCGAAGCGGAAAGGCAGAATATGATAGCAAAGTCAAACATGGTGTTATTCTCTTTGCAAAGCCTGCCGCAGCACGACAGTGCATGTCGGTTTGACAATCTGGCCAACCGGGGAAAGGGGGCGTTCACATGCCTATGCCGCGGGTAATCGCTTTCGTCGTCAAGGAGGTCAAGGAGGCACTTCCAGCGATCATTTTCTTCGCCATCGGCTTCAATCTTATCGAGCTGACTACACAGCTTCTCCTCGATCGGTATCTGATCCAGTTCGCCGACTACACGCTTGCTACCCTGGCGGCGCTGCTCGTCGGAAAGGCCGTCCTGGTGGCTGACGCCCTGCCCTTCTTCCGCCGTTTCGACACCAAACCCTTGATCCAGCCAATTCTGTTCAAAACCTTTATTTACTGGTTGATGGTTGCCCTGTTCAGGTTCCTGGAACGCATAATCGAGTACCTAACCGGCGGCGGTCGACTTCGGGACATACCAGAGTTCCTGTTGACGCATTTCTCCTGGAATCAGTTTGCGGCGGTCCAGATATGGGTTTTTGTTCTGTTCCTTATCTATGCGACAGCCGCCGAACTGGGTGCGCTGTTTGGCGAAGGTGAAATATTGAGGGTCTTCTTCATGCGCGGGTCACAGCAAGTGAAGCTTATGAGACGACGAAGGATTCGCACCCTCGTCAAGCTCACTCGGTTGACCGAAGTTCATCCCATTGAGGAGCTTCGCGATCCGCACACGGCGGCTCATGCGACAATGTTTGGGCTGATAAGCGGACTGGCGACGCCTGCATCGAAATGGGGTAAAAATGGAGAACACTCGAAATCAGGAAATGGCCCCCCGTGATCGCACAGTCGCGGGCCACCAGCCGGTGAGTTTCGTGCTGCATCCCCAGCGCCTCAGTGCCGGCCACCGGCCATGAATTCTCTCGAAACAGCGTCAATCATTTTCGGCTGCTCATTCGGCGCCGGGCTTCTGGGAATAGTGTTGCATGTGAAATTGCCAGACGAGCACCTTGACGCCAGCACCAAGGATGTCGTGAAGCTCGTGATGGGCCTGATTGCCACGATGGCGGCGCTGGTCCTCAGCCTGCTTATCGCGTCCGGAAGCAGCTCCTACCAAGGGCAAGAAAATGAGGTAAGGTCAATCTCGGCTAACGTCATACTGCTTGATCGCCTGCTGTCATTTTATGGGCCGGACGCGAAGGAAGCGCGTGCTTTGCTGAAGCAGGGCGTTGCCGCCGTCCATGATCGGATCTGGTCGCCGGACGGCACAACAGCGGCCGATCTCGACCCTGAGGCAACGAAGGGCGTGGCGGACACATTCATGGACAGTCTTGAAAGACTATCGCCAAAAACCGACTCGCAAAGCGCGCTGAAGAGCCAGGCGATGCAGATTGCCCAGAATCTTGGGCAAACGCGTCTCATGATGTTCGAGCAATCCGGTTCGTCGATCTCATGGCCATTCCTGACTGTGTTGGTATTTTGGATCTGTATGCTCTTCCTCGGCTTCGGTCTCTTTGCCAGATTGAATGCGACCGTTACGGTGACGTTGTTCATCGGTTCTATATCGGTCGCCGGCGCAATTTTTCTTATCCTGGAGCTAAGTGCGCCCTACCAGGGGTTCATGAGAATTTCGGACATTCCCCTGCGCGGAGCGTTGGCAATAATCGGCCGGTAGCTGCCGGGGCACTTCAAATTGGGAGGAGCTGATGTCACTATCACAACGTACCGGCGCCGATGATCCACTGGCCTCCTGGAATGATGGCCCGACCAAGAAGTCTATCGTGGCCTTCGTCGAGCGCGTCACGAAAGCGGGCGGCGTGGACTACGTGGCGCCGGAAGAACGGATCGCCGCCTTCGATAATGACGGCACGTTATGGTCCGAACGACCCTATCCTTTTCAGATCGCCTTCGCTCTCGACCAGGTTAAGGCTATGGCAACGCAACACCCGGAATGGCAGAACCAGGAGCCCTTCAAATCGGTGCTCGCGGGCGACCTCAAGAGCGTTATTGCAGGCGGCCACCATGCGATCATCGAAATTGCGACCGCGACCCACTCCGGCATGACGACGGACGAATTCGAGGCGCAGGCGCGCAAGTGGCTGGCGACAACACGTCATCCCCAAACCGATAAGCTATACACTGAAATGGTGTTCCAACCGATGCTGGAATTGCTCGCCTATCTCCGGGCCAACGGCTTCAAGACCTTCATCGTCTCGGGCGGCGGCGTGGAGTTCATGCGAGCCTTCGCTGAGCTAACCTACGGTGTGCCCCCCGAGCACGTGATCGGCAGCAGCGGTAGACTGAAATTCGAGACGCGAGACGGTGAACCGGCGCTAGTGAAGCTGCGGGAGATTGACGTCGTTAACGACAACATCGAAAAACCCGCTGCCATCCAGAAACATATTGGCCGCCGCCCGATCGCGTCGTTCGGCAATTCCGACGGTGACCTGGCGATGCTGCAATGGACGACAGCCGGAAAGGGCGCCCGCTTCGCTTTGCTTATCCACCACAACGACGCAACGCGAGAATGGGCCTATGATCGCATTTCGTCCATCGGGCAACTCGACAAAGCACTCGATGAGGCCAACGCCAAGGGTTGGACAGTTGTCGATATGAAAAACGACTGGCGGCAGGTATTCTCCTTCGAATATGCCACTTATCGGAGCGAGGATCGGCGGATTTAAAGGAATGGATTATCTGCGCGCCTTCGACCAAGCGGACAGGATCGCGATAGCCAGCAGGCAAGCAGAGAATAGAATCCCGCCCAGACTTACAAGTGAGTGACATTTGCCCGTTCGCTGCGTTTAATACGGTCTACGAGGTGGATCGAATCGCCTGTTTTTAGTCACCGGAGAATGCCGTGCAGCACATTGCGGTCGTCGACGATGATCTGTCTATCTGTAATCTTATCCTGGGTGCCCTCGGCAACACTGGGGCGGTTGTTCAGTGTGCGACAACGGGTCGATCAGGGCGGCGGTTACTCACTGGAAAATGCTTTGATATCGCCATAGTTGATGTCGTTCTGCCCGATGCTTCCGGTGTTGCCTTGGCGGCAATCGCCGCGAACGAAAACACGCCCGTGCTGCTTATCACGGACCGCCCCAACGTCACCGCCCGTCTAAAGCAATACGATTTGGCCGATTTCCCTTGCCTGCTAAAGCCATTTGATCTTGTGCGACTGCGCACTGAGACGGAGCGGGTGGTGGCCGAAAGCCACCAAAATGTGCAACGGATCAAGGAGGGCATGGCACGATGGCGTGCCAACTTGATCGGACTGGACGACGCGATCGCGGACGCCAGGCAGTTGATTGCCGTCAGCCGTCGGCTTTGTGGACAAACCAATGGCGGCTAGCCCTAACAAAGAATGATGCTGACGTCGCATTCACGGTCTCTGGCCGACGATCCCCAACAGAATGCCCAGAAATCCGCGAGCTGCGTATCTGTTTGATGAACATCGCTATCTCGCCGGCCCGCTCGGACGGTCACCGAAGCGTTATGCGCGTTGAACAATTCATGCCAGATTTGCATAGGCAGTTTTGGAGCTGTGGTAGAGCATTGATGCAAAATTGATACGCATGCTGACATCATAAGGCGGTCAGGATGTATCCGAGCAAAATCGTCGATGCCACAGATCCGGATCTTTTTGTTGCATCCGTTCGTCCGACCGGAATGGATTTCATGGTAACGGAACGAGGGTCCTTCTCGGCTCACAGCATATTATTTGATTTGGGGCGCGTCTATGCGCAGCGCTGCCGCGAAACACTGCGCCGGGTCAAACATGCTGATGTGCCGCGAGCGGGCGTCATGTTTCTGACGGCCCCGGGCCCGAACATTGTCTTGAACGGCGCAGAAATCGGGATAGACCAAATCGCGGTTCTGGATGCGGGCGAGTGTTACACCTCTCGATTGCTGGGGCCTACCCAGTGGGGGGCTGTAACCATCACCCAGGAAGATATGGACGCTATCTACGCCCCGGACGTTGATCGTTGCACTAAGCGGTTGAGCGGTATGACGGTCTTCACGCCAATACCCGCAGCGCTGGCTCGCCTGCGTTCGCTGCACAGTTACATGGGCCATCTTGCCGAAACCACGCCAAAGTCATTGTTTAACGGCAGGCTAATCGACGATCTTGCATATAACGTCCTGACGGCCATGCGGGACGTTCTGAGTACACGAGCGTCAGGTCTCGATACCATCGGCAGGCGACACCATCAGATGATCGTGGATCGATTCCGCACCGTGCTCGAAGGACAGGCTGATCTATCATTCGCTATGCCGGCTATAAGCCAGCTGATCGGTGTATCCAGCCGCACGTTGCGGTTGGCTTGCCAGGAGCAGCTCGGGATTAGTCCCGCTCAATACGTCCTGCTGCGCCGTATGCGGTCAGCGCGCCGCGCGTTGCAACAAGCTGATCCCGACGTTGCACGTGTGACCGACATCGCAACGGAACTCGGTTTTTGGGAGCTGGGCCGGTTCGCCGTGAAATACCGGGAGATCTTTGGCGAGACGCCATCGGTGACCCTGAGGAGAGCCGCCTGACCTTGGTGTTGGAAGACACTTATCGACGCGCGCAGGACCCTGGGTTCAGGTTACATTTCTGGCTTGGGACACAACCCATAGAGTTTCGTCCGTAGTCAGAAGGGTCGACCCATCGCATGTCCGGTCTGCAAAAGGAACTCGCGAACTGGCCATCGGGCCTTCTTCGCCGGAGCGTGTTAGGATTGTCTGCGACAAGTGGGATTGCAGCACTGCTTCCCGGCCGTGCAATTCCGGTAAGGGGCACGCCGGTGCCGGCGGCGAACTCCACCGCAGCGACCGTGCTCGGGATAACGAACGAGCGTTTCTTTCCGAGCGTCAGCACGGCGCCGTTGGAGCAAGAGTTTATCGCAGCGGTCGGGCGGCAGCGCAGCAGCCAAGGGCTGTCGGCCGACGCGCCGCTGCCGGAGCTGGAGTTGCTGGCGCTTTCCGGTGGCGGCGAAAACGGCGCCTTCGGGGCTGGGCTGCTCTGCGGCTGGTCCGCGCAAGGCACCAGTCCGGTGTTCGAACTAGTCACCGGCGTCAGCACCGGGGCGCTGATCGCGCCGTTCGCCTTCCTCGGCAGCAGCTACGACTCGAAGCTGCGTAACGTCTTTACCGGGCACTCCCCCAATGAGGTTCTGACAAACCGTTTTTTCAGTGCAGCGATCACATCGGAGCAACCCCTGCAAACCGGTTTGCCCAGATCATGTTCTAAATCCAGCCCCGATCCTCAAATTCTAAATCCAGCCCCGATCCTCAAACCGGGTCTTGAGTGCTGATGCAATTGCATCGGCGGTCGCCTTGGCTCTTGCCTCGAGTCCATTCTTGCCGCTCGCCTCTCTGTAGAGTTTAACCCCGCCAACGACAATCAGGCCGACCGGATTGCCGCTAGCAATCGCCACGGCGGCGGGCACGACCACTCCCGGAGTTTTGCTTCCGGCGGAGCTAAGCGTCCCCGATCCGAGTCTGCGCAAGCCTTGGGGCGTGATGGTGAACCCTTCGACCACCGTATCCAACTCCGAGGCTCCAGAGCCGAAACCGATGATGAAGCGCTTAACGGCGCCCCCACCTTGGGCCGAGATCAGATAGCCGCGGATTACGCCATCACCGACTTGTGGCGACGACCCCGGACCGGCCTGCTCGGCCGAAAGTCCCATCGCCTGGATATCTGCGACCAGATCCGCGGCGATTTGCGAGCCGAGTTGTTGGCCCGTGGCCAATTGCGCGGCCGTCGGCGGCGTGGGCGGCGCGCTGACTGCACCTGCAATCGAGGAATCGGCGGGCATGTCGGCGGGGTTGGCGATGAAATTGTATACCAAGATCCGATTGGGCCGCGCGAGCCCGGGATCCCTTATCGGTGTTTGCTCGGTGACGCTCGTCTTGGCACACCCGACTAAAGTCACCAGGGTGAGCAGACACAGTACGATTCGGCCACTAGGCATCATCACGGACCTCCTATTCTCACCGCGCCGGACTCTGTCGGAAAAGATCAATTGCACACACGCCTGCCATTGACGAAAGCGCATCCGGGCTCAACGGCCTTGGTCGCACTATTACCGCGCCAGCCGTGCAGATTTGCACCCGGTGCGACCTGGTTCGAATTCTGAGGTTGTGAGGTGTGAACCGCCCCAGTGTTCTTGTTGTAGGTTGCCGCTCCATTGTGGCCGACGCCGACCGCCCCGTTGGGGCCGACGCAGCCCGCTCGGTTCGCTGTCGAGCCGCACTCGGCGGCACTTGCTTGCTGCGCAGCCAAGAGCAGCAGAATGGTCATCACGGTTCGGGACATAATTTGCTTTCAATTAAACTGCGGGTTTGCGGATCAGTCGCGACACGCAGCGGCAGCGGTTTTTGGATAATGGCGGGTGCCGCGGTTTGCCCGCCAACGGCTCCGGGCCGGCGAGGCCTCATGACGATTACCACCGCAGCTCGCACCCGTCGCGGCCTATCTCCAGATGCATGTGTTGGATGACAGACATGCCAAGCAGCGGTACACTTATGCCTGTGTAATCCACCATGGCTTCCACATCATGCAGCACGAACGCACCAATGCGCAGTTCGTGCACCACGATAGGCGCCGACCGCACTGTGCCGTTAGACGTGTGTATCGGCACAGTATAGGCGAGCTGCTTCTCACTGAGGCCGAGTTTCTTCAGGTGGCGGCGGTTGAAAGCAAGATCATCGGACCCGGTATCGACGAGCATTCGGAACAATACGCCGTCGACCGTTGTGTCCACATAACATCCGTAGCCCTCGTCGATATGGCCGGCAAGCCGGTGGTCGCCGTCCGACGGTTGCGCAGCCATGGTTGGGTGCTGATAGCCACAGCAGACAGCAAGAAGCGCGATCACGCCAAAAGCTTGCAGTTTGCGCTCACGCATTTTGCACCATGATATGTTTCAACTTCCCGAGCCAAAGGCGTCACCGCCCGGGATGTTGCCGCACCCATGTTCGCGGCGCTATGCAATCTCGGCAAATATCCATCGCTCTACGGAACCGCTCGACAGGCCAATGTGGCTTCCTATAGCGGTTGGCTCATTTCCTGGAGACAAGGCGGTTGACCACGCCCCTTGCAATGATGTACGGCACGATCGTCAGGACAAACCCCACTATCAGAGCCTCGCCAGAATACACAAACCGCGAGACGATCATTTGATAGATGACATCCAAGACCAGTGCGACGAGGAATACCTTGGCGATATTCTTCCAGCCGTCCCTGAGCATGTCGCCGCGGTAGGCTGGATTGACCAGAAGCGTCCATAAATACGGCGGCTTGTAAGCTTTGGCATCTTTTAGTCCGGACAGAATTCCAAAAATCGAAGCCATGACCGGCTGCAATACAAATCTGAAGTTCATCGGGCCTTGGACCCGATCGGTCAGATTGCCCGCGATCCGCGCCCAGATATCATCCATCTCATTTCCCTGTATAGGATTTCACCTGAAAATACAATTCGGACCAATCTGGACCCCGGCGTTTCGTGGTGCGGTATCGTGAAACTCGAGCCGTCCAATCTCCTTAACCTCCTGAAGGACCTTGAGCCCCATGAGCCGTATCGGCTTTCGCTGAGCCGGCCGAAGCCAGAGCGGTTTCAGGGCTGCGCGGTTACTCGTTGCGTCACCACAAGATTGCAACCAGGCCGAACACCCCAATCAGTACTAGCGTGCTTGCAACCGTCATGGCGATCGGTCGCATGGCATTATAGGCAAAATCGGGCCGAGAGAGCCGGTTCAAGATACGGGCATGCTGAACGATAGCGGCGAGAAGACCGAATATACCGACGACTATGAAACTCGACCCAAAGACCAGGGAAGTGTGGGCGGGATCATGGGACGTGTGCAGGCCAGCCTCGTCCAGGTAGGTGGAGAGCTTGCCGATGCCAAACCCGAAGCCGATCAACGAGAGCGCAGTGCGGATCCATGCCATCAGAGTCCGCTCCGCCGCCTCGCGGTTGCGCTCCTTCGCGAGTTCGTTGGCAACGTTGACGGCACCCGGTTGGTCAGTCATTGGCAATACCAGTCTGATTTGCCAGACACGCCGAGGTTGTCGGTGCCTACGTAATGGTTATTAGACGCCGTTGGCGGCGGCGTTCATAGCGTGCTTCAGCATCACGCTGGGATTGAAATCCGGGGGCGCTTGGCGTGACGGGAAATGCGTGAAGGTTTCCGCATGCAGTTTCAGAATATAGGCGGCCGGCATGATGGTCCAGAGTTTCTCCCCGGCGTAGAGCGGATAGCCCGGGGCATCCATATGCTGCTCGAATGGATCGACCCGGAGATTGACAGGTCGTGGAACGGTCGGCCGCGTCAACTGGCCGGCAAACCAGTCGTCCTTGACCTGGAAATGGATCTTCCAGTTCTGGTAGCGGATGGCATACAGATCATGCTCCCCATAGTAGAAGAATTCATGTCGCGGGGACGCGCCGCTATCGCCGGTGAGGTAAGGAAGCTGGTTGTAGCCGTCGAGATGAACGCGGAAATGCTTGGGGCCTGCCTGATATCCATTGAGCAGCTTCTCCTTGATATCGGGGACGCCGACTGCGGCCATAACCGTCGGCACCACATCCTCCAGTGAGAAGATGCCGTTAAGCACCTGCCCCGCCGGGATTCTTCGCGGCCAGCGCATCAGAAATGGGGCTCGGAACCCGCCCTCCCAACCAAGCCCCTTCTCGCCGCGGAAGGGCGACGTACCGCCGTCGGGCCAACTAAATTTTTCGGGGCCGTTGTCCGTTGTAAAAATGACGATCGTGTCGTCGGCGATGCCGAGTTTGTCGAGTTTGGCGAGCAGCTCGCCCACCACCCAATCAAGCTCCTGCATTCCGTCGGCGTAGAGGCCGAACTTGGTCTTATCCCGCCAACGCCCGGAGAGGCGGGTCCATACATGCATACGGGTCGTATTGTGCCAGAGCAGGAATGGCTTGCCCGCGGCGTGAGCACGATCGATGAAATCCAATGAGCGTGCGAGCAGGTCGTCCTCGATCGTTTCCATCCGCTTTCGCGTCAGCGATCCGGTGTCCTGGATGGTCTGTTTGCCCACCTTTCCGAAGCGAGGGTCCTCGGTCGGATCATCTTTATCCGTGGCCTTCCAGTCCAAAACCCCGCGCGGCTTGAAGAAATTCTGGAATACCGGAAGATCCTTGGGATAGTCGACCTGCTCCGGCTCCTCCTCGGCATTGAGGTGGTAGAGGTTGCCGTGGAATTCGTCGAGGCCGTGAAGGGTCGGTAGATACTCGTTTCGGTCGCCGAGATGGTTCTTGCCAATCTGGGCGGTCATGTAACCTTCGGGCTTGAGCATTTCCGCCAGCGTCGGATCTTCCGGCTGAAGTCCCTGGAGGGCCCCGGGAAGTCCAACTGTGGTCAAGCCTGTTCGCATCGGAAGCTGCCCGGTGATGAACGCCGCGCGGCCTGCCGTACAGCTCGCCTGGGCATAGCAGTCTGTCAGCAGGACGCCTTCACGCGCGATCCGATCGATATTGGGCGTTGGCGCGCCCATTATGCCCCGATGGTAGGCACCGACGTCGAACCAGCCCACATCATCAGCGAGAATAAGGAGGACATTGGGCTTTTTGTTTTCCGCCATGAAAATGCCTTCCTCGAAGGAGATTATTGCCTCCCGCGGGGCGCGTAGCTATTGCAGTGCCTGATACCCTTGCCGATTTCCCGGCAACGAGAGGCTGTGCACCCTATAGGCTGTAGCACCGCACAAATGGCCCGGCGTGGCGCTTCGACATGTTTGAAGCCCGTCATTTTCACGAATTCTTCGCTCGTAGATCCGCCCAAGAAGATTGACTATGCAAATCTGGCAAGCATTCATCGGATAAAGTTGTTTACACGTTGATGACGGTGGCAGGATGGTCAGCGTGCCCTTCATCGTTTGCCGAAAGCGCATAGCCTCTCCACGTTTGTGGATGTTCCGTTTCCACAGCCGCCAGAACCGGAGACACGTGTCGCGGCTGACCGATCCCACGCAACCACCCAAACCCGGGGACATGTTATGACCGATCCAGCCAAGCACCGCCTAGTCGTATCGCTGCTGTCGACCACACTCCTAACGGGCTGCGTTGTCTGGAAAAGTGACTACGACGCGCTTCAGACACAGAATCAGCAGCTTCAACAGCAGGTCGCGGCCAATCGGCAACAAATCAGCCGGTTGCAAGGAGCTATCAAGTACACGGTTAACAGCGATTTGCTGTTTGCCCCGGGCAGCTGGCAAATGAGACCCGAGGGGCAGCAAGTGATCGCCAACCTCGCGAAGAAACTGGCCCCCACACAGCAGAACCACTTGATAGTGAGTGGCTATACTGACAATGCTCCGATCGGTCCGGGGCTGCGGAACGAAGGTGTCACATCAAACCAGGAACTGTCGGAAAAGCGTGCCGATGCCGTGATGAAATATCTGATTTCCCAAGGCTTAAGCCCCGATCTCGTCTCAGCGAAGGGGTTCGGCGATGCGAACGCAATTGCTCCAAACGATACACCGGCGGGTCGGGCGCAAAACCGGCGCGTCGAATTGTCATTGGCTGGGTCGAGCAGCTGATCTGATACGAAACGCCGCTGGGTGAGATAGTCGGCGTGGACGCGGCCTCGCGGTTGCGGCATCACCGGGGTCGCGGCGCGCCGGCCGAGCGTCGTATGAGCCGGTACGCGGGGTGCCAAGCCAAGCAGACGAGACCGCGCTGCCGTTTACCTCCAATGGCGTCGACGTGAAGCTGAACGAGCAATCGATGACTTATATTGCCGATCCCCACTTCGCCGAGATAATGCTCGGCACTCTCATCGGTGCCGAGCCGCCAACGCCCCGATTAAAACGTGAGCTACGCGGCAAACGGGACGGAAGCATCGTGAGGCGGGGTGTGAACGGGCTCGCTGCCAGGCTGCACCATAAAGGGTATAATCAAAGAACATGGAAAGAGACGGGCGAATCCAGGCCATTAAGGTCCGATCCGCCGCCATGTTCGTGCGGGGTCAACGTGGACCGGCGCGTCTCTTGCCGGCTCCTTGTGGCGAGGCACGCCAGGCTGCTGCTTCACCGATTGAGCGTAATTGCCTGCCGCGCCGCTGACCCGAGGACACGAGACGTCATTTCAGAATCTGCCGCGCGCCTCGCTTTGCCGAGATGGCAACCTTCAGTGCGCGCGGCAAACCAATTCCCGCCGATCGTTAGAGCCCATGGGAGACAGAAGGCTAGTGGTTAGCACCACCGGATGCGTCCCGCAGGCTCGCCAACACCGCATCCAGATTGAACGACGCCGGTTTTTGGCGTGGCGGGTACTTTACGAAGTCCTCGATCTGTTGGGCAACGATCGCCTGCGTGCCATAGACCAAAAACGCATGCGAGATGACCCAGTCCCAATACGTGTTTGAATTTTCATCAGCCCGCTCGAATGGATCGCGGCGAAGATTGAACATCTTGGGGACCCGTAGCTTCACGAACGGCTCGAACCAGCATGCCAACTGCTTCGCGCGCTGCTCCATGAGCACAACTTTCCAGTCGTTGTAGCGAATGGCCAGAATGTCGCCGTCATCGCTAATGTAGAAGAAAAACAGGCGTGGACTTTCCTTGACCTCGCCAGTAAGGTACGAGAGCAGATTATATCCGTCGATGTGCACTTTAAACGTTTTGTTACCGGCCTTGTGCCCATTATGAAGCCGGTCGACGATACTTGGTTCGCCAGCGGCGGCCAGAAAGGTTGCCAGCCAGTCCTGGTGGCTGACGATGCCATTGAGCACCGTGCCGGCTTTGAACTTTCCAGGCCAGCGAACAAAAGCCGGCACCCGCCAGCCGCCTTCCCAGTTGGTGTTCTTCTCGGACCGGAACGGGGTGATGCCGGCGTCTGGCCAACTGTTGTAGTGAGGGCCGTTATCGGTCGAATACATGACGATGGTGTCGTCGGCGATGCCCAGCTCGTCGAGCTTGTTCAGCATTCTGCCGATGTTTTCGTCGTGGGCGACCATCACGTCATTGTAGTCCCCCTGACCGCTTTTCCCCTTGTGCTTCTCCGCGCAGTGGGTGCGGAAATGCATGGCCGTCGTGTTATACCAAATGAAGAAGGGCTGATCCGCCTTATGCGAACCGTCGATGAAACGCAGCGCGTGGTCTGTGACCTCGTCGTCGATGGTTTCCATCCGCTTTTTCGTCAGCGGCCCGGTGTCCTCAATCTTCTGTCCGCCCTTGCCGTCCGCCCAGGAATGCAGCACGCCCCGAGGGCCGAAAAGCTTCTTGAACTCCGGGTTCTTTGGATAGTCTGGGTCCTCCGGTTCCTCCTCCGCATTGAGGTGGTAAAGGTTGCCGAAGAATTCGTCGAACCCGTGCAGGGTCGGCAGAAATTCGTCCCGGTCGCCGAAATGATTCTTGCCGAATTGGCCCGTCACGTAGCCCAGCGGCTTTAGCAGTTCCGCGATGGTCGGGTCTTCCGCTGACAAGCCGACTTTGGAACCCGGCATCCCGACCTTCGTCAGGCCCGTTCGGATCGGGTTCTGCCCCGTCATGAACGCGGCGCGACCCGCGGTGCAACTTTGCTGTCCGTAGTAATCGGTGAATGCAACACCCTCGTTGGCCACACGGTCAATATTCGGTGTGCGGTAGCCCATCTGCCCGCGGTTGTTAAAACTGATGTTCCACCAGCCGATGTCGTCGCCCCAAAGGACGAGGATGTTCGGTTTCTTCGTTGCCATGATGCTTCCCTTTCATTCTCGTGATAGACGGAGACGGTCGAATCGACCAAGATACGGCTGCCCATTCAGTTCATCGCTTCGCTAGCTTGCGATTTTCGGGACTGGGTTCCCGCTCGCGTCGATACGTGTCCGTCTTCCTGCGGCGCGCGTTTCAGGGGAGGAACTCCGCTGAAGGGCGAAGGCGGTGCTCGGTCTCCGTGACAGAAGCGGAACTTTCTGCCGCTTCCGCAGGGACAGGCCTTGTAGGGTCCGCGCTTCGTATCCTCGGCCGCGATCAACGCCATCACGTCGGACGGCGGGCGGCCCCGCTGCAGCAATTCAACCATGGTCCGCATCGCCGGCCTCGTGTGGGTGAAGAACAGTTCTAACCCAGAACAAAGATAATTCTGACCCGACTCACCATTGCGCGAGAGCACGAAACGATCCTTTGGACAGCCTCCGTTGCACAGCGGCCTGACCGCGCAATTTCGGCACTGAGCGGTCAGAGTATCACGTTTGTCCTGGCCGAATTTGCGCTGCTCGGGGGAGGATACCAGTTTCAGCATGTGTGTCTGGTGAATGTTGCCCAGCAGAAAGCGTGGCTCGACAAAATGGTCGCAGGAGTAGAGATCGCCATTGGACTCCAGCGCAGGACCGAAGCCGCAGGTCGGGGCATGTATGCACAGCAGATGGCGGCCGAAATACGCCTCCAGCGTCACATCGAAGAGCTGGACGTAGACCTGGCCCACGTCATGGCGTACCCATTCCTCGAAGACATCGACGAGAAAGCGGCCGTATTGCTCGCCGCCGACCGAACGCTCGGTGACCAGATTGCCGGCCTGCGTATAGAGCAGACGTTTTTGGCCCGGCTGATCGCTCCAGCCTCGGTTGGCGATCTCCAGCGTCTCGGCGGTCACTCGCTCGACGATTGGGATAAACTGGATCCACTTCGCGCGAAGCTCGTCTCGGAAGAAGCGATAGACCACGGCACCATGTTTTTCGTTTGCAGCATTGACCGTGCATAGGATGTTGAAGTCAACCGCGTGTTGACGCAGAAGTCGCCACCCGCGCATGACCAGATCGAAGGTGCCCTGGCCGCGGCGGTCAACCCGGTAACTGTCGTGAATTTCGCGCGGGCCATCAACACTTAGTCCGACCAGAAAGTTGTGTTGCTTGAAGAAGACGCACCAGTCCTCATCGATAAGAATGCCATTGGTCTGAAAGGTATGTTGCACTGTCTGACCTGGGCGGCGGTATTTCTCCACGAGTTCGACAGATCGCCTGAAGAAGCCGAGCTTCATGAGCGTTGGCTCGCCGCCCTGCCACGCAACGGTGACCTGCGGCGTGCGATGCGACTCCAGCAACTGGCGGATGTATGCCTCAAGCGTGGCATCGGACATCCGGTGTTTATCGTTCGGATATAACGCCTCCTTCGAGAGGAAGAAGCAATATGTGCAGTCAATGTTGCAGGTGGATCCGCTCGGCTTCGCCAACAGATGAAAGGCGGGTGGAGTGCCAGGCGGCGGCAGCGGCGAAGCCGGCGCAACAGGGTTCGTCATGGTGCCCCCTCGAGATGTATCGACAATGCGTGTTCGTTCTCCTGACGGGTCTGCACGGCCGGCCAGTGACCGTTTTGCATGGGAGTGGACGTCAGGGTCATTTCTAATTGGAACATTGGGCGTCCGGATCTAGCGAGTTTGGCGTCTATTGGTTCAGCTTGAAGCGGCGCTGAGTTATGGGTCCGTCACATTGACCAGCGCCCAACTGGCGTCCGAATTGAACTGCGTTGTATTTGTCGCCAGGCGCGAAGTTTCCGGCCCGAGATCCTTTTGGAATACCACGCCGTCCTGATTCACTATAAAGCTCATGATACCAGACGAAGCGTAGCGCGCCGGCCAGGCGATCAACGCAAATCCACCCGTCATCCGGCCGTTCTGCACATATTTTTTCGCGCCACCCGGCGCCTCGGCGCCCTGTGAATACAGGATACGAAAAAAATAGCCCTGATACGGCACCAAACTCCGGTTCAGCATCTCCCCCGGATATCCCTCGTCCTGTGCCTGGGTAACCAGAGGCTGAAGCGGGCTGTCGTCTTGCCCGTCCGATGCGGTCCAGTAGAGGCCGTCGCGGCGCCCCTGCGCGCTGACTAGTCGCTGGGCATATGCGCCGCTGCCCCTCTCCTGCTTCTTGCGCTCGAAATAGTCATTTTGGGCATCGACGTAGAACAAGCAGACCCGAATCGCCGCGATCTCGTTGCGGCCGATACGACGATCGACGATCTCCTGGGCGCCCTCGCGCAGGTCGAAATACCACCGCCCCTCTCGTTGCACGATCGGGATTGGCAACTGCCAATTATTCGAACCGACCTCAAGCATCATGCGATCCGGGCCCTCCGGCACGAGCGCGTGCCTGGCATCATAGGCTTCGACGAAGCGACCCATTGCCGCCTCGTCGGCATGCCTGTCGCCGGAGCTGACCAAGGGCGCGCTGCCAGGGCCGAGAACGGTACGCAGCGCTACGGTGTCGTGCGACCGCGCCGCCGCCACCAGCGCGGCCGCGGCATCATCCGACGACGCATACGACGGTTGCGCCGTTTCCGCTGCGCATAGGCCGAACACCAGAGCCAATCCGGCGATCGCGCCAACAAGGACGCGCGCGGTTATCCGCTGAGCAAGGCCCGTCATCGTTCGATCCTCACTACCCGTTGCGACGGCCGGCGCCGCCCCTCACCCCCGCGCCGGCGTTGCCTTGACGTTGGATCTGGCTGGCGTCACGGCTCTGGTTGCCGCGCGCACCGAACTGGGCCGCCTCCCGGCCCCTGTCCATGCCACTGAACGCCTCAGGTTGACGCACCGGGGTCGGCCGTTGCGTGGATGCACGAGGACCTAGTCCAGCCGGCGCAGCCGGGTTGGCCGGCGGACGATCGCTGGTCCCCTGAGCAAGATTTGGCCGGTTGCCTGCATTCGCCTGACCGGCATTGGGCTGCGCCGCAGCCGACTTGGCCGGCCTGTTCACCGCGCTCGCCGGCACATTGACGTTCGGGCGGCCAATCGCATTGGCCGGCAAGCCGTTTGGGCGAGCGGGTTGACCAACCGGGCCGTTCGGCGGCCGCTGCAATCCCGCGGGCCGCCCGCCTGGCCGGTTCGGCTGCCAAACATTGGAGTTGATGTGGGTGCGGTTGACGTTGATGTTGTTATAGCGGTTGACGTTCACGTTGACGTATCCCGAGCCCCAGCCGGGCCGCGCCCAACCCCATAGGGAGCCGACGACCGCCACGCCGGTGGCGAACGCGATCCCGCTCACCAGCGCCGCACCGAACACGTAACCGGGTGGCGGCGGCAAATAGACCGGCGGATAGGCCGGATAGGGCCAGGCCCCATAGACGATCGTCGGATTGTAGCTTGGGACATAAACCACCGTCGGTTGCGCCGGCTCGATGACGATGACCTGCTTCTCGACGCGAACGGACTGCTGCTCTGTCGTTTTTAGGTTGCCGGCGGTTTGCCCCTGGAAGCGCAACCGCTGCACGGACTTCATGACGGCGGCCTGCTGGTCGGCGAACGCGTAGCCAAGCTGCTGCGTCCAGTCGAGGTTGCTGTTCATCAGTGCCAGAACCGATGGAAAAGGCACCAGTGACTTGACACTGGGATCCCAGGGCTGGGGTTCGACCGCGTTTGCGAGCGCGTCGCCACTCAGCGATTTGTGGGCCGGATCTTCAATCCAGCGCCCTGCACCGACCACCTGCAAGGGAAACGTCGACGCCATCAGAACCTGCGCCAAGAGCGCGTCGGGATAAAGCGCGATTGGCGCCAGCAGCGCGTCGAGTTGCTCGGAATTGAACGCCTGGGTTCCTGCCGCCTGAGCGCTGGCATGACTGATGTAAAGACCACCCGGTGCCGCTCCGTTCAGAACGATCCAGCAAAGAGCGGCTCGCAGAACCTGCTTCATCATGTGGTCCGGATCTCCATGCGCCTTGCCTCATTGGCGATGGTCCGTGTGTCTGTTCGGAACTCCAGGATGGAACCCAACTCGGCCAGCGGTTTTTCCGGAGGCTGCGCACCCCATCCTTGGCGGGTTACCCGGCCAGAGAAACAGCCCGCACCCGCGTGAACCGATGCGACAGGTCCACCTATGGCCGGATCCCGTTGTTGCATAGACAACGCTCACTTGCTTTTGCGGTGTTCTCGCCAGGGTACCGCCAAGCCATCGCTAGTGACTATGCAAAAATGGCTATCGCAACGGAGCTCTGCCTCGACGGGCGTGCCTCGCGGCGGCTTCCAATGTCGAACTGCGGCCTTTGCGGATCTGGATGGCCAAGCACAAAACCGACCGGAAGGTCGTGCAAGACAAGTTGGTTAATCAGATCGCTCATTTTCACCGTGCCGAA
Source organism: Rhodopila sp. (assembly GCA_050010355.1). Lineage (GTDB taxonomy): Bacteria > Pseudomonadota > Alphaproteobacteria > Acetobacterales > Acetobacteraceae > Rhodopila. The sequence continues at coordinate 3,484 of JBEKLE010000032.1, read as the reverse complement.
ACCGCATAGCGGCTGTCCTCACTGCTGGATACTGGGGAGAGTGGCTCGGACAGAATCCGGTGCCGAAATATCCCGCATCATAATTCATGGAGGACAGATGAAAACTCATAAGCTCACCCTTGCGGCGACCGCAACGGCCGCGCTCGTCTGCGCTGCGGCGTTCACCCCTCTCATGCTGTCGACCCACGTCGCGGCGCAGACCAATCCGACGATGACGAATGTCGTTCCGGATGGCGGCGAGTTCTCTGGCCAGGGCAAGATTCAGGCGCTCGATCCCGGTGCGCTGACGCTGACGCTTGCCCCCGAGCAGAAGCGCCCTGTCCCGATGACGGTTGCTCCCGGCGTCGACCTATCGGGCGTCTCGGTCGGGGATGTTGCCAGCGTCCACTACACACGCTCGGTGACCTTCGTGGTCGCAAGCCCCAATGTGGCGGTCGGCGAGGTGCCAGCCACCAGCACCGTCGGGCAGGTTGCGCAAACCCCTGGAGGCATTGGACCCAATGCGGCCGTGATCGTTGGGCGGGTCGTGAAGATGGATGCCCCGAACAGCTTCGATGTCGTCAATGCCAACGGCGGGGGCATCTACACCATTGATGTCACCAACCCCACACGACAGGCTGCCTTGAAAATGCTGAAGGTCGGGGACTCGGTTACGGTTTCGGTTAGCCCGCTCATCGTTACCTCGATTGCCAAGTGCGGTTTGTTCGGCAAAGGCCTGTTCGGCTGCTAAGCCTTACTCGTCGGCGGACAGCGAGGAACCGCCGGGGGGCAGTATGTTAACGAACGAGAACGTGATTCGTCTACCCGCCAGCATCTACTGACCAATGATACGAGACCGCTCGGCCTGAGAAGCTGAGCGGTCTCCGATAGTCCAGTCGGCCAAGCGGCTCGCGTCCGGCTGCACGGGCGTTGGCGTCTCTCCGTCACCCCAATACGATACGCGGGTTCCGGGATCTCGCCCTGCGTGTCAAGGGCGAGACGAAGGACGCCGGTCCACGCTGATCGCTGCTTAAGACCTCTCAGCCGCGAATGCGTAACCGCACGCCGTACCGTCGATCCGGCCAGCCAAATGGGACCCGGTAATGCGGCCAGCCATTTGGGCTTCGCCATTTTGGCTCGTCGCATTAAAGGAGCCGTCAGGAGCGACGACAACCGCGAAAGTAGGGGAAAGCGAATAACTCGAGTCTTTAGGGACATTCGGATGCGTCAGAACGTAGTTGAACGCACCTTTCTGGAGAGACAAGGAGATCGTGGGCGGCGTGTCGCACCAGCCGGTTTGACCTCCGCTAACACCTGAGGATGTAAGTTGGATCGACCCTCGATAGTTGCCGTCGAACGAAACCACAGCGGCCGTTGGTGTCGGCGGCACGAGTGGCGGACCCGATGTCGCGCATCCACCTATCGCGATGATGATGATGATGATGATGATGATGATGTTGTTGGCTAGCCTTACCATTCCGTCATGCATCGTGATCCTCCGATGCGAGGGGACAACACGGCACCGCAAGGTTCCCATGTCTTACTCAGAAAGACAGTATCAAACCCCGATCGCGCGCGGTGCTATGCAATACTGGCAAAAGAGGATAGCTTACTCAGGCTGGCCCCTGTTCCGGGGGCCTGGAGGTCCGTTTCTCTTTCCAGCGGCTCGATCTAGTGGATGATGATCTCGACGCGGCGGTTCTGCGGCTCCCGCACGTTGGCCGCAGTCGCTACCAGCAAGTGCGTTTCGCCGAAGCCTTGAATTGCGATCGCGCCGGCCGGAACGCCGTCCTTGACCAATTCCGCGGCGACCGCCTGGGCGCGCTTGACTGACAGGCCCTGGTTGTACTTCGGGCTACCGGACGTGTCAGTGTAGCCATTAACCTCGAGCCGGGTATATTGGACCTTAGTCGAGTTCGCTGCCGCATCCGCGACGATCTGGCGGGCGCGATCGGTCAAATCCGCCTTGTCCCAGTCGAAGAACACCAGATAGCTGCGTGCGGGTGCGGGTGCTGGCGTCGCGATTGGAGCCGGCGCTGGCGGCGGCGGCGGCGGCGATCCGAAGGCGTAGCGCACGCCGATCGTGATCGCGTGGTTGTAACTATTGCCCAGCGTTACCCTGTTATAGGTACGATCGCCGACGACGGCGAGAAACCGATAGTCGGTGGTGACCGAAAGGCCTTGTACGGACGCGATTGGAAAGGCGACGCCAAAGATCGCCTGCGTCCCGAAGGCGCCTCTGGTCGTGTCTGTGCTAAACCCGCCGACGTTGAGCTTCTCCTTGACAACCTGGTAGCCGACACCTACGCCGACATACGGCACGTAGTCCGGCGAGAGCGTGTAGAAGTCGTAGTATAGGGTCGGCATCGGGCCGTATTTCTGTTCGGACCCGCCGTTATTATTATTTCGGAACGAGACCGTATTCCCGCGTGGCCCAGAGGCCGAACTGATTCCGTTGTAACGGTAGTTAAACTGGAACTCCGTGCGGAAACCGTTGCCGAAGTCGTACCCGCCACCGAGCACACCCATACCGCCCACATCGAACTGCACATTCAGATTGTTGTTGTTTGTGTTGTTTGTGGTGATGTTGCCGATACTTTTGATCGGCTCCTGCTGCATGAAATTCAGGCCCGCTGCCCCGCTTATGTACCAGCCTTGTGTCGGCTCGGCGGCGACCACGGGGAGGGCGGATCCGCCGATTAGCGCAAAAATCGCGGCCGCGCCGCCGATCTGGATGTGGGCCGATTTTGTGCTCATAGACATTTTGTCGTCCTTATAACTGCACCCTGGCGCACGCTGGCGGGGGCCCGTGTTCTTACCCGTGTTCTTAAAGGCAACCTGCAGGACGGGTCTCTGGCCCGCTATGCAGAAGTGGCATGTCTCGACCTGCGCTCGATCCGTTGATCCGTTAGTGCGTTTGATGCGCTGCGGTGTGATGCGGGCGCGCCCTCGTGGCAGCCGAACGAGGCCTGTCACCTACCGGGCCAAAGGCAGATCTTGCGCGGCAATCAACCGCGACAATCAACTATGCCAGAACCGCATAGCGCCGGGCGGCGATACCCGTAGATTCCGGCCCTGCACAGCAATGGCGCTTTTTTGGGGCCCGATGAATGAAGCATGCCGCAGCAAAACCTCCATCAGACCTCGAGGAGAGCCTCAAGCCGGAGAGCGATGATCCTGAAAGGGTGAGGAGATCTCGTGTGACACGCGTCAAAAATTGCCACCTGATGATTCTATTGATCGCCAATCTGGTCGGATTTGCGTCGGCCCGTGCTCAACAACCGCACCCTCCAGCCGAGGCGCCCCCGCCGGAACATCCTGCGATAGAACCGGTCGCGCTTGAGATGCTCAAGGCGATGAGCCAACGGCTTGCTGGCGCGAAGTCGATGGATTTCACCGCAGTGACAACATACGAGTCGCCGGCCCGTAACGGCCAACCACTATACTACTCAACGCTCTCCGCGGTCACGTTGCAACGCCCTAACAAATTACGCGTGGTCACGCC
>JBEKLE010000031.1:0-31743 GCA_050010355.1 Rhodopila sp. | reverse complement strand
CGACCTTTTAATATCGCGGGTGATGTGATATCGAACTCTAGTGAGATGCGTCCTTGATACAAATGTGGTTGTCGCAGCGATGCGAAGCCCTCAAGGAGCGTCAGCCTCACTGCTGATGGCCGCTCGGGCAGGTCGGATAACGATATTGGCGAATGTGGCTTTGGCGTTGGAGTACGAGGCGATTTGCAGACCCACCGAACATATGACGGCCGCCGGTCTCAGTTCCGCCGACGTCGAAATATTCCTCACGGCGGTGGTGGCTATGGCCGAACCTGTTGAGAGCCATTTCATGTGGCGTCCGCAACTCCGGGACCCCAATGACGAGCTTGTTCTGGAGGCCGCGGTGAACGGTCGAGCGGCGGTGATTGTAACCTTCAACCGACGGGATTTCGGCCAGACGCCGAGCCTCTCTGGGGTCGATGTCGTTACGCCCGCCGAAGCTGTTAAAAGGATTAGATCGTGAAGCGCGTTCAAAGCACCTACCCGCTTCGCCTGCCGCTTTCAGTGAAGGCCGAGGTCGAGCGACTGGCGAAGGCCGACGGGATCAGCATCAACCAGTTTGTTGCCACCGCCGTGGCTGAAAAGCTGGCTGCCATGGAGACCGCAAAATTCTTTGCCGCTCGGCGCGATCAAGCCGATTTTGCCGGCTTTGATCGCGTCATGCGGCGCAAGGGTGGCGAACCGCCGGTCCCGGATGATACAATTTGACCGCCTGGTGATCGCGTTTCCTGTAGGTCGTCCTTGATTGAACAGCACTATTATCCTCATTTGCCCCGTAATCGGCACGCTCCAAGGAATGTCTGGATTCGACGCTTCACCTGAAGGACCCTGCGTCGCTAAGGCCCCAAGGTCTCAGGCGTTGTGGCGCTAACCGTGCTAATTTTATTCGCCCGCCAGGAAGCGTAGGTGCGCCCATCCGCGTCGACGTGCCAAGTTTCGGTCCCCCTATCTGCGCGGCCCGCAATTGCGCCACTCGCACCGGAGGGGCTTCCGAAGCTCGCGTCTTGGGCGAAGCGGTAAAGTTCGGGGTTTTTATCTGGTACCAACACGCCGGTGTCGCAAAGAAGTTTGCGCCTATCAGCCACACTCTGCGGGATCCCCGGGGTCTCGCGCCGCAACGCTGTGGACCCTGCGAGCACGACAAACTCACCGCCACGTTCTGCCGCGCGCGCTTTCGCTGATTTGATGTCCGCCACAAAAATGGGGGAGATGGCGTTAGCGTCAGCACTGTTCGTCCCTGCTGAAGGAACCGCGTTTGATTTCTGGCTTGGAGGGGTCAACACGTCGAAGCCGAGCACCGGGAGAAGCACTTCGATTTCGTCGAGCACTCGCTCCATGTCTGCGATTTCTGGTTCGGGTAGTCCTTTGAACGGCGGCTCAGTGCCATTGGCAAGCTTAGCGCGGCCGGCGTGGCGTATTGCCGCGATGAGCCTACTCTCCAAGTAACGTCCGTGCGCCTTCGTTAGATTTTCATCCTTGGATACGACGAACACCGCGCGGGTAAAGAAATCCTTTGCTTCGTCCGCGTCGTGGGCGATGAGTCGGGTCTTCACCTGATCGCCTTCGCCCACGTAGACGAGTTGGCGGGTCGGGAGATCAGGGTCCGGCCCCGTCAACAGATAGATCCCAGTACGATTTGCCTCCTCTCGCCGGACTAGGTCAGGTAGCGCCGTGCGTGAGGCAACAATAGCCCGTACAGAAGAAACACCGAGTTCAGCGGTGATCACGCCGGATGGTGAACCGTCCACAAGGTAGAGCTTGAGGGTGCGACCACGCTTCGTGCTCGGGCGAGTGGAGGCATCCGTGCTCATCGACCCTTCTCTTTTTTGGGAATTTTGCGGAAGATTCAGAAAGACGTGCAGTGCCGCAGGTGCCAGTCGCGATCTCTCATCTGATGGTACTCCAATGACGGTGCGTCACGCACTACCGCAATGACGGTGCGTCACCCCCCTACCGCGCGTTCGCACTCGCCTCCGACCGAGTCCCCCCCGACCGCGCCGCCAGCGCCGCCGCCATGAACTCGTCCAAATCTCCGTCCAGCACCGCGTCCGGATTGCCCTTCTCCACCCCCGTCCGCAGATCCTTCACCAACTGATACGGCGCCAGTACATAATTCCGGATCTGATGCCCCCATCCAATATCCGTCTTCGCATTCTCCTGCGCCGCCGTCACCGCCTCCCGACGCTGCAGCTCCGCCTCGTACATCCGAGCCTTCAGCATCGCCATCGCCGTCGCCCGGTTCCGGTGCTGACTCCGGTCCGTCTGACACGCCACAATAATCCCGCTCGGAATATGCGTAATCCGGATCGCACTCTCCGTCTTGTTCACATGCTGCCCGCCAGCCCCCGACGCGCGGTACGTGTCGACTTTCAGATCCGCCTCATTGATCTCGATCTCAATCGAATCATCCACCACCGGATAAACCCAGACCGAAGCGAAACTCGTCTGCCGCCGTGCATTCGCATCGAACGGGCTGATCCGCACCAGCCGGTGCACCCCGCCCTCCGTCTTCAGCCAGCCATACGCATTCGGCCCCGAGATCTGCAGTGTCGCCGACTTGATCCCCGCCTGCTCCCCCTCGCTCTCCTCCATCAACTGCACCTTGTAACCGTGCTGCTCCGCCCAGCGCATATACATGCGCATCAGCATCTCGGCCCAGTCCTGCGCCTCGGTCCCGCCCGCGCCCGAGTTCAGCTCGACATAACAATCATTGGCATCCGCCTCGCCCGACAGCAGGCTCTCGATCTCCCGCCGTTTCGCCTCCTCCGCCGCCGCGCGCAGCGAAGCCATCGCCTCGCCAACCATCGCGGCGTCGCCCTCGGCCTCCGCCATTTCGATCAGTTCCAGCGCGTCGGCGACCTCAGCCTCCAGCTTCGACACGCCTTCCATCGCCGAGGCGATCTGGTTCCGCTCCCGCATCATCTTCTGCGCCGCGGCCGCGTCGTTCCAAAGCGCCGGATCCTCGGCGCGGTTGTTCAGTTCAGCGAGGCGCGCTTCGGCGACATCCCAGTCAAAGATGCCTCCTCAGCAGCGCGATCGACTGCTTGATCTGTTCGTTCAGGGCGTCGGATTCAGCGGACATGGTTCAAAAATCCACAAAGGGACGGGTCAATACAGCCCGCCCATGCTGCTATCAACCCCGCCGTGCACGATCGAGGGCGGCGGGGGCGATCCGTCAGGCGATGGCGCACTCGCCAGACCCATTCCCAGCGGCGCCGAGGCACCCGGGATCTGGCCATCCTTGAACGCGTCGGTAACGGTGCCCCTGCCGCTGTCCCAGGGCGCCATCGTCACGCCGGGCGGCATCGGAAACGACAGCACCGGATGCCCGGCCAGGGCTGTTGCCATATAGTCATGCCAGATCGGCGCCGCAACGGCCCCGCCGGTCTCGTTGTCACCCAGGTTGGCCGGATTGTCATAACCCACCCAGACCACCGTCACCAGGTCCGGCGTAAACCCCGAAAACCACGCGTCGGCAAAGTCCTGTGTCGTGCCCGTCTTACCAGCGATCGGCCGGTTCAGCCCCTTCCCCGCCGGCACGCCCGTGCCGCGCTGCACCACGCCCTGCATCATCGTGATCAACTGAAACACGCTGTCCGGGTCAGCGATCTGAGCACGCTCATCGCTCACGGCCGGCGGTTTCGCCGGATCGGAGCAGTCCGCACAGTCAAGACCCGAAGCACGCATCACGACGTGCCCGTCCGGGTCCTGCACGCTGTCGATCAGCGTCGGCACAACCTCCCGCCCCCCAGTCGCGATCGAGGCGTAAGCGCCAGCCTCACGCAATACGGTCGTTTCCACCGCCCCCAGCGCCGCCGGGAGCACCCGCGGCATCGAATCGACCATATGGAACGCGATCGCATTGTCCGCAATCGCCTGCATGCCGACCTGCTGCGCCACCCGCAGCGTCACCAGATTCAGCGATTCCTCCAGCGCCACCCGCAACGGCGTCGGACCGCCGAACGTGCCCTCGTAGTTGCCCGGCCGCCACCGCCCCTCCGGCGTGTCCACAACGATCGGCGCATCCAGGAACTTCTGGCTCGGCGAGACACCTTTCTCCAGCGCCGTCAGATACACCATCGGCTTGAAGCTCGAGCCCGGCTGACGGTTGGCCTGCGTTACCCGGTTGAACTGGCTCTGCTCATAGCTCCAGCCGCCCACCATCGCGAGCACCCGCCCGGTCTGCGGATCCAGCGAGACCAGCGCGCCCTGCACCAGCGGGATCTGCCGCAGGGTCGCCCGGTTCGCCGGCGGCGGCATCGGCGGCGGTGGCGGCGCCTTGCCCTTCACCGGAACAGGTGGCCCGGAAGGCGGAGCCAGTTGCACCGCCGGCGGCTCGATCATTACCACATCACCCGCCTGCACAACATCGATCATGCGCCTGGGTGCGGGTCCCGGCTTGCCGTCCCGGACCACACGCGCCCACGCCAGATCCGGCAGTCCAAGCACGGCCGCACGGCGCTCGCCGGCGGCGTTCAGCCATTCGACTTTGGCTTCGCTATCCGTCACACCAGCAACGATCGCCAGTTTCCACGACGGCAGCATACCGGGCGGGCGCGGCTGCTCGTTCAGCGCTGCCGGCCATTTGGTCTCGAAATCCTCCGGCGGCAGGCTCAGGTGTGCCACCGCCCCGCGCCAGCCCCCCATCTTGCGATCGTACGCCATCAGGCCGTCCCGCAACGCCTTCTCCGCGGCGATCTGAAGCGCGGGATCGAGGCTGGTCCGCACCATCAGGCCGCCCTGAGTCGTGGTATCCTGCCCGAACCGCGCAACAAGCTGGCGGCGCACTTCCTCGGTGAACCAGTCCGCACCCGGGATCGGCGGCGGACGCCGGAACTCCGACGGTATGACCGGATCGGCCTTCGCCTCCGCCACCTGAGCGGGCGTTATGACGTGATCCTCGGCCAGCCGGTCCAGCACGTAGTCACGCCGCGACCGCGCGGCATCGGGATATTTGAACGGGTTCAGATTGTTCGGCGCCTTCGGCAGCGCGGCCAGAAAGGCCGCCTCCGCGACGGTCAGCTTGTCCAGCGGCTTGTTGAAATAGGTCTGCGCCGCCGCGGCGACGCCGTAAGCCCCTTGCCCGAGATAGATCTCGTTCAGATACAGCTCCAGAATGCGGTCCTTGCTGAGGTTCTGCTCGATCCGGATCGCCAGGATGGCCTCCTTCGCCTTGCGCGAAAATGACACCTGGTTGTCCAGCAGCATGTTCTTGGCGACCTGCTGCGTGATGGTCGAGGCACCGATCGGACGGCGTCCCTCTCCGGCATGCGCCAGATCGTACAGCGCCGCTCGGGCAATCGCCAGCGGGTCGATGCCGCGATGGGTGTAGAACGTCTTGTCCTCCGCCGAGATGAAGGACTGCTTGACGATCACCGGGATGGCGCTGACCGGAACGAAGATCCGCCGTTCGGATGCCAGTTCCGCCAGCAGCCTTGCGTCCCCGGCATACAGACGGCTCATGACCGGCGGCTGATAGTTTCGCAGTCCGTCCACGTCGGGCAGATCGGCGCTGTAATGCTCGTACGCCATGTAGCCGCCGGCCGCACCGGCGACCGCGCCAAGCAACAGAATGCCCAGTACGGCGCCGGCCACGCCACGCGCCGCGCGCACCAGAACATTCGGACGCCGTTTCGGGGATTTCCCGGGCGGTTTGGCGCCGCCTTGCCGCTGCGGCGAGCCGGGATTCCCCTGCCGGTCGCGGCCTGCGGGCGCCAGAGGCTCGCCAGCGGTCAATGGTCCTGTCATGCCGGCGATATGAGCGCTTTTGCCGAAAACTGCCAGCAGCGAGATCGAACTTTTTGGCTCATATCGCGTTGCCTGTTGGCACGATACGATGTGAGTTCTGCGGCGGACTGGCGAACCAGGAGAAACTAACGTTTCGACGCAGCCAGGAGGAGCAAGCGTTTCGACGCAGTCCCCCGGCCCGTTCCGGGCACCACGATGCGTTGGCTCAGACCCCGTGACGCAGCAGTCTGGCCCGCGCCGCGTTGAGGTACCACATTTTGTCGCTCCCGGCGACGGGAAGCACGTGTATAATCGGCCCCATCAACGCCCTACCGTCCACCAAGAACGCCAAAACTCGTGTGAGGCGTCCTTCAATCTGCCGGGTCGACACGCTGGTAGCGGGCACGAACCCCGCGCTCGATGGCGGCCGAGATCAGTGTATCGAGCCCCAGTTCGCCACGGACGAACTCCAGCATGTCCAGGGACTGACGCCTGGCGCCTTCGCCGCCCGCCACGACCTCGCAGGCCAGCGCGTAGGCGGTTTCACGCAGTTTGCTGCTGAGCGCGGCGCGCATCAGGCGGCCGGCATGGGCCAGCCCGTCATCCTCGTGCAGCAGACTTGCCGCGCGTTCGGACACGTCGGACAGCTCACTGCTGGTGAAATCCTGGAATGCCGGCAAGGTCTGCACCAGACCGGCCATGATGCGGATTTCCCGGTCCGTCATGCTGCCGTCCGCGGCGGAAACCAGCACCATGGTCAGAACCAGCGCCTCCGGCGCGTTGATGATATCGCTTGATCGCATCAGATCCTCCAGGCCCGTGAGCCGGCTATGAGATAAAGCCCGAGCGTTATGCCGGCGAGCGTGGTGTTAGAAATGCACGAGTCCGTAAGAAAGCGCCAGTTTCGTTGACGGCCTGAGCCAAACCGACGCGTCGCACCACGACGCCGGCCGGAAATGCCGACATCAGGCGGCTGGGTGCCTGACGGTCCAGCAGAACGAACACGCCACGGTCCGAGGCGCGCCGGATCAGCCGCCCGAACGCCTGCCGCAGCCGCAGCCGCACGATCCGGTCGTCGTAACCCTTCGGATCGCCGCCCGAGAGGTGGATCCGCCGCTCCCGGTGCAGGATGTCAGGGCGGGGCCAGGGGGTCCGTTCAAACACCACCAAACGCAGCGCGTTGCCGGGTACGTCCACGCCGTCGCGCATGGCGTCGGTGCCCAGCAGGCAGCTTTCCTCCTCGGCGCGGAAGATGTCGACCAGCGTGGCGTTGCCCATCGCATCGACGTGCTGAGCGTACAGCGGAATGCCGGCCTGTTCCAGCTCCGGCGCGATCCTCGCGTGGACGGCGCGGAGGCGGGTGATCGCGGTGAACAGGCCCAGGCCGCCGCCCTCCGAGGCCAGGAACAAGGCGCGATAGGCCGCGGCGAGCTGGTCGAGGTTGCCGGGTGCCACGTCGGTGACAACAAACGCGCGGGTCTGTTCGGCATAATCGAACGGCGAGGCGACCGCCGCGCGGATCGCGGGTGACGGCAGATGAGGTGCGCCGATCCGAGCCTCGGCGGACGCCCAGGCGGTTTCGGGATCGCGGTCGCCCGAGTCGCGCAGGGTCGCCGAGGTGACCAGCAATCCCTGGGCGGGCGAGGCCAGCGTGGTGGCGAACGGAATGGTAGGGTCCAGCCAGTGGCGGTGCAGCCCGACGTCCAGATCGCGCGGCCCGTCGCGGCGGTCCACCCGCAGGAACAGCACATGGCTCGGCCGCTTGCCCGGTTCAGGCTGCGGTTCGGCGAGGCTCCAGAGCATCGTCTGCCAGGCCTGCAGCGGGTTCAAGGCGCGGCGGGTCAGCGAGCGGCCGATAGCCTCGATCCGGTTGCGGGCGGCCTCGTCAAGATCGTCGGCTTCGTCGTCGAGGCGGGCGAGCAGGCGTTCGCGCAACGTCGCCAGCGGTTCCGCGATGCGGGCGAGCGCGCGGGCGAGGCGATCGGCGGCCTCGGCCGCTTCCTCGTTCAGGGGGAAGACGTCGCATTCCATGGAGCCGAAGCTGGGGCGCGCTTCGGTGCCGGCGGTGCGGGCCAGCACCTGGCGGCGGATCAGGCGCAGGAGGGCCTCGGACGGATTGGGCCGAGCCGGTTCGATTGCGCCCAGTTCGGGGCCTTCGTCGTGCATGCGGCTCGCCCAGTCGGAGGGCGGCAGTGCGCTGGCCGCCTGCAGCGCGGCATCCAGCGGTGCGACCAGGGCAAGGCGGTCGGCGACCAGATCTTCCAGCCGCCGGCGCAGCCCGCGGGCGCGCGACCGGCCGCCTTCGGCGCCGCGCAGCCAGCGGCGGAGTTCGGCCGTTTCTCCACCCGATAACGCGGCGGAGAACGCGCTGTCGGCCGCATCGAACACATGGTGGCCCTCGTCGAACACGTACCGCGTCGGCACGGCGTTGTCGTCCAGCCCGCCCCAGGCTGCCTGCGTCATCACCAGGGCATGGTTGGCCACCACCAGTTCGGCGGTGCGGGAGCGGCGGATCGTGTGCTCGATGAAGCAGCGGCGCCAGTGCGGGCAGGCGGAGTGGATGCACTCGCCGCGCCGGTCCGCCAGCGAGGCGATCAGGGCGCCGCCGAACAGTTCGGGAAGCCAGCCGGGCAGATCGCCGCCCTGGATGTCGCCGTCATCGGTCGTCAGTGCCCAGCGCGCGATCAGGCCCAGCGGGATGACGTTCTGGTTCATGAACCCGCCGGACGCAGTGTTCACCGCGTCTTCCAGGTTCAGCAGGCACAGATAGTTCTCCCGCCCCTTGCGGACCACGATGCGCCGCCGCCGTTCGGTCGGGTCGGGGATCAGGCGTTCCAGTTCACTGTTGATCTGGCGCTGGAGGTGCCGGGTGAAGGTGCTGATCCAGACGGCGCTTCGGTTTTTCTCCGCCCAGACACTGGCGGGGGCGAGGTAGCCAAGCGTCTTTCCGGTGCCGGTGCCGGCCTCTGCCAGCACCATATGAGGATCGCCACGCACCTCTCTCGGCGCGAAGGCGGCGGAGGCGGCGCCGGCGTAGTCGCCCTGGCCGGGCCGCTGTTCGGCGTGCGGGCCGAGCATGGCGGCGAGGCGCAGGCGGGCCTCGGATTCTGAGACCGGGTGGGAGGAAGGCGGGGGCGGGGGAGCCGCATCCTCCCACTCCGGCAGCTTCTTCCACACCTTCAGCGGCTCGTTCGAGGCCGGCGCGTCGGGGCGGCCGAGGGCGTGGGTGATGTAACCGCCCCAGCCCCAGCCGGCCTTCTGCATGCGGGCCGCCAGCACGGCGGCATCGCGATTAATCAGAGTGTTGCGCCCTTGGGAGAGCTGGTTCAACAGGGCGGCGGCGAGATCCGGCAGGCGGGTTACCTCGGCTTCCAGGCCGATCGGCGGCTGGTCGTCGTCAAGGGCCATGGCGAGGCCCCGCGGTGTGGGCGCCGCACTCTGGGCGGGCCGGACGAAGGCGAACAGGTCCAGCAGGTCGAAAGCGGGGCCGGGTCGCATCCCGAGGCGGCGAAACGTGGCGGGGGCGTGCACAAGGAGCGGCGGCGGCAGCGTGCGCAGAAGCGTGGCGGCGTCAGCGGCGGGCAGCATCAGAAGTTCGCCGTCCGGTGTCAGGATGGCGGCGCGGCCGTGGCCCGCGACCACCGAAGGGGCGTCGGGCAGCGCGATGGAAGGTCTCACAGCGCCAGGGTAGACCGAATTGGCGGCGGCGTCAGCAGGTCGACAAAGGCCGGCGCGGCCGGGTCTCCGTGCCGTTTGAAATAATACGAAATACGTTGCGCGGGGCGACGGCCGAAACTAGCCTGGAAACATAAGCAATACTGAGAAGTGACGTTCTTCGCCTTCGGGACGTGGTCCCGCCGGGGAACCGCCGATTCGGCTTTCAGACAATTGGTATGCGCAACAAAGCTTGCGTCAGCGTGGGAGAGACCAATGTTTCAGGCTTATCATGGCGTGACGGGCGCCGAGCATCAGGCGAAGTTCGATACGTTGTTTGGTGAGGGCTATCGAATCATCTCGCTGAGTGTCTATGGGGACGTCAGCAACCCTCTCTATGCCGCTGTCTGGGTTCAGCGGCCGGGCGCCGCCTGGGTTGCCGTTCATGGTGTCGACAGCGACGGCTATCAATCGTTCTTCAATACGTGGACCGCCAAAGGCTTCGTGCCCGTCATCGTCGCGGCGACCGGGGCCATCAGCAACGCGGTATTCGCCGCGGTGTTCGAGGAAGGCATCACCGGGGCGTGGTTCGCGCAGCACGGAATGACCAGCGGCGCCGCCACGGAGGCCGGTACGTTCCAGCATGCCAACGCGGCCGCGGTTGCGGCGCAGCAGATCCTGCGCTCCGTTGCGATCTACGGTTCGGCCGACGACCGGCGATATGCGGCTGTGTGGCATCCGAACCCGGTCTACGTGAAGTGGCACTCGCATCCCGCCGATACCGGCGCCAGTTACCAGGTGACATTCAACGCGGAGACGCAGTTGCCGGGTTACACATTGAACGCCTATCGCCCGGCCTACGTCGCACTGTCCGAGGACGTGATGTACTGTTCGATGTTCAAGGACGACGTGGTTGGTCCGTGGGTCGCGCGGCATGGCATGACGTCAGCGGAGTATCAGACCGAATTCAACCAGCAGGTTGCCAAGGGGTTTTACCCGATCTGCACGCAGGGCGGCGGATCGGCAAGCGCGGCGGTCTACGCGGCGATTTTCGCCAAACAGGATATTCCGTCGAGCCGGCAATGGACCGTTACCGGCGCGCCGGTTGTTTCGCTTGCGGCTTTTGACAGCACGATGCAGACGTTCATGGCGGCGAACGGCGTTCGGGCCGCCCAGTTGGCGATTGCCAAGAACGGGGTGTTGAAGTTTTCGCGGGCCTATACCTGGGCCGAACCGGGCTACCGCGTCACCAGAGCGTCGGACCGCTTTCTGCTGGCAAGCTGCAGCAAAATGTTTCTCGAGGGTGCCGTTCAAGCACTGTACGACGCCGGCAAACTTGCCCCCGGCACGAAGGTCTATCCGTTGCTCGGTTTCTCTCATCCGGCCGATCCGCGCAGCGACACCATCACGATCCAGCAGCTTCTGGACCACACCGGCGGCTATGACGACAGCGCGACCGGCTCCGGTTTCGATCCGACCTACAACATGCGCACGATCGCTTTGGCGCTTGGACTGTCGAAGCCGGTGACGAAGCTGGATGTGGCGCGTTACATGTACGGACGGCCGCTCGATTTCGCCCCCGGAACCGCCAACCACTACTCGAACTTCGGCTATCTGCTGGCCGGCGCGGTGGTCGAGCACGTCACCGGCATGGCCTATGCCGCCTATGTCAACCAGACTTTGCTGCAGCCGGCCGATATCAACGAGGTTCAGGTGATTTCGACGGTGGCGTCGCTACGCACGAATAACGAGGCGATCGCCGAGGACCAGGGTCTGGGCCTCAGCCCGCTCGACCTTGCGTCGCAGCTTCTGGTGCCCGCCGTCTATGGCGGTGACGGGGAGATTAACGAAGTGGGCGACGCCAACGACGGCATGGGTGCGTCGGCCGAGGCCATGACGCAGTATATTCATTTGCACGCGGTGTGGGGCAACGGGCCGAGGGCTTCCGGTGCCGCCCGCGAGGGCAGCACGCCGGGCGCCTCCACCTGGGCGGAATCGCGCGCGGACGGGATTGACTGGGCCTGCGTCATCAATACGCGTGACTGGCCGCCGTCCAAGGCCCCGACCGAACCGGGTGCGCTGTTCACCAGCATCGATACGCTGCTGAATTCAACCCCGCTGCCGTAAGTCCGCTGTGTCGCCGAAGACTTCGTCCCAGGCCGCCCGCAGCGCGATATCCGCATCGTGCAGCGTGGCGGGAATACCGAGGGCTGCGAGGCTTGTGACGCCGAACTGTGGCAGGCCGCAGGGAACGATCCCGCCGAAATGGGTGAGGTTCGGTTCAACGTTCAGTGCGACGCCGTGCCAACTGACCCATCGTGTGACGCGCACGCCGATGGCGCCGATCTTTGATTCGGCACCGGTGCGCGGGTCGGCAACCCAGATGCCGACCCGGCCTTCGCGACGCTCGCCCCTGACGTTGAAGCGGTCTAGGGTGCGGATCAGCCATTCTTCGAGGCCGTTGACATAGCGCCGCACTTCCTGCGCGGGCACCTGGCCGTGCCGGCGGGTCAGGTCGAGCATGACGTAGCCGGTGCGCTGGCCGGGGCCGTGATAGGTCCATTGCCCGCCACGGCCGGCTTTGAACGTCGGAAAGCGGCCGGGGTCGGTCAGTTCGTCCGGCTTGGCGGAGGTGCCGGCGGTGTAGAGCGGCGGGTGCTCAACCAGCCAGACGCATTCAGAGGCCGTGCCTGCTCGGATCCCGGCGACGCGCTGTTGCATCGTTGCGAGGGCGGCCCGGTATTCGGTCAGGCCTTCGTCGATGCGCCACTCCGGGGTGATCGAGGTCATTGAACCACTGTCGTTCATCCGCTATACCCCCGCACTACCACGGCGCGGTCGTGGCGGAATGGTAGACGCGCAAGCTTGAGGTGCTTGTGGGGGTAACCTCGTGGAAGTTCGAGTCTTCTCGACCGCACCAAATCATTCCGCACCTTGCCTGGCCAACCTCGTTAATTAGGCGCGCGTCCGGCGCCTCGCAACAAACCGGGACGGGTGGGGCAATCCCCGTGCGACTTCGGTTTTAATCGAACTCCCGGTGTGACGCCCGGCACAGCACGTCAACGATCAATCCGGTCTGATGCCCTCCATCAACGAAGGAGGCGTGAGAGATGACCGAACTGATGACTGCTGCAAGCCTGCTGCGCTGCGCACAGGCATCCGAGCAACCCGATGTTTCGCTTGGCCCGGGCGTTCCGGTGCTGCACTGGGGGATCGACAGCGAAACCGGCCAGGCCGTTGGCTACTGGATACTTGCCGAAAAGCGGAGACCGTCAGAATTATCGTTGACGATCCAGTCTGCGGTCGACTGAGACACCATCATCTCAGTGTCGCGGGAGCAGCACAGAGCGGGATCAACCGGCCAATGCGGCGCCCGCCCAGGCCGTCGCCGTCCACAACCCCAGCAGCACGATCTGCGCCCGGGTCGTCAACAGCGGCGCGGGCGCATCTGCCTTGATCGCCCGGCCACCGTTCAAGGCGAGCGCCGTCATCGGCAGGTAAACGATGAAGCTTGCCAGCGTGGCCAGCAGCAGCCCGGTCACGCAGCCTTGCCCGCCGTATACGAAATACGTCGCAAGCGCCGCCACCACGTGCGGCAATCCCGGCAGCCAGGGCTGGTCGGCGGCCATACCAAAGCCTCCCGTCAGGGCACGAACAGCGCGCATCGATCAGTTCCCCACTTCAGCGGACAGATTTTCATGGAAGTTGAGTCCGGCTGTCGTTTCGTTCACGATGCCGGACCGGATCACGTAATCGCCGAAGCGCTCGCCACGCTTCCGCTCCCTGGCGTAGGATTCGAACAACGGCGACAGCGCCGCAACGATCGCCTCGCCATCGACATCGCGGCGGTGCAGCTTGTTCAGCCTCAGGCCTTCATGCGCGCCGCCCAGATACAGGTTGTAGACACCGGGCGTCCGCCCGACCAACCCGATCTCTGAAACGTATGGCCTCGCGCAGCCGTTCGGGCAGCCGGTCATGCGGATGGTGATTTCATCCTCGCGCAGACCGAACCGTTCCAGTTCGTCCTCCAGCCGGGTCAACAGATCGGGCAAATAACGTTCACTCTCGGCCAGGGCCAGTCCGCAGGTCGGCAGCGCGACGCAGGCCATGGCGCTGCGGCGCAGCCCGCTCACCGGCTGATCCAACCCGTGTGCGGCCAGCAACGCCTCCACGTCACGGCGCCGCGCCGCCGGGATATCCGCCAGCACGAGGTTCTGGTTCGGGGTCATCACGAAGCGGCCAAGCCCCAGTTCGGCGATTTCATGCAGCCCGGTCAGCATCCGGCCGCGGATCCGGCCGTTTTCCACGAACAACGTGAAGTGGGCTGAACCATCCTCCTCCTGCGCCCAGCCCAGCCAATCGCCGGTCGAGGTGAACGAATACGCCCTGGCCGGCTCCAGCCTGACCGCCAGCCTTTCGTTCACCAGCGCAACAAACCGGTCGAGGCCCATCCCGTCGATGGTATACTTCAGCCGGGCATGCTTGCGGTTGGAGCGATCGCCGTAGTCACGCTGGACCGTAACGACCTTCTCGGCCACATCGATGGCGTCCTTCGCCTTGCAGAAGCCGATCACGTCTCCGGTGCGCGGGTAGGTTTCGGGCTCGCCATGGGTCATCCCCATGCCGCCGCCAACCACCACGTTGTAGCCGATGATTTTCCCGTTTTTCACAATCGCGATGAAGCCGAGGTCGTGCGCGAACACATCGACGTCGTTGTGCGGCGGCAGCGCGATGGCGATCTTGAACTTGCGCGGCAAATAGGTTCGCCCCAGAATCGGCTCATCTTCCACTACGTCGCCGGCGACTTTCTCTTCGCCGAGCCAGATCTCGTGCCAGGCGCGGGTGCGCGGCAGCAGATGCGTCGAGAGGTCGCGGGCCAGTGAACTGACTGCTGCGTAGAGATCGCGCCGCCACGGAGCGACCGACGCGATCACGTTGCGGTTGACGTCGCCGCAGGCGGCGATGGTGTCGAGCGATACGTCGTGCAACCCCTGCATCAGCGACTGAAGGTTGCCCTTCAGGATGCCGTGGAACTGCACCGTCTCCCGCGTGGTCAGGCGGATCGTGCCGTTGGCGCGTTCCAGGGCCAGTTTCTCGATGGCCAGCCATTGCGCCGGAGTGACGATACCAGCGGGGATACGCATCCGCACCATGAAGCTGAACGCTTTTTCCATCCGCTGCTTGCCGCGTTCGGCCCGCAGATCGCGGTCGTCCTGCTGGTAGAAGCCGTGGAATTTGGTCAGTTGCGTATCGTCTTCCGCCAGCGCGCCGGTTTCCACATGCGTCAGGCCCTCGGCGATCGTGCCGCGCAGCAAACGACTTTCGGCCTTGATACGCTCGTTTGGAGAGAGGGGCCGCTCGATATCCATCTCGAACTATCCTTAGTATACGTCGCGCAAATAGCGGCCATCCCGACGGATCGCGTCGAGTTCCGCCTTCGCCGCGGCCTCGTCCTGGTTGCCCTGATCGGCCAGGATGCGCAGCAGCATCGCATGCACGTCCTTTGCCATCGCGTTGGCGTCACCACAGACGTAGAGCGCCGCGCCATCCCTCAGCCACGCGTAAAGCTCGCGCCGAGCGTCCCACAGTGTGTTCTGCACGTAGCGCTTTTCCGGCTGATCGCGGGAGAACGCAACGTCGAGGCGGGTGAGCAGGCTGCTCTTGAGCCAGTCCTGCAGTTCAAGCTGATACAGGAAGTCGTGGGTGTAGTTACGATGGCCGAACACCAGCCAGTTGCGGCCTGCCGCGCCGGTGGCCTCACGCTCCTGGAGGAAGCCGCGGAACGGCGCCAGGCCGGTGCCGGGTCCCACCATGATGACCGGCCGATCCGTGTCCGCCGGCAGCCGGAAATGCGGGTTGGGGCGAAGGAAAACCTTGAGCTTGTCACCTTCGCGATGCCGCGCGGTGATATCGATGGACGCCACGCCCGCGCGCTCCCGGCCATGCGACACATAGCGCAGCCCGGCGACCAGCAGGTGCGCCTCCTCGCCCACGGCCTTGCGGCTTGAAGCGATCGAGTAATAGCGGGGGGGCAGGGGGCGCAGCAGCGCGGTCAGTTGCTCCGCCGTCAGGGAACCCGGCGCGGTCTCCAGGAGGTCGATGATCTGGCGCCCGACCGCCCAGTCCGCGGGAAGCGGGGGGGTCTTCGTTTCGCGCGCAAAATCCTCGATCTGCTTCGCGTTGAGCGTCGTAATGTCCAGCCGGTCGAGCAGGGCGGCGCGCAACTTGGTGTCGCCGCTCAATCCGGATGCCTTCAGGACGGCATCGACCAGTGCGGGATCGTTGGACGGCACGACGCCGAGCGAGTCGCCGGGCTCGTACAGGATGCCAGAGCCCTCTAGAGAGAGTGCGATGTGATGTGTGTCGGATGTGGAGCGGCTGCCGGACAGCCGGACGTGTTCAGAGATTTCCGCCTCGAACGGCCGCGCGCGCGTCGGCGCGTCGGCTCCGGGCCGGGCAAAATCGACATGGATGACGGAGGCGCCAACCTCCTTTACGCCGACCTCGGCGTTCAGCCGCTCCAGCGTGGTGCCGATCCAGCCGGTCGCCGGCGTCTCGAAGTCGAGGTCGCACTCGATCCGGTCCGTGATGCGCGCGCCGCCCAGCGCGGCGAGGCGCTCGTCGATTTTCCGCCCGATCTCGCAAAACTGCGCGTAGGCGCGGTCACCCAAAGCAAGGACGGCAAACCGTGTCTTCTCGAAACGCGGCGCGTCATCGGCCATCAGCGCTTCGTAGAAATCGACGGCACGCTGTGGCGGGTCACCCTCGCCCCAGGTGGAGGCGACGACGAGAAGGTTCTCCGTGGCGGCGGCCTGGGCGGGCGTCATATCCGCCATATCCACGACCTTGGGCGCGAACCCCAGCTTCGCGGCCACCTTGCGGGCCTGGGCGGCAAGCGCTTCGGCGTTGCCCGATTCCGTGCCGTAAAGAATGGTCAGTGGCGCACGCTTGGCTGGCGGTGCCGCCGGGGTCGCTGCCTGTGAACCGGACGCCGCCTGCAGCCCCGCCAGATACCCGGACAGCCAGGCCCGTTGCTCCGCCGTCGTCACCGAGATCACGCGGTTCAGCGCGGCGATCTGGTCCTCGGCGAACGGGGCAGTACTGGGAAGCAAGGGGGCGGTCGCCATGTCGTTTCCTTCAGCCTTCTATCTGGGCGGGTTGATCGGCGCCGTCGGTTTCAACAGTCATTGGTTCGGTCTGCTGCCAGCCCGCCAGCAGCGGGCGCAGCGCGATCACCGGCCCGACCACGATCAGCGTCGCCGCGCCGGCCGGTATGCCGGCGACGTCCGCGCCCGCAGTTGCCAGCGTCGAAATCCGCACATCCTGGTCCGGGCGGGTCGCATTGCTGATCAGCGCGACGGGCTCGTCTGCCGGCCGTCCTGCCTCGATCAGCCGTTCGGCGATCTGACCGATGCGCCGTTGCGCCATGTAAAAGACCAGCACCTCGGACCCGCGCGACAGCGCTGCCCAGTCGACATCCGCCAGTTCGCCGCTGGAGTCATGCCCCGTCGCGAACGCCACGCTGCGGGCCACGCGCCGGTGCGTCAGCGGGATCCCGGCCGCCGCCGTGCCACCGATGCCGGCGCTGATCCCGGGGACGATGCGAAACGCGATGCCGGCGGCGGCGAGCGACAGCGCTTCCTCGCCGCCACGGCCGAACACCAGCGGATCGCCACCTTTCAGGCGGACCACGCGCAGGCCTTCGCGGGCGAGCTGGATCAACCGGTCGTTGATCCGCAGTTGCTGGGTGCGGACGCCCCCGGCGCGCTTGCCGGCGAGCTCGTGACGCGCCTGTGGCGCCAGTGACAGGATGGCGCCCGAAACCAGCGCGTCATGCACAACCACGTCGGCCCGCCCGAGCCCGTAGGCCGCGTGCAGCGTCATCAGGCCGGGGTCTCCGGGGCCAGCGCCGACCAGCCAAACCGAACCTGGATCGAAGCGAGGGCCAACGAGACCGGGAAAATCCATTGAAACGGGACGCCTTCGGTCGCGCGAAATGCACGACAGTGGACGCCTAAGGAGGATATTCTTCCAAGAACTGCAAGGGGAGCGCAGCAATTTAGAAGATATATCCTTGAAGCCTATCCAGTGTGACGTGAGCTTCTCTTTCGCGTGAGAACAGGGAAAAATCCAACCTCATGTTGCCAGCGCCGCATCGGCCTACCATGGTGCCGCTTCCAACAAGACGACCTCGAGGGAACGATGGACGAAGATTTTCGCAAGGCCGCTCTGGACTACCACCGGCTTCCACGGCCCGGCAAACTCGCCATTGAGGCGACCAAGACGATGGCGACGCAGCGCGACCTGTCGCTCGCCTATTCGCCGGGCGTCGCGGCTGCCTGCGAGGCGATCAAAGCCGATCCGAACGCCGCGTACGATTATACGACGCGCGGCAACCTTGTGGGCGTGATCTCCAACGGCACCGCGGTGCTGGGCCTCGGCAACATCGGTGCACTCGCCGGCAAGCCGGTGATGGAGGGCAAGGCGGTCCTGTTCAAGAAATTCGCCGGTATCGACGTGTTTGACATCGAGGTCGACGCCGCCGACCCGGGCCGGTTCTGCGATGTGGTCGCCGCGCTGGAACCGACCTTTGGCGCCATCAACCTGGAAGACATCAAGGCGCCCGAGTGCTTCGCCATCGAGGCTGAACTGCGCGCGCGCATGAAGATCCCGGTCTTCCATGACGACCAGCACGGCACCGCGATCACTGTCGCCGCCGCGGTCCGCAACGGACTGCTGCTGCAGGGCAAGGACCTCACCGACGTCAAGCTGGTCACCTCCGGGGCCGGGGCGGCGGCGCTCGCCTGCGTCGACCTGCTGGTGTCCATGGGGCTGCGGCCGGAGAATGTCACGCTGACCGACATCAAGGGCGTCATTCGCAAGGACCGCCCGGATATGCTGCCAAACATGGCCCGATACGCGCGCGACACCAACGCCACGACGCTGAAGGACGCGCTGCCGGGCTGCGACGTCTTCATGGGTCTGTCGGCGCCGCGGGTCCTGAAACCCGAGTGGCTGCCGCTGCTGGCCGACAAGCCACTGATCCTGGCGCTGGCGAACCCCGACCCGGAAATCGACCCGGACATCGTGTCGAAGGACCGTCCGGACGCGATCATCGCAACCGGGCGCAGCGACTATGCCAACCAGGTCAACAACGTCCTGTGCTTCCCGTTCATCTTTCGCGGCGCCCTGGATGTGTGGGCCACCACGATTAACGAGGCGATGAAGATCGCCGCTGTCGAAGCCATCGCCAAACTGGCCCGTGTCGAGGCCAGCGAGGTGGTTGCGGCGGCCTATGGCGGCGCAGCGCCGGTCTTTGGCCCGGAATACATTATCCCGAAACCGTTCGATCCGCGCCTGATCCTGGAAATCGCCCCCGCCGTCGCGCACGCCGCCATTGAAAGCGGGGTTGCCCGGCGCCCGATCACCGACTTCCACGCATACCAGCGCGACCTCGAACGCTTCGTGTTCCGCTCCGGCTATCTGATGCGTCCGGTGTTCGAAGCCGCGATGCGCGATCCCAAACGGGTCGTCTTCGCGGAGGGTGAGGACGAACGGATTCTGCGCGCGGCGCAGACGCTGGTCGACGACTCCATCGCCCGCCCCATCCTGCTGGGCAGGCGGGACGTGATCGCCGCCAAGGTCAAGGAGATGGGGCTGCGCCTGGATCTCGGGAACGCGGTGCAGGTGCTCGATCCGGCGCGTGACCACGACGTTTTCGACAAGCTGATCCCTGAATACCAGCGCCTGGCCGGGCGCCGCGGCACACCGCCTGAACCGGCCGCCCGGCGCGTCCCGACCCGGCCTTCGGTCGCGGCCGCGATGCTGCTGCACGACGGCCAGGCAGATGCCGCGATCTGCGGGGGCACGGGCGCCTGGTGGCGACAGATCCAGTACATCCTGCCGATCATCCCGCGCCGGCCGGACGTCAACCGGATCTATGCGCTGTCCTGCCTCATCATTCCCAGCGGCGTTCTGTTCATCTGCGACACCTTCATGGTCACCGATCCGACCGCCGAGCAGATCACCGAAATGACCTTGCTTGCGGCGGAGGAAGTGCGCGGCTTCGGCCTGCACCCCAAGGCTGCGCTGGTGTCGCATTCCAGCTTCGGCGCCAGCGACAGCGCCTCCGCCCGGAAGATGCGTGAGGCCCTTGAGATGATCCGCGCCCGCGCGCCTGGACTGGAAATCGACGGCGAGATGCATGCCGATGCCGCACTGATTGAGGCCATTCGCGACCGCGCCGTGCCGGACAGCAAACTGACCGACAGCGCCAACCTGCTGATTATGCCGACCCTGGACGCCGCCAACATTTCGTTCAATCTGCTGAAGGCCGCCGCCGACGGTTTGCCGGTCGGACCCATCCTGCTGGGCATGTCCAAGCCGATCCATGTCGTGGTGCCCAGCGTGACGGCGCGCGGGATCGTGAACCTCAGCGCGCTGGCGGTGGTAGAGGCGCAGGAACAGGTCAGCCTGGCAACTTCCGCATAATGGTCTGAATCATGCTCGGGCTCCTTCTCGGCGCCGTCGTGTTGTTTCTCCTGCTGGGCGGCATGCGCGCGTTCGAGAAGGCGTCGGTTACCACTATCAAGACGCTGGTGACCTGGATACTGGCGCTGGGCGGCCTGAGTCTCGCACTGCTGCTGATCCTGACCGGGCGGGAGGGCGTTGCGCTCGGCGCCCTGACGCTGTTCGGACCATTGGTGTATCAGCGCTGGCAGGCTGCGAGGGGCCGGCGTATAGGCGGCATGGGTCCCGGTTCGGGTAGCGGCGGGCCGCGCCCTGGCGCCGCACGCTCCGGCCCGATGACGCGCCAGGAAGCTTACGAGGTGCTCGGCCTTCATCCGGGCGCAGCCGAGACGGAGATCAGGGAGGCGCATCGCCGCCTGATGCGCGGCGCCCATCCCGATCACGGCGGGTCGGACTGGCTCGCCGCACGGATCAACCAGGCCCGCGACATTCTGCTTGGGTAGCAGGCTTGCCGGACCTATCATGGGGCCGGAGCTATGATGAGCGTTGATCGCGCGCCGCAGATTGTGCAAATGAAATAACTTCGTGCGATCAAACTGAGCCCGTCGCTTTGTGTTGACCCTCGTGTTTGTGTGTGGCCTTAAGAATTTGTGCGCTGCCACAATTCCGCCCACCCTGCGTGATGCGTTCGAGCAATTCCAGATCGGAGTCAATGCGTGATCAAAAAACTGCGCAAAGCCGTCCTTCCCGTGGCCGGCCTGGGCACGCGCTTCCTGCCCGCCACCAAGGCGACCGCCAAGGAAATGCTGCCCGTCGTGGACAAGCCGCTGATCCAGTATGCGGTGGAGGAGGCTCGCGCCGCCGGGATCGAGCAGTTCTGCCTGGTCACCGGCCGTGGCAAAACCGCGCTGGTGGAGCATTTCGACGTTGCGTTCGAACTGGAAGCCACGCTGCGCGAGCGGGGCAAGACCGAGGCAATGGACGCGCTGAAGGGCGCACAGACTGAACCGGGATCGATCACCACGGTGCGTCAGCAGGTGCCGTTGGGCCTCGGCCATGCCGTTTGGTGCGCCCGCGCCTTCATCGGCGACGACCCCTTCGCCGTCCTGCTGCCGGACGATCTCATTCTCGCTGACAAGCCCTGTCTGCTGCAACTGGCCGAGGCATATTACGAAACCGGGGGCAACGTGGTCGCGGTCGTGGAAGTGCCGCGTGAGCAAACCAACCGATATGGCATCCTGAAGATCGGTCGCGACGATGGCCGTCTGGTCGAGGTGACAGGTCTGGTGGAAAAGCCCGCCCCGAAGGACGCGCCATCCAACCTGTCGATCATCGGCCGCTATATCCTGATGCCGGAAGTTATCAAGTATCTGGGTCTGATGGAGCGCGGCGCCGGCAACGAGGTTCAGTTGACCGACGGCATGGCCCGCCTGATCGGCGAGCAGCCATTTCATGGTCTTCGCTATGAGGGCCGTCGTTTCGATTGCGGCGACAAGATAGGCTTCCTGGAAGCGCAGATCGCATTCGCTCTCAAGCGGCCCGAACTGGCCGGCGCCGTGCATGAATTCCTGAAGAACTACGTCTGATCGAGAGTGACCTGACCGATGGCTTTCTCCCACCACTTCGATCCGACCGTCCTGCGGGAATACGACATCCGCGGCGTCGTCGGGCGCACGTTGCACCCCGCCGATGCCTTCGCGATTGGACGGGTCTTCGGCTCGATGGTGGCCGGCGGTGGTGGCAGCAGGGTCGCGGTCGGCTATGACGGCCGCCTGACCAGCCCCGAACTGGAGCAGGCGCTGGTCGATGGCTTGCGCGCCAGCGGCATCGAAGCGCTGCGGATCGGCCGTGGCCCGACACCGATGCTTTATTACGCGGCGACCACGCTGAACACCGACGGCGCCGTCATGGTCACCGGATCGCACAATCCGCCCGACTACAACGGTTTCAAGATGATGCTCGGGCGCAAGCCCTTCTTCGGACAACAGATCCAGCAGATCGGTAAGCTGGCCGAAGCCGGCGACGTTGTGCCCGAGGCGGCCGGGACCGAGCAGGCTGTCTCCATTGCTGATGACTATGTCGGCAGGCTGCTGGCCGACTGGGACGGCGGCGATCGCATGCTGCAGGTGGTCTGGGACAACGGCAACGGCGCGGCGGGCGATGTGCTGGAAAAGCTGGTCGCCTCGCTGCCCGGCGAACACCTCGTGCTGAACGGCCCCATCGACGGGCGATTCCCCGCTCATCATCCCGACCCGACCGTGCCCGCCAACCTGGTGGAACTGATCGCCGAGGTGCGCGCCCGCAGAGCCGATGTCGGCATCGCCTTCGATGGCGATGCCGACCGCATCGGGCTGGTGGACGACACCGGCGAAATCCTGTTCGGCGATCAGTTACTGGTCGTGCTGGCCCGCGATGTCCTGAAGGAACACCCCGGTGCCACGATCATCGCCGACGTGAAGGCCAGCCAGGTGCTGTTTGATGAGATTGCCAAGGCCGGCGGCAATCCGCTGATGTGGAAGACGGGTCATTCGCTGATCAAGGCGAAGATGGCCGAGACCGGCAGCCCGCTCGCCGGCGAAATGTCGGGGCATATCTTCTTTGCTGATCGCTGGTACGGCTTCGACGACGCATTGTATGCCGCTGTCCGCACCCTGGGCATCATCGCGCGGATGAACGGTAAACTCTCGGATGTGCGCAAGGCCATGCCGCACGTCATCAATACCCCGGAAGTTCGCTTCGACTGCGATGATGCGCGAAAGTTCGCGGTGATTGAGGAAGTCGCTGCCCGCTTGTCCGCCGAGGGCGCCAAGGTGTCGGCTACCGATGGCGTGCGCGTGCAGACGTCGGACGGCTGGTGGCTGCTGCGGGCTTCCAACACCCAGGCTATCCTGGTCGCGCGCTGCGAGGCGACGACCGCGGCCGGTCTGGATCGTTTGAAAGCCGCGCTGGTGACGCAACTTTCCGCGTCCGGTCTGGCGGAACCGGATTTCTCGGGGAGCCACGCCGGGCATTGACGGGTTCGGAGCTGTTGTAACCGACCGGCGGACGTCATTCGCCCCTGCGACCAGCCGGACAGCCGCGGGCTTTGTCCACCGAGGTCGAGATCTGGCCGCTCTTCTGGCCGGGAACGATCGCCGCGGCAGAGAGCCGACGGCGTGCATGGGCCACGGCTAAGGCCGCCATCGCTCTCGCAGCTTATGCATAAGATTCTGAAACCACAGGTTTCTCTATTTTCGGTTTGCTCTGCATGAGGGCGTTCATATGTCTGAGCAGCCGAGCGCGGTCGATTCGCGTGCCGCGTGCGCAAAACCAACGCAGGAGATCACGATGGCCAAGGTGCTGGTGCTTTATTATTCAACATATGGTCACATCGAGAGCATGGCGAACGCCATCGCCGAAGGTGCTCGCGAGGCGGGCGCCCAGGCGGACGTCAAGCGCGTCCCGGAGCTTGTTGCGCCCGAGGTCGCCAGGAATTCGCACTTCAAGGTTGACCAGCCGGCCGCGGTCGCCGTGGTGGCGGAGCTGGAGAACTATGACGCGATCATCGTCGGCACACCAACGCGGTTCGGGCGAATGTCGGCGCAGATGGCGAACTTCCTCGACCAGGCCGGCGGGCTCTGGGCCAAGGGCGCTTTGAACGGCAAGGTCGGCGCGGCGTTTACCTCGTCCGGCACGCAGCACGGCGGGCAGGAGACCACGCTGTTCTCCATCATCACCAACCTGCTGCATTTCGGCATGGTCGTGGTCGGCATGGACTACGGCTACGAGCCCCAGATGACCATGGACGAGATCGTCGGCGGCGCGCCGTACGGCGCCACGACAATCGCCGCCCGCGATGGTTCCCGTCAGCCGTCGCAGAAGGAACTGGACGGCGCCCGCTATCAGGGTCGGCGTGTTGCGGCGGTCGCCGCGAAGCTGCACGGATAGAGCTACGGACTGATCAGGCCGCGGGCTCCGCGATCAGGGGAGGATTTCTCCCCTGACACATCGAAGTTGCACGCTCTCGGCGGTCAAACCGGGTCGATCTTTTGTACGAACCCTCAGGATTAATCAATTGTTAGCTTTTAGCGACTAGAAGAAGCGCCAACAGGAGCAAAAGGCATTCCTGGCCGGAGGCTACGTCGTTCGCACGACAACCCGTTTCGCTGAACGAGCCGGCGGGTTTTTCGCAATTCGGGCCCATGGGATCGACCGATCATGCTGTTTGACCAGACTGCTTTGCCAGCAGCGCATTCCGTTGCGCTCTGGATCCGCTCCGGTGCCCTTTGTGGGGGTGCTGAGGTGGCGGCCCTGTGCGAAGCGCCGGGCGCCTCCGTCTTCCCAGCCTGATCGCGTCACGCCACCCATTATGGACACCCTGGACCACGTCCTGCCCGTCGACACCGGTTTGCTGGTCGCCGCCGCCGGAATCATCGAGAACCGCACCTTCGACGAACTGGCGATCGGCGACACCGCGCAGATCGTGCGCACCGTGACGCTATCCGACATTGAACTCTTCGCTAATGTCTCGGGCGACGTGAACCCCGCGCATCTCGATCGCAGCTACGCCGAGGCGACCATATTCCACGGCGTCATCGCCCACGGCATGCTGGGCGGATCGCTGTTCTCCACGGTGCTCGGCACAATCCTGCCCGGACCCGGCACGATCTATCTCGGCCAGGATCTGCACTTCCGCCGCCCGGTCAAGCCGGACGATACGCTGACGGCAAGAGTCGTTGTGCGCGAGAAGCATGGCGAGAAGCATCGCGTCGTGCTCGACTGCCTGTGCACCAACCAGGACGGCGCGGAGGTCATCTCCGGCACCGCCGAAGTGATCGCCCCGACCGAGAAGGTCAGGCGTCAGCGGATGGCGCTGCCCGAGGTGTCGATCGTCCGCCACGAGGCCTATGCGGATCTGCTGCGGCGGGCCGGCGGGTTGCCGCCGCTGACGACGGCCATCGTCCATCCATGCGATCACGACAGCCTGCGAGGCGCGCTGGCCGCCGCGGCCGAGGGGTTCATCGACCCTGTCCTGGTCGGCCCGGAAGCCAGGATCCGCGCCATCGCGGCGTCCGCCGGCCTGGATCTTACCGGTGTCCCGATCGTCGACGCCGCCCATTCGCATGCCGCCGCCGAAACCGCTGTCGCCCTGGCACGGGACGGCAAGGTCAAGGCGCTCATGAAGGGCAGCCTGCACACGGACGAGTTGTTGCAGGAGGTGGTGCGGCGCGAAAACCAGCTCCGGACTGAGCGCCGCATCAGCCATGTCTACGTCATGCTGCTCGCGTCGTCCCGCAGGCCATTGATCCTGTCCGATTGCGCCATCAACATCGCCCCGGGGTTGGAGGAGAAGGTCGACATCGTTCAGAACGCCATCGACCTTGCCATCGCCATTGGAATTGCCGTGCCCAAAGTCGCGCTGCTGTCCGCCGTCGAGACCGTGACGGCGCGGATTCCGTCCACGCTGGACGCCGCGGTGCTGTGCAAGATGGCCGAACGGGGCCAGATCCGAGGCGGTGTGCTTGACGGACCGCTCGCGTTCGACAACGCCATCAGTGCCGCCGCCGCGCTGACCAAGGGTATCGCCTCCGCCGTAGCCGGCAGCCCCGATATTCTGATTGTGCCGAACATCGAAGCCGGCAACATGCTGGCCAAGCAAATGACCTTCTCGGGCGGTGCCGATGCGGCCGGGCTTATTCTTGGTGCCCGCGTGCCGATTATTTTGACAAGCCGAGCGGACAGCGTGCGGACGCGACTGGCGTCCTGTGCGGTCGCGGTGCTGGCGGTTCGGGGCCTGGATGCGGTGCGGCCTTCGCGGGACGTGGACGCGATGCGGCCTTCGCGGGACGTGGACGCGATGCGGCCTTCGCGGGACGTGGACGCGATGCGGCCTTCGCGAAACGCCGCCGTCGTGGAAGCGCGCTGACATGGAAGACACGATACTGGTCATCAATGCCGGCTCTTCCAGCATCAAGTTCGCTGTCTGGCCTGCCGGCGAAACCGACTCCGCCGCGTTGCTGCAAGGCGAGATCGCGCGGATCGATCATGTCCCTCAGTTCACCGCGCGCAATGCGGCCGGGCAGACGCTGACCGACTGGAAACCGGCCGGCGGCGGCCATGAGGCACTGTTGCGCGGGCTCGTTGACTGGATTGATGTGCATACCGCCCGAAGCAGGCTCATGGCGGCCGGCCATCGGGTCGTGCACGGTGGTACGAGGTTCAGCATGCCGGTCGTGATCGACGACCTGGTGATGCACGATCTTGAGGCGCTGACCCCGCTCGCGCCTCTGCATCAGCCACACAATCTGGCCCCGATACGCGCGCTTGCCGCGGTGCACCCGCATCTGCCCCAGGTGGCCTGCTTCGACACCGCGTTCCACCGCGGCCACGCCGATGTGGCCACCCGGTTCGCCCTGCCACGCGAATTCCATGATGCAGGCGTGCGGCGATACGGCTTCCATGGCCTGTCCTACGAGTACATCACGCGGGTATTGGTTCGAAAAGCACCGCAACTGGCCGCCGGGCGGGTCGTGATCGCACATCTGGGCAGCGGCGCCAGCCTATGCGCCGTGCATGACGGCAGCAGCATCGACAGCACGATGGGTTTCACAGCGGTCGACGGGCTGCCGATGGGCACTCGCTGCGGCAGCATCGATCCAGGGGTGGTGTTGTTTCTCATGGCACGGGGCATGGGGCACGAGGCCCTCCAGCACCTGCTTTACGACCAGTCCGGCCTGCTCGGCGTGTCGGGGGGGATCAGCAACGACATGCAGGATCTGCTGGCTTCGGATCGGCCGGAGGCCGCGCAGGCCGTCGATCTCTTTGTCTATCGGGTGGTGCGCGAGATCGCGGCGTTGGCAGCCAGCATGGGCGGGATCGACGGTATCGTGTTCACCGGCGGCATCGGTGAACACGCAGTCTCGATCCGCGAGCGCATCTGCCTCGGTTGCGCATGGCTCGGGGTCGAACTCGACCCGGCTGCCAATGCCGGCGGCGCGGGGCGAATTTCGAACAGGGTCAGTCACCCCGCCGCCTGGGTCATACCGACCGACGAGTCGCAAATGATCGCGATCCACACTGTCGAGGCTCTGCGGGCCGCCGCGTCCCGCACTGAAAGTTCCCCCCGGGAGCTTCTCGATGCCTGATGGCCGGCTGGGCCGGTTGGGCCTGATGTCTGTCCGCTGGCCGTTCCCGGACGGTCAGCCCGGGCAAAGTCAGATGAATCATGCATGACAGGCCAACGCGATATTGACATGACCCCGTCCGATATTGGCACACTCGCCCAAGCCAAGGAGGCAACCACGCGCCACCGCGCTCGAACCCGTTGTTGCGCTTGACCCCACAGGTCGGGCAGATCATTCCTGCCGCGTCGCTCGCCGGAAAGGTCCGGAAGGGTGCTGCGGAGCACAATGGATGACCGGAACCGATCGTAAGCGCCTGCATGTCATCACCTGGGGCTGCCAGATGAACGTGTATGACAGCGGCCGGATGGCGGACGTTCTTGCGACGCTGGGTTATACACCCGCGTCCGAACCGGAGGGCGCGGACATGGTGATCCTCAACACCTGCCACATCCGCGACAAGGCGGCCGAAAAGGTCTTCTCCGAACTTGGCCGCCTGCGCCGGATGAAGGAGGCGACCGGCAACCGCATGATCCTTGCCGTCGCCGGATGCGTGGCCCAGGCGGAGGGCGCGGAAATCCTCGCCCGTGCGCCCTATGTCGACATCGTGCTGGGCCCCCAGACGTACCATCGCCTGCCGGAAATGGTGGCGCGAGCGTCCCGCGCGGGCAACAAGGTGATCGAGACCGACTTCCCGGCGGAGGACAAGTTCGACCACCTGCCCAAGAGCGCCACCCCGCAAGGTGTGACCGCGTTCCTGACGGTCCAGGAAGGCTGCGACAAGTTCTGCAGCTTCTGTGTTGTCCCGTATACGCGTGGCGCCGAACAAAGCCGGCCCGCCGCTGCGATACTGCGGGAAGCCCGCCACCTGGTGTCGCAGGGCGCCCGCGAGATCACGCTGCTCGGCCAGAACGTGAACGCGTGGCACGGCGAAGCGCCCGACGGCAGCACCTGGACCCTCGCCCGCCTGCTGCGCGAACTCGCGGCGACCAGCGACCTGCTGCGCCTGCGCTACGCCACGTCCCACCCAAGGGACATGGACGCGGACCTGATCGCCGCCCACCGTGACATTCCGACGCTGATGCCTTTCCTGCATCTGCCGGTCCAGTCGGGGTCGGATCGCATCCTGACGGCGATGAACCGCAGGCACACCGCGGACGACTACCGCCGCATTGTCGACCGGTTGCGCGAGGCCCGTCCGGATCTGGCGCTGTCATCGGACTTCATCGTCGGCCACCCCGGCGAAACCGAGGCCGATTTCGAGGCCACGATGACGCTGGTTGACGATGTCAAATTCGCCCAGGCCTACAGTTTCAAATACTCGCCGCGTCCTGGGACGCCGGCCGCCGGCGCCCCGGCCCAGGTTCCGGAACAGGACAAGGACCGCCGCCTGCAAGCGCTGCAAGTCCTGCTGCGAGCGCAACAGGCAACATTCAATGTCGGCTGCGTCGGCCTCGAGCTTCCCGTCCTGTTCACCGGCCCGGGCCGACACCCTGGTCAGATTGCCGGACGTTCACCATTTCTTCAATCCGTTCACATGTCGGGAAGTGCAAATCTTATTGGCACCGAATCGATGGTGCGAATTCTCGCGAACCATCCAAACTCACTTGCAGGAACCCTTGTCCAGGAGAGACGAACAGCTTGACAAACCTCGCCACCCCCCAGGCACCGCCCGCCGCCGCAAGCGGCAAAACGATCGCAAACGCTGCGAGCGGCAAACCGATGGCAGTTCCCGCCGGTTCGGGCGGTAAGGCCATCACCCTCCAGTTCAACGACAACACCCTGCTGCCTCTGCTGTTGGGGGATCACGACCGGCACCTCGTCCGGATCGAGCAGGCCCTGGGGGTCCGTCTTTCATGCCGAGGCAATCGAATCGCCATTGCGGGGGACGCATCGCGGGTCAATGTCGCGCAGGAGATGCTTCGAGGGTTATGGCGCCGACTGGAACGCGGTGAAAGTGTGGGACGGGCCGAAATCGAGACCGCAATTCGTCTGGCCGATGCCGAAAACGACCCAAGGCTGCCGCTGTCGGACGTCCCCGCCATCCGCACACGCCGAGGCGCCGTTGCCGCCCGCAGCCCCGGCCAGGCCGCCTATATGGAAGCTTTGGCGAACCACGAGATGGTATTCGGCGTCGGCCCTGCCGGCACCGGCAAGACGTACCTCGCTGTCGCGCAGGCCGTGGCGATGCTCCAGGCCGGCAAGGTGGACCGCATTGTGCTGTCCCGCCCGGCGGTCGAGGCCGGCGAACGCCTAGGCTTCCTGCCCGGCGACATGAAGGAAAAGATCGACCCTTACCTGCGGCCGCTGTATGACGCACTGCACGACATGATGCCGGCTGACCAGGTGATCCGCCGTATGACCAATGGGCCGTACGTTGGCGCATTGCTACGCCATTCTGGATGAGGCGCAGAACACCACCGCCATGCAGATGAAAATGTTCCTCACGCGCATGGGCGAGGGCACCCGCATGGTGATCACCGGCGACCTCAGCCAGGTGGACTTGCCAAACGGTGTCCGATCCGGCCTGCGCGATGCGCTCGATACGGTTGAAGGCATCCAGGGCATCGGCGTGGTCCGCTTCGAACAACGTGACGTGGTCCGTCATCCCCTGGTCGCGCGCATCGTTGGCGCGTATGATCAGAGGGAAGCGGCCCAAGGGGAGGCAAGGCGGGAGCGTGAGCGTCCGCAAACGGTCGAATAGCAGGATTTTGGCATGGGCAACCAAGCGCTCTACGATCGGGATTTTTTCGCGTGGGTCAATGAACAGGCCGGATTATTGCGTGCCGGCCGGTTATCCGAGGCGGATATCGAACACATCGCGGAGGAAATCGAGAGTTTGGGCAGAGGTGAGAAACGCGAACTGGTCAGCCGGTTGCGGGTTCTGCTGTTGCATCTGCTGAAGTGGCAGTCTCAGCCAAGTCGGCGGGGCGCGTCCTGGGAAGGGTCCATCATCAACACCCGCGACGAACTGGATGACCACTTATGCGACAATCCGAGCCTGAAGTCACAGATCGCCGACGCCCTGGAAGCCGCGTATCGACGCGCGGCGATTGATGCCACGACCGAGACGGGCTTCAAAAGAGGGAGTTTTCCGCAGGCCTGTCCGTGGAGCTATGATGAAATCATGGACCCCGAATTCTATCCAGAAGCGACAAATTGAACCCCGATGGAACCTCCAAGTAGCCGTCCGCCCGACCTCGATGGTCCAACCGTCGATGTCGTCGTGGCGGATCCGGCCTGGCACAGACTGATACCGAACGCCGGGACAATCGTCCGGCGGGCGGCATTTGCCGCCGGTATGGAGGGCACGATCGTCCTGGCTTCCAACCGGCTGGTACGTGGCCTGAACGGCCGGCATCGCGGGCAGAACAAACCCACGAACGTCCTGACCTACACGCAGCCCTCACCTGAAATCATCCTGGCGCTAGGCGTCGTTCGTTCAGAGGCGGCCGCGCAGCGTCGCCGTCCGGCCCACCATCTGGCGCATCTCGTCGTCCACGGCGCACTGCACCTGAAGGGGAAGGACCACCATCATCCCGGCGAGGCCCGGCGCATGGAAATGGCCGAATCCCGCATCCTGCATCGCATCGGCGTCCCAAACCCCTGGAGACGCACATGAGCGGCCATCGGGATACCCTCCTCGGCCGGCTCGGCTATCTGCTTGGCCGCAAGCAAACCGAACACTCGCTGCGGGACTCGATCGCCGAACTGGTGCAGGAGGCTGCCGATGCGCAACAGCTTCCCGGCAAGCAGCCGGAACTGGATCGTCACGAGCGCCTTCTGATCGCCAACGTCCTCCGCCTGCGGGAGACCACGGCCGACGACGTGATGGTCCCGCGTGCCGACATCGTCGCGATGCGCGCAGACGTCACATTGGAGCAGGCAATCGAACTGATCCGCAATGACGGCCACTCTCGCCTGCCGGTCTACCGGGAGCAGTTGGACGATGTGATCGGCATGATCCACATCAAGGACGTGTTCGCCTATGTCGGCCGGCCCGAGGCGTTCTCGGTGGAGGCGATCATGCGCAAACCGCTTATGGTTGCGCCGCAGCTTCCGGTGCTGGACCTGCTGTTGCAGATGCGGACACAGCGGATCCATCTGGCGCTGGTGGTGGACGAATACGGCGGCATCGACGGTCTGGTTACGATCGAGGACCTCGTAGAAACGATCACCGGGGACATCGCGGACGAGCACGACGATGTCGAGGCGCCGATGATCAGCGAACGGCCCGACGGGGCGCTCGACCTGAATGCCCGCATGCCGATCGAGGATTTCGAGACCAAGGTCGGCCCGATCCTGACCGAGGACGAACGCGACTCCGATATCGAGACGGTGGGTGGACTGGTGTTCACTCTGGCCGGCCGCGTGCCGACGCGCGGCGAGGTCATCAGCCATCCGTCCGGGATGGAATTCCGCGTGCTGGATGCCGACGCGCGCCGTATACGGCGGCTGCGTGCCCGCCGAACCGAGGCACCCGCGGCGGCGGCTTAGCGGAGGGCCTGGCTGGCGCCGGTTGCCAAGCAGACAGCGCTGAGGGCGAACATGCGAGATTTTTGCGCGGTCGGTGTGGCTAGCGCAGGTTCAGACTATGAGTAAGACGTGGTCATCGCGGCGTAGGGAGCGCGACAGCATGATCGCCCAGGGTTGGATGACCTTCAGGTGCTTTATCCTAGGAAGAAACTCACCGGCTTTCGATGGCTGGTCTCCTGTTGCCGCGATCTGAGGCGGCGGGTTGGTCGCTTTGGATGGGTTTGCGAACCGGCACTTTGAGCGAGCGTTCAGGCCG
>JBEKLE010000030.1:0-32152 GCA_050010355.1 Rhodopila sp. | reverse complement strand
ACCCGGAAGGCCGGCTGCTGGATCGCGGCCATTTCGGCGGCAAGGTCCGTCCGGTCCATGCCGACCAGATCGCGCCGCCCGTCGGGCAGCACCACGGCCGGCGGGTCGAACAGCGCTGACTTTGCAAGGACGCGCGCGCGATCGGCTTCGGTCAGATCAGTCATTTGGCCGGACACGCTTTCACGATGGCCGCGTAGGCCTGTCCGAAGCCCTTCAGGCTGAACGTATCCGTCACCTCCTTCGGCGCCGGCGACCGGGCGATCGCGCGGCTGCCTTTGTTGAAGGCGGTGACCGCCGCCTTGCCGTCCCGCGCGAATGCGTTGCGGCCCGAGGTGTAGAACTCCAGGCCGGTCTGATCGACCTGGACCGTTACGGTCGCGTTCGCCGCATAGGCTAGGCCTGCCTCGATCGCGACGGCATCGCGACCGGACGAGCGCTCGGTTACGGTCAGCACGACGGCGCCACGCCCGGGCAGGGTGGGGGCTGAAGACTGCACGCGGGTGAACGCGTAGCAGACGGTCTGCCCGGACTCGGCATGCGTCGCCGCGGTCCAGTCGCCGAAATCGCCGGTCTTCTTGGGGCCGGCGGCTGCCGCGGCCGCCGGATGCCCCGGTGGCGTCGGCTTCTTGGTTTGAGCCACCGCAGGCAGGGTCAGCAGCAGCGCCATAGTCAGAAAGCAAGCGAATCGTATGTTCATGGGCGCAGCAATAGGGCCGCCACGCACGCCAAACAAGCGCGACGCCGTCATGTCTTCTTCGCGTCATCGTTCAGCCAGTCGGGGATCGTCCTGCGGAACCGCGGCGGACCGTGACCGGTCACCGGAAGCGCCTCCAGCTTGCCGCGGGACCCCACCGGCCGCTCGGCGAAGCGCCCGTGCTGGAGCAGGCGGTCATACAGAACCAGCGCGCCGGCCACCGCCAGATTCAGCGCGAATCGCCGTTCGGGGCCCAGCACGTAAGCGGCGGTCAGGGGGTGGCGGAAGGACGGCAGGTCGACGGCGTCCCCCAGCAACTCGATCCCGACCAGAGCGCAGCCGCGCGGCAACGACATGTCCGACACCGTGGGGTAACGCCACATCGGGACATGCAGCGGGGTATCGGCGGTGTCAGCCGTGCGGGCGGCGCGGGAATCCCAGCCGGTGCCGATGGTGAAGCAGAATGCCGCGCCAAACGCGTGCCCGGTCCGCAGCAGCGCACCGATGTTGGCGGATTTGGAAACGCCCTCCGCACCGATGCCGAAATAGCCACGAGCCCTGGCTTCAACCATGCGGGCGGTCTATTCCCGCGACATGACCGACGCAACCGATCAACGCCTCGCCGGCCAGTATGAAGCCTATCCCTACCCGAAGCGCGACCCGCGGGATGAGGCGAAACGGCTGATCGTCGGCAGCCCGAGCCACCTCCGCGAAATCGACTACTGGATTTTTGGTGCCGCGCGGCCCGCGAGCCGGCCGTTGAACGCGCTATTCGCCGGCGGCGGCACGGGCGACGGGACCGTCATGCTGGCGCAACACATGACGAGGCTCGGACGGACCGGGCGGGTGACGTGGCTCGACCGGTCTGCCGCGGCGCTGGCCATTGCCCGAGGCCGCGCCGCGGTTCGCGGACTGACCAACATCGTGTGGGAGCAGCGGTCCTTGCTGGAGTTGCCGGGATCGGGGCTTGGACCGTTCGACTACATCGACTGCTGCGGCGTGCTGCACCATCTGCCTGACCCGGCTGAAGGGTTGCGCGCCCTGCTGTCAGTCCTCGCACCGGGCGGCGGGATGGGGCTGATGGTCTACGCGCCGCATGGCCGCACCGGGGTCTATATGATGCAGGACGCGCTCCGCCGCCTCGCGCCGCCGGACGAGCCGCCGCAGCAGCGCCTGGACGTCGCCCGCCGGGTGATGAAGCATTTGCCGGAGACCCAGTGGCTCCGCCACAACCGCAACTTCGACGACCACATCAACGGCGGCGACGCCGGGCTTTACGACCTGCTGCTGAACCCGCGCGACCGCGCTTTCACTGTCACGGAATTCAGCGGACTGCTTCGGGAGGCCGGGCTGCGCGTCACCTGCTGGGTCGAACCGATCCGCTATGATCCGACGCCGTTGCTCCCTGACCCGAAGCTGCGGGCCAGGCTTGACATGTTGGACCCGACCGAGCGCGCGGCACTGGCGGAGGCTTTGGTTGGCAACATGGCGGTGCATATCGTGTATTGTGTTCGGGCCGATGACCCGGTGCACCGGCCAGATCCGGCCGTCGACACAGCGGTCCCGGTCTCCCGCGAGATCGACGGCGAAACCTTGGCCCGCGGCATCCGGCCGGACGGCACGCTGTCGGTGACCTATGACGGCCTGCGCATTCCGGTCGCGTTGCCGCCGCCTGCGTCGGCGATCCTGCCGCTGATCGACGGGCATCGGAGCGTCGGCGAGATCGGTGCCATTCTGGGCGGACGCGGCGTGAAGCCGGACGCTTTCGGGAAAGCCTGGAGGCAGACTTTTACTGCGCTGGAGCGGATCAACCGCCTGCTGCTGGCTGCGCCTGCCTGATCAGACAGCCGGCCCGTAGGTTTGACCTATCGGTACCGGCCTATCATTCCCGTGGCGGGCGCCCATTCGCCATCCATGCGTATGATCGTTTACGATTCACCCTGCGAAAACAATACCTTGGGTCCGCGCACTATCACGAGTTCGCCTTATCCACCAACCCGTTGACATAACGCATGAATTCACCGTCCAGTGGTGGTTGCTCCATAATGCCGGAGAGGTCGGTGTCATGGCGGGATGGTATGATTAGCTCGCCCGTAGCGTACGCTCGGGAACCACCCGCACCTCCGGACGTGCGTCGGTGGGGTGGGCGACACGGCGCATGACTTCGGCCGTCTCGGCGTCGGCCGGCAGGAATGCCTCGATCGCCAGTTCCGAGACGGTTATATCGATCGGCGTGCCGAACAGCGTGGTCGTGCTGAAAAACGACAGGGTGCCGTCGATGGTGGCGAGCTGGAAGGGGATCGCGATCATCCCGGCCTCGTCCACCGGACCACCCGGGAAGCCGGCGCCACGCAGGATCGGATAGTCGCGAAGTTCCTCCAGCAGATCCGTTAGCGCCGCATCGCCGCTGAGATCGATCTGGCGGCGCAATCTAGCGATCACATGCGCCCGCCATTGCGGCAGGTTGACGATGCGGGATGCCAGACCGGCCGGATGCAGCGACAGCCGCAGCACGTTCACCGGCGGGCGCAGCAACGTCGGGTCGGCGCCGGCGACGAGATGCGCCACGGCCCGGTTGGCCGCGATCAAGGTCCAGTGCCGGTCCACGGCGAGGGCGGGATAGGGGTCATACGCGGCGAGGACCGTCTCGACGTTGCGGCGAACCTGACTGAGCCCCGGCTCGTTGAACGGCCGTTCCTGGAAGACCGGGGCGAAACCGGCGGCACGCAGCAGGACGTTCCTTTCCCGGAGGGGCACATCCAGGCAGGCCGCGAGATGCAGCAACATCTGCCGGCTGGGTCTGGACCGGCCGGTTTCCAGGAAACTCAGGTGCTTGGTGGAGATTTCCGCATCGCAGGCAAGGTCGAGCTGGCTCATACGACGTCTATGCCGCCATTCGCGAAGCAGCCCGCCAAGCGACTGACCAGCGAATGAGTGGGCGGATGTTTCTGTGCTCAATCTCGATCTAGCCTTCCCTGCGGGCGTTGGCAGTTCTTCAGTTCATGCTCGCCAAGCCGCGCCAGCATGGCGGAATCAAAGTTTTCGTCGAACCCGAACATCTGATTACGACATGATCGTCGGAATGAAGTCAAATATTCGTTAATCTATCGTTTCAAGTGGTTAATTCGCGCCTTGTTCGCGTGGTGTCGATCCTGTTTTGAGATTAGACTGAATTTGGGCGATCGTTATCGAGCTCAAAATACCCATAAACCTTCTTCGCCAGCGCACCAGTCATCCGGTGCGGCAACAAATCGCGTCGAAGTCCTGTGATGCCTGGACGATGCAGCCTGTTCTGGCCGCAGGCATCAGATCGCTTATGATAGCTGAGCATGACCCAATCATCCGAAGCCCAGTTCGCCGCCTTTGTCGCCACCCTCGGGCGTGGCCCCGGCCGGTCGCGTGCCCTGACGCGCGAGGAAGCGCGCACCGCCTTCGGCATGGTCCTGCGCGGGGAGGCCGATCCTCATCAGGTGGGCGCTTTCCTCATGTTGCTCAGGTTTCGGGGTGAGGACCCCGAAGAGATCACAGGCATGGTCGAGGCGGCGCGCCTCCATGCGGGTCTGGGACGCCCCGAACTGGGCGCCGATCTTGACTGGCCTTCGTACGGTGCCGGCCGGACCCGCGGTGCGCCGTGGTTCCTGTTGTCTGCCCTGGCGCTCGCCCGGTCGGGGGTCAGCGTCCTGATGCATGGGTCAAACGATTTCTCCTCCGGCATTGCGGTGGAGGACGGCATGGCGGCGCTCGGGCTGCGCCCCGGCATCGATCTGGAATCGGCCGCAGCCACGCTTCGGTCGAGCTGCTTTGCCTATCTGCCGCTGCGCGCGATGTCACCTGCGATGGACCGGCTGCTGGACATGCGGCGGCTGTTCGGCCTGCGGTCCCCGGTCAATACCGCGGCCCGGCTGCTGAACCCGGCGGACGCGCCATTCGGGGTCGATGGCGTGTTCCATCCGCCATATATCGACGTGCACATGGGGGTTGCCGAGCGGATGGACCGGCGCCGGCTGCTGGTGCTGAAAGGCGGTGGCGGCGAGGCGGAACGGGTGCCGCTGAAAGCCGCCACGGCCTCGGTGTGGGACCAGGCGGTTGGGCGGCTCGAATTCGCTCTTCCGGCGGTGGAAGGGCTGCGGCCGCATGTGCCGGCCGGCGATACCGCCGCTGGGTTTGCCTCCGTTTGGACCGGAGAGATCGCCCCGGAGACGCCGCTGGCGACGATCCGAGCGACGATTGCTTTGGCGCTGCTGGCGATGGGGCGGGCGGGTGATCCGGTTGCCGCGATGGATCTTGCAGCAACGATCTGGGCGCAACGCCGGTGAACGCGTAGAAGACCCGCCATGCGCTACATTTCGACCCGTGGGCAGGCGCCCGCCGTAGATTTCGCCGATGTCCTGCTGGCGGGGCTGGCCGAGGATGGCGGGCTGTTCATGCCGCAGGCGTGGCCGCACTTCAGCCCGTCGGACTGGCGGGCGATGCGGGGACTGCCTTACCCGGACCTCGCCGCGCGCGTGATGCAGCCGTTCGTCGGGACGTCAATCCCGTTCGAGGTGATGCGTTCCATCTGCCGCGAGGCCTATGCCGGATTCGGCCATCCCGCGGTGGTGCCGCTGGTCCAGTTGGAGAACGGCTTGTTCGTGCAGGAACTGTTCCACGGGCCGACGCTCGCCTTCAAGGATATGGCGATGCAGGTGCTGGGACGGCTGTTTGACCATGTCCTGCGTCAGCGCGACCGGCGGGTGACCATCGTCGGGGCAACGTCCGGCGATACCGGGTCGGCGGCGATCGAGGCGTGCGCCGGGCGGGACCGGGTCGACATCATGATCCTGCATCCGCTTGGGCGCACGAGCGAGGTGCAGCGGCGGCAGATGACCACCGTGCTGGCGGCGAATGTCGGAAATGTTGCTGTGGAGGGGACGTTCGACGACTGCCAGGATCTGGTGAAGGCGATGTTCGCCGACTCCGGCTTTCGCGGGGAGATGCGGCTGTCGGCGGTGAACTCGATCAACTGGGCGCGGATCGCGGCGCAGATCCCCTATTATGTGGCGGCGGCGCTGGCTTTGGGAGCGCCGGACCGGGATGTGGCATTCAGCGTGCCCACCGGCAACTTTGGGAATGTGCTGGCCGCCTGGGCTGCCCGGCGGATGGGTCTGCCGGTGGCGCGGCTGATCGTTGGTTCCAATCGCAACGATATCCTGGCGCGGTTTCTGGCATCCAACGATATGTCGATGGCGCCGGTGGAGCCGTCGCTGTCGCCGAGCATGGATATTCAGATCAGTTCGAATTTCGAGCGGCTGCTGTTCGAGTTGCTGGACCGCGATCCCGAGGCGACGCGGGCGTCCATGGTGGGGTTTCGCGCGACGGGCCGGATGGTCGTGGCGGACGCGATCTGGCACCGGGCACGCGGGCTGTTTCATGGTTTCCGGCTGGACGATCCCGGGACCGAGGCAGAGATCCGGCGGCTGCATGCGGCGACAGGATATCTGGCCGATCCGCATACGGCGATTGGGATCGCGGCGGCTCGGGCTTTGCCTTGCGCGGGCGGGATCCCGGTGGTGGCGATGGCGACGGCTCATCCAGCGAAGTTTCCGGATGCGGTGGAGCGGGCGACGGGGCATCGGCCGGCGTTGCCGGATCGGATGGCGGATCTGTTCGAGCGGACGGAGCGGTTCACGGTGCTGCCAGACGAACTAGGCGCGATCGAGGCAGCGGTGCGGACGCTGGTGAGGCGGAACGGCTGAGGTGTTGGTTGGGGCGCGCCTCGATGCGGGACTGTGCGAGCGACATGTCGATGTCGGCATATCTCGTTTGGCACAAGGGCGGGCGACGCACCTGCCGCTGCGGCACCCCTAAGTCATCGGACCGAGCCCGGCGATGCTACGTCAGGAGCACTCGGTGACGGCACAGCAGGACCTGGTGAGGACACATTAGGGCCCGATGGTGACACCGCGGGGTTAGTACCCGCGATCGATGTGGCTGACGTTTGCCTGCCGGCCACGGTGATCGTGCGGAACTCTGGATAGGTCCGCTGAACCGCCGATCGCGGACGCAGCTTGTCCTCGGGTGGCTTGCCCAGCCGCTGCGCCGCCTTGCGCATCACCCGCCAGGCGCGGATGTCGTTTTCGGTCACATAGCCCTTGTGGTCGACATCGATGTCGTCGAAGTGCTTTGCCGCGTCGGGGTAACCTGCTTTGGCCTCCTCCTGCGTCAAATGTCCGTCGTGGGCCAGGTTGGCCCCGGAGAAGTGCTGCTGCCAGGTCTGGCGGACAGGGTGAGCCGGTGCAGTGCACGCCTTCGGCTGGTCGGCCGCCCAAGCGGGCAAAGGCGCAACCGGCCAACTCAGCACCGGCAGAAGCAGAAGGATCGGGAGGCGGCGCATCGGATCACCTGCGGCTGGATTGAGACCGGATCAGCCTAGCAAGGGATTGCTAATGAAAGGTGAATCAAGCGCGTTATGCCAACCGCTCTTGGAATTGAGCCATCGGCTGCCGGCGTCATCGCGGGCGCAAGGCGTGGATACCGACCGCCGTCGGCATGACGGGGAAGCGCGTCAGGAGTGTCGGCGTCATGGCCGGTTGGTCATCCGGTCACGCCGCCCCGCGCAGGGGTGCGCTCTCCACACCGAGGCTGCGGGCAATCGGCAGCAGGGTGAAATAGCGCCGCGATACCCGGTCCGCGACAGCGCTGATCCCCTGTTCCAGCTTTTTCAGCCGCGGCGGCAGGCGCGCGGTCGCCGCCATCTGATCGGGCGAAAGCAGCACGTCCTGAACGATGTCGCGCGTCTCCTGCAGTAGCGGCTCCATTGACATTGCCAGTGAGTCGCTGTCCTCGACGATCTCCCGCAGCAGATCCCGCGCCGCGACGAGTTGGAACGCCAGCCCCCGCGGGTTGCCCTCATCGGCCAGAATCAGATCAAGCGCCGGTGCGGGCTGCAACACCGCGAGATAGCGAGTGCGGTAGGTGATGACGGAGTCGCGCAGCTCCAGCGCCAGCCGCAAACCTGACTCGACCCGACCGGGCTGCGTCGTGGCACCCGGCTGATCCAGAACCTGTGCCAGTTCCCCCGCGACCGACTGTGCGCGTTCCATTCGCCGGCCGAAGTCCAGGAACAGCCGGCCGCCGCCGCGGACCATGTTCTCGGCCGCCAGGCCGGCGACGGTGGCGGCGAATTCCAGGATCTCGGTGGTCAGATGCGACGCGTTTTCCAGCGAGCGGGCGTTCGAATCCGGGGGCAGACGCTTCATGTTCTCGCCCAGGATACGCAGCGAGCGAGTCAGGACCGCGTGCATCTCACCGGTCAGGCGGTCGCGCAGTTGCTCGACCTGGCGGGCGACGTGGCCGAGGACGCGGCGCATACCGCCCTCGTGGCGGAAGGCGCGCAGCACGGCGGACGCCAGCATGCCGGCACCAATAACGCTGGCGTCCTCGGCAGCCATCATCTTGATCTTTGTCAGGCTGCCGACGAGGATCTTTATTTCGGCGATCTCCCGCGCGGTCGCGGCGGGGCGGAGAATGCGCGTGATAACCGCACGTTGCAGTCGCGCGGCTTCCTCCAGCCGTTCCAGATAGCGGCCCAGCCAGTAGAAATTGTCGGCCACGCGCGACGGCAGGTCGCCGGCGGTGCGGCGGATCGCCAGCGTCGGGGTGAACAGCCCCAGCGCGCCCTGCACGGTGCTGGCCTCATCTTGCATGACCCAGACATCCTTCGACAGCGCATTGCGGGGCAAGCGGCCGGCGAGCGCGTCCTCCTCGGATAGGGCGCGGGCGAGGCCGCCGGGGAACGCGCGCCATCGTGTGCCGTCGAAAGTCATGAACATGCGCAAGGCGATCGGCTTCGGCTCGAGCCCGTGCTCTCCCGCGCACGGCGCCACCGACGGCGTTGGCGCCACGGATGCTGCATACGAGGCGGGCTCGGCGGCCATGCGCGCGGCCAGATCCGCCCGCTCCGCCGCCGACAGCATCATCGGGACAACGGGCGGCATATTGCCGTCGGTCGCCTTGCGGACCAGCCAGCCTTCCAGGTCCCGCAGCACGGTGCGAACGACCGCACCTTCACCCAGCCAGAGCGTCGCCTGGCTGGCAAGGTGCAGGTCCTCGTCCAGAAGCCGGCGGGCCAGCGCCGGCAGGAAAGCCGCCAGCGCGGGCGCCTCGGTCAGACCGGACCCCGGATCGTTGACCATGCGGACGGAGCCGCCGCGGATCGCATCGAGCAATCCGGGAACGCCGGTGCCTGCAGACAACTCCAGGGAGTCGACGCGATGGCCATCTTTGCGGCGCAGCAGCACGCCGATCCGCTGGAGGCCGCGCAGCGTCTTCAGATACACATGACCGTTGCGCAGCGTGAGGTCGCCGCCTTCCACCAGGCCGATCGAGAATTCCCGCGACAGCAGCACGTGCTCGAACCACAGCGGGTCGGAGTGGCCGCCGCTCAACAGCGCGACCCCGGCGCCGTCGTCGGGGCTGAGTGCCTGCAACGCGTCGCCGGTGATTTCCATATACTGCCGAAGCTGCTGGATCCGCTGCGCCTGGAACAGCTCCGGCACCACGCGGGACATGATCCGGCGATTTTCGAGGGCGTACGCAAGGCCCTGCGCCTGTCCGGTGCGATCGGCCAGGACACGCCACGCGCCATCCGGGCCACGCAGCATGTCGGCGGCGTAGAATGACAGATAGCGGTCCCGCCTGCGGGTCCCGACAGTGTGGCAGGGACGCAAAAAGGCGCGATTACCGTACACCAGGTCAGGCGGGATCAGACCCTCGGCCAGCAAGGTCTGCGGGCCATAGAGATCGGCGAGAATCAGTTCCATAAGCTGGGCGCGTTGCGCGAGCCCAGCCTCCACGGAGGCGAATTCCGCGGCAGATATCAGCAGAGGGATTGGATCACAGCGCCAGTTCACCGCGCGCTCCCCTGGCAGGATCGCGGTTATGCCTTCTTCGGCAAACGCCTGATCCAGCAGGCGCGCGCGTTGTGCCAGCGTCTCGTGGCCGAGCGCAAACATGGTGGACAGCAGGGAGCGCCAGTGGGGTTTGGCGTGACCTGTCCCATCCGCCATTTCATCGAGCGGGTTGTCGCCGCTCATGAG
This sequence comes from Rhodopila sp., assembly GCA_050010355.1. Taxonomy (GTDB): domain Bacteria; phylum Pseudomonadota; class Alphaproteobacteria; order Acetobacterales; family Acetobacteraceae; genus Rhodopila. The sequence goes on along the minus strand of JBEKLE010000030.1, from coordinate 22,381 downwards.
GCGCCGCCGACCTCACTGGTTTGGCTTAAAAGCGCCGCCAAGCCTCTGCAGGCACGCAATACTTCGATCCTTTTCATGCATCGAAGAGACCAGGGTGGCACGGGGCTGCAAAGGTGTCCATAATGGTCGAACTTTCGGTGTGTCGATCGCCTTGACGCCGTTCCGAGGGCGCCTTCTCCGAAGCTGCGTCACTTCGACGCCTCGGTATCGAGCGCGCGGGCGAGGAAATCCTTCATCAGATCCGCAATCTCGTCCGGTTTTTCATAGAGCGCGAAATGACCCGCATCGAGAATATGGACTTCGGCCTTCGGCAGGTCCCGCTTGTAAGCCGCAGTCTCGGCCTCCTGGAACGAGGGATCGTACTTGCCCCAAACCACCAGAGTCGGCGGCTGATTCTGCCGCAGCCACGCGTCCCAGGCAGGGTAGCTCGCGACGTTCGTGCGGTAGTCGTAGAACAGGTCGGTCTGAATATCGGCCTCGCCGGGCCGGCTGAGGAACGCAAACTCGTCGCTCCAGCGATCGGGATCGATCGTATCGGGATTGGGGTTCGAGCCGACATGGCGCTGCTTCGTTGCGGCGAGCGAGAAGAAATTCACCCGCAGGCCGGCTTCATTGGCAGCCCGGTCGGCCCAGAATTGCCGGCGCTTCTCCCACAGCGGCCCGAGGCCATCCTCGTGCGCGACGGCATTCTGGATCACCAAGGCGCGGATTCGTTCGGGATGGGCGATGGCGAGCCGGAAGCCGACGGGTCCGCCATAGTCCTGCATATACAGGACGTAGCGCGGCAGTCCGATCGCCTCGGTGAAATCACCCATGACGGTCGCGATGTGATCGAAAGTGTAGGCAAAATCCTTTGCACCCGGCGCATCGCTGTGTCCGAACCCGGGGTAGTCCGGCGCGATCAGATGGAATTGCGCCGAGAGTCTTGAAAACAGCGGTTCGTACATGCGCGACGATGACGGAAAGCCGTGCAGGAGCAGGATGGCGGGCACATCAGGCCGCCCGGCCTCGCGATAAAAGATCGAGAGCCCGTCAACGTTGACCGTGCGGTAATGGGTTGCTGCCGATGCGTCGGTGGGGGAAGCCGCGCGGCCGGGGACGGTCGCCGTCATCGCGAGAGCCGCGGCCGCTGCGGCCATGACTGAAATATTTATCATTTCTGACCTCCTGGACCCCGTCTCGGTTCCGAAACCTCGCCGCCGCTCAGTCGGACCGCGGCGCCCGTCATCCTGCGCGCTGCCGCCGGCTGTAACCCGCACCCGCGAACTTTCAGGCGGCCGGTTCCAGCGCCTCGGTCACGGACGGCGGGGGCGGTCGTTTCGCAGACCGCAGCTTGGAGCGGGCGGCACCCGCCGGCGGGCCGATCAAACGCCGATACAGGGCCTCGTATTCCGCCGCGGCGCCGGACCAGCTGAAGCAGCGGGCCATCGCCGCGCGCCGCATCCCGGTGAGCTGTCCCTCATCGTCATAGGCATCGAAAGCCCGGTGGCACGCCTGCATAAGTCCATCCGAGGACAGCGTCGAGAACAGGAACCCCGTCGTGCCATCGTCGATCGTATCGGCGAGGCCGCCTGTCGCATGGGCGATTGGCAGCGCGCCGTAGCGCTGGGCCTGCATCTGCGTCAGGCCGCAAGGCTCGAACCGAGATGGCATCAGGGTGAAATCGCTGCCGGCGACAATGCGCCGAGCCATCGGTTCGTTGAAGCCGATCAGTACGCCCATGTCGTCACGATGGCGCCGCGACGTGCGGCTCAGCATGTGCTCGATCTCCGGATCGCCCAGACCGAGGATGGCAATCTGGCCGCCGTTCCCGACGATGTCGTTAGCTGTCTCGGCAACAAGATCCAGCCCCTTCTGATGCACCAGCCGCGAAACGATGCCGAACAGCGGCCCGTCCGAAGGGCGCAGACACAGCGCTGTCCGCACCGCGTCACCGTTCGCTTGCTTGCCGTTCAGGTCGTCGGGATCGAAATGGTGCGGCAGATGCGGATCGCTGCCCGGATCCCAGCTTTCGTCGATCCCGTTTACAATCCCCGACAACTGTCCCCGCGCCGCTCGGCTTTCCATCAGGCCGTGCAGTCCGGCGCCTTGATGTTCGGTGGTAATCTCCGTCGCATAGGTCGGGCTGACTGTTGTCACGTGGCTTGCATAGAACCCGCCGGCCTTAAGAAACGAGACCCGGCCGTGAAACTCCACGCCGTTGATGTCGAACGCCGCTTCCGGAATGGCCAGCAACTGGCGTTGACTGGCATCGAAATTGCCCTGATAGGCGATGTTATGGATGGTCAGCACAGTTGGAACATTGATGCCGTCCCAGCGCATGTAGGCCGGGGTCAAACCGCCCGGCCAGTCGTTGGAATGCACGATGTCGGGCTTCCAACCCAGTTGCCCGCGTCCCGCCGCAATATCCGCCGCCGCCAGCGAAAGACGGGCAAAACGGATGTGGTTGTCCTGCCAGTCCGAGCCCTCGGGCGTGCAGTATGGAGTGCCGCGCCGGTCGAACAGCGACGGCGAGGCAACCAGATACAGGATCATTCCGTCCGGTAGACGGGCTTCTCCGATCCGCGCAGGCGGAATCCCCGCGCGCGGGCTGAGATCGCCGAGCCAGTTGATCTGGGGAAGCTTGGCGATAACTTCATGATAGGCCGGCATAAGAAGACGGATGTCGATGCCACGCCGCCGGAGAGCCAATGGCAGTCCAACCGACACCTCACCAAGCCCCCCCGCCTTGGCGAGCCCAGCGAGTTCTGTGGTGACAAACAGCGCCCTGATAGCAGACACCCGGACCCCGACCTTCAGGACACACACGGTCCATTCGCGCGCAACCGATCGTGGCTTGCAGGGTCAGCGGGAAGAGCCCGATGTCACATAAGCCGCGATCACCACATCGGATTTGCGTGGATAACCGCCAATACAAACTTTCGCTACCGAGCAATCGTAAAGTCGACCTAATCATAGCGTAGGCGAGCGGTTCTTGTTAGCAGCATGGGCTCATGCGTTGTCCATTTCGAATATCATACCCTAAGAGAAATGATATCAAACAAATTGAGACAGTAATTGAGTATCACACCAACCCTGACATCAATTGACACGTTCGGCGCCGGCCACTTCCACGTTACTCAATAGGACCGCATGCGATTTGTTGCGTCACTGCGGGAGGGCGCATGGGGACCACCGCGACAGAGCGCGTTGCCGCCAATCAGGGCGATAGGGTCTTGACCGTAGCCGCCCGTAGCCCGGCCAGAATTGCATTGTAACGCAACGAAGCTGCCGGGGCTACTTCCCCTGATCGTCCGGTATCTGATTACCGCGTGACCGCGCCGCCCACCGCACCGACGCCGCCGCCGATCAAGGCTCCGGTCGCGGGCCGCCCGCCGGTCACGGCTGATACGCCGGCACCCGCACCCGCTCCGATCAGCCCTCCCGTCACCGCTCGCGTGCCCGGATCGCCGCCGCAGGCCGCCACACCGGCTGAGATGGAGAGAAACAAAGCGATCGTCGAAAAGCGCATATTATCCTCCGATGTTTCTTACCGTCGAGATTGGCATCGAAAACGCTGATGGCCTGACCAAAACGCGGCATTTTCGCGGCAGGCGATCAAACGAATGTCATCAGGCCCTTGTGAACCTGGCACGCCGGGATTAAGCCCACCGCCTTTCGCCTGCCCAGTCCTCGAACCCGGTCCGTCAAACCAGGCAGCGACCCCCGTCAGCGAGCGCGTTCCCGTCACGAAGAAGGTTCTTTGGATGTTCTCCCGCTTGCTCGGCTTTATGTCAGCCGACATGGCCATCGATCTCGGTACTGCCAATACGCTTGTCTACGTCAAGGGCCGCGGCATCGTCCTGGCGGAGCCAAGCGTCGTGGCCATCGCCGATGTCCGCGGCAAGAAGCAGGTGGTCGCGGTCGGCGAGGAAGCCAAGATGATGTTGGGCCGCACGCCCGGTTATATCACCGCGAGCCGGCCGTTGCGTGACGGCGTGATCGCCGACTTCGAGGTCGCCGAGGAGATGATCAAGCACTTCATCCGCAAGGTGCATAATCGCCGGGCGTTCGCCTCCCCGCTGATCATCGTCTGTGTTCCTTCCGGTTCCACCGCGGTGGAACGCCGGGCGATCCAGGAAAGTGCCGAAAGCGCGGGGGCGCGGCGGGTGCAGTTGATCGAGGAGCCGATGGCGGCGGCAATCGGGGCCGGCCTGCCGGTGACGGAACCATCGGGCAGTATCGTCGTCGATGTCGGCGGCGGCACGACCGAGGTCGCGGTCATCTGCCTCGGCGGCATCGTCTATTCGCGCAGTGTGCGGGTCGGCGGCGACAAGATGGATGAGGCGATCATCAGCTACATCCGCCGCCATCATAATCTGCTGATCGGCGAATCTTCGGCCGAACGGATCAAAATGGATATCGGCGCAGCGGCGATGATGGATCCCAGGGATCCAGGTCCATACCGCGAAGTGCGCGGCCGTGATCTGATGAATGGCGTTCCGCGCGAAATCCTGGTCAGTCAGCGGGAGATTGCGGACAGTCTGGCCGAACCCGTTTCCGCGATCATCGAAGCCGTCAAGGTTGCTTTGGAAAACACGCCGCCTGAACTCGCCTCCGACATCGTGGACAAGGGGATCGTGCTGACCGGAGGCGGGGCTTTGCTGTACCGCCTCGATCAGGTGCTGCGGGACGCGACCGGTCTGGCGGTCGTGATCGCGGAAAATCCGCTGCAGTGCGTGGCGCTCGGGACCGGAAGGGCTCTCGAGGAAAGAAAGCGTTTGAGCAACGTGCTGACCAGCATGTATTGATCGCCCGACCGGCGTATCCCTCGTCCAGCCGCCGAACCCAGGACGGACGCGGTCTTTCAAATCCGACGCCCACCACTCTCGCCTAAGGGGCCGAATGATCCGCTTATCGATCCAGGCACGCCAGGCGCTGGCTCGGCTTACGCTGCCACTGCTGATCGTTGCCTCGTTCGTCCTCATGCTGCTCGGCAAGGCGGATACGCAACTGGCGGAACGGCTGCGCATCACGCTCGGCGACACGCTGGCGCCAATCTACACGATGCTCGGGGCCCCGCTCGGCCAGATCCACCTTGCGATCACCGACACCGCGGCGCTGTGGGACATACGCGCCGACAACGACCGTCTGCGCGCGGAAAACGAGACGCTGCGGCGCTGGCAGTCGATCGCGCTGGCGCTCGACGCGGAAAATCAGCGGCTGAAGGCCAGCCTGCGCTGGATTCCCGATCCCGACGCCTCGTTCGTCACCGCGCGGGTCGTGGCCGACGCGGGCGGCGTGTATGCCAAGGCGGTGCTGCTGTCGGTCGGTCCGAACCACGGCATTCGGAAGGGCGAGATCGCGGTGGATGAGCGTGGGCTGATCGGCCGCATTACCGAGGTCGGCGCCCGCACGGCGCGGGTGCTGCTGATCACCGATCTCAACAGCCGGATCCCCGTGATCATGGAGAGCTCGCGGGCTCATGCGATCCTGGTGGGCACCAACGCCCCGCGGCCGCGACTGCTTTACTGGCCGGAGGGGATCGTGCCGCAGGAAGGCGAACGAATCGTCACCAGTGCCGAGGCGAACGCTTTCCCCGCCAACCTGCCAGTCGGTACGGTGCATTACAGCAGCAGCGGTGCGCCTGAGGTCGAACCCGCGGCGATGCTGCAGAAGCTGGAGGTCGTGCGGATCTTCGACTACGGCCTGAACGGCCTGACCCCGCCGGAACGGCCGACGGCAGGGCGGCACTGATGGCGCGTACCGATCAGCGTCCGGGCATCCGCTGATGTCCGATCAGCGTCCGGGCATCCGCTGATGTCCGATCAACGTCCGGGCATCCGCTGATGACTGATCAGCTTCCGGGCATCCGCCCGAGGGCCAGTATCGGCCGGCGTCTCGATATCACAGCAAGATCCAGCGGTCCGGCCTGCATGACCATCCTGCTGATGCTGCTGACGCAGGCGCCGTTTGATATTCCCGGGCAGGCGGCACTGCTGCCGGCTGTCGCGCTGTGCTGCGTCTGGTTCTGGTCCCTGTTCCGGCCGCGTGCCTTGCCGCCGCTGGTCGTTTTCGGGGTTGGCCTGATGACCGACCTGCTGGGATATCTGCCGCTGGGTGTCGGCGTGTTCACAATGCTGGCGGTTCACGGCGTGGCGCTGGCGATGCGCCGCTCGTTGTCGCGCCGCGGCTTCGCCTCGATCTGGGCCGTCTTCGGCGGTGTGGCGGCCGCGGCCTCGACATTGATCTGGCTTATGGTCATGCTGCTGACCTTCCGTCCGCTATCGCCCGATCCGGCGCTCTTCACGGCGGTCCTGGCCATCTCGCTTTACCCGGTGCTGGCGATACCCCTTGCGGGTGCGCACCGGTCTATCGCTGATCCGGAACGGGCGTAGCCGTGAAACGCGAGGTCGAGCGGGCTGGCGTCTTCACCCGGCGGGCTTTGTTGCTACTGGGCGGCCAACTCGCCGTGCTGGGCACGCTGGGGGTTCGGCTCTACCAGGTGCAAGTGCAGGATGGCGCGCGCTACACCACCCTGGCCGATGAGAACCGCATCAGTGCACGCATGATCGCGCCGCCGCGCGGGCGGATCCTCGATCGGTTCGGCACCCTGGTCGCGGGCAGCAGCACCAACTGGCGGGCCGTGCTGATCGCCGAACAGACCGACAGCGTGCCGGCCACGCTGGATGCGCTTTCGAAACTTCTGCCGCTGAGTGAAAACGAGCGCATCCGCATCGATCGCGAACTGCACCGCAAGCGAAAATTCATCCCGGTGCTGATCCGCGAGTTCCTCACCTGGGACGAAATGGCGGCGATCGAGGTCAATGCACCGGACCTGCCGGGAATCGTCGTGGATGCCGGCACCAGCCGCAATTACCCGTTCGGCAGCGGGTTGGCCCATATCGTCGGCTACGTTGCGCCGCCGAATGAGGCCGATGTCGGGGACGATCCCCTGCTCGGTCTGCCCGGCCTGAGGATCGGGCGGGCGGGGGTGGAGAAATTCCATGATCTTGGCCTGCGCGGGCGGGCGGGCGCCGTGCAGGTGGAGGTGAACGCGGTGGGGCGGGTGATCCGCGAGCTGGACCGGCAGGACGGCGTGCCGGGGGAGGAAGTCGGGCTGACGCTGGATGCCGGGTTGCAGCAAGCGGTGCTGAAACTGCTGGGCGACGAGAGTGCCAGTGCGGTGGTGATGGATTGCCGCAACGGCGAAGTGCTGGCGATGGCAACCAACCCGTCCTTCGACCCGTCGGTGTTCAACTCCGGCGTCTCCCAGGCGCAGTGGCTGGAATGGACGAACGATCGCCGCCCGCCGCTCATCAACAAGGCGACGTCTGGGTTGTACGCCCCTGGCTCGACCTTCAAGATGGCGGTGGCGCTGGCGGGTCTGGAGTCCCGGGCGATCACGCCAGGGGACCGGATCGGCTGTCCAGGCTACCTCGACCTGGGGGACACGCGCTTCCACTGCTGGCGCAAGGGCGGCCACGGGACGCTCGACCTGCGCGGCGGCCTGAAGAACAGTTGCGACGTGTTCTTCTACGAGGTGGCCCGGCGCACCGGGATCGACCACATCGCCGCCATGGCCAACCGCCTCGGCCTCGGTGTCGAGCTCGAGCTTGACCTGCCCGGCCAGCGTCCAGGGCTGATCCCGACCCGGGAGTGGCGCATCGCAAAGGGCCACGCCTGGAACATCGGCGACACCGTCGTCAGCGGGATTGGCCAGGGATTTATCCAGGTGACGCCGTTGCAGCTCGCCACCTATGCCTCACGCATCGCCAGCGGACGTGTGGTGCAGCCGCATCTGACCCGCAAGCTGGCCGGCGTGATGCAGCCTGGTGCGGAGCACGGCGACTGGCCGGCACTGGGAATGACGGACAAGCTGCTGCGGAACGTGCGCGAAGGCATGTGGGCGGTGGTGAACGAGCCGGGCGGCACGGCGCCGCTGGCTCGCCTGGCCGATCCGGTGGTGCAGTTGGCCGGGAAGACCGGTTCGGCCCAGGTGCGGCGGGTGTCCCGCGAACTGCGCGAGAGCGGGCATTTCGACAGCGAGAAACTGCCCTGGGAGTACCGTCCGCACGCACTGTTCGTGGCCTACGCGCCGTACGATGCGCCACGCTACGCCCTGGCCGTGGTGATCGAGCATGGCAACGCCGGCGCGGCCGCCGCGGCACCCCTGGCCCGTGATGTCATGACCGAGGTCCTGCGGCGCGATCCGTCGAACCGCACGGCCCCGCCGCCGGCGCAGGTCGCCGAAGCGGATTCACGCCCATGATGGACCCCCGCCTGTGAAGGATGGGCGCCCATGATGGACCGGCGCATCTGGCGCGAGCCTTCGTTCGACTTGATGGGTAAGGTGCTCCAGGTCAACTGGTTGTATGTGATCCTGCTCTGCGCCTTGGCCGGTGTCGGGTATGTCGCGCTTTACAGCGCAGCGGGCGGCGCGCCCGAACCCTATGCAACGCGACATGCCGTGCGCTTCGGCATTGGCCTGATCATCATGGTTGCGATCGCGTTGGTAGACATCCGGGTGATCGCGAAACTTGCCTGGCCGGCGTGGCTGGGCGGTGTCCTCCTGCTCGTTCTCGTGCTGCGCATGGGGCATGTCGGCAAGGGTGCGCAGCGTTGGCTGGAACTCGGCTTCCTGCAGCTTCAGCCGTCGGAGCTGATGAAGCTGGCACTGGTCCTGGCGCTGGCGGCCTGGTTCCATCGTGCCTCGTGGGAGCGGATGGGCAACCCGCTGTTTCTGATTCCGCCGGTGATCGCGGTGCTGATCCCCGTCGGGCTGATCCTGAAGGAGCCGAACCTCGGAACGGCGGCGATTACCGCGATGCTGGGGGCGGCGATCTTTTTCGCCGCCGGCGTGCGCTGGTGGAAGTTCCTGCTCGTCGTGCTTCCGATCCCGCTGCTTGGACAGTTCGCCTACTCGCACATGCATGACTATCAACGCGCCCGGATCGACACCTTCCTGCACCCCGAGAGCGATCCGTTGGGCGCGGGCTACAACATCATACAGTCCAAGATCGCGCTAGGGTCGGGCGGACTGTGGGGCAAGGGGTTTCTCCAGGGCACACAGGGCCATCTCGATTTCCTGCCGGAAAAGCAGACCGACTTCATCTTCACCATGATCGGCGAGGAGTTCGGCTTCATCGGCGGCCTGGCGGTGCTGGCGCTGCTGGGACTGATCATCGTCGGCGGGATGCTGATCGCGCTGCGCTGCGGCAACCAGTTTGGCCGGCTGGTCGCGCTTGGTATTTCCTGCAACTTCTTCCTGTATGTGTTCGTCAATATCGCCATGGTGATGGGTGTCATTCCCGTTGGCGGTGTGCCGCTGCCGCTGGTGTCGCACGGCGGGTCGGCGATGCTGACCGTAATGGTCGGGTTCGGCATCCTTATGTCGGTGCATGTGCATCGCGACGTTGCATTCGCGTCCACGCACGACGACGGGTAGGGTGTATAGCGACAGTGCCGCTTCAGGCCGGCCGAAGGGCGTTCGATATCGCCTGCACCGCGAGGTCTACCCCCGCCGCATCGACGTCGAGATGGGTGCAGGCGCGGACCCTGTAGGCGCCGACGGTCGAGAGCGATATGCCCTGCTGCCGCACCCGTTCGGCCAGGGCGTTGGCGGTCAGGCCGGCGGCGCGGGTGTCGAAAAAGACCAGATTCGTCTCAGGCTCCTCGACGGCCAGACCCGGCACCTGCCGCAGGCCGCGCACCAGGAGCCTGGCGTTGGCATGATCCTCGGCCAGGCGCTCGACGTTGTGGTCCAGGGCATAGAGGCAGGCTGCGGCGCAGATCCCGGCCTGCCGCAGTGACCCGCCGAGCCGCTGCTTCCAGCGCCAGGCTTCGTCGATGAACGCCTCGGACCCGCACAGAACGGCCCCGAGCGGCGCGCCGAGGCCTTTGGTGAAATCGAGCCAGACCGAATCGCAATGCGCCGCCATCTCCTGCGCGGTCACGCCGGTGGCGACCACTGCGTTCATCAGCCGCGCGCCGTCCATGTGGGTGCTCAAGCCAGCTTCGTGCGCCGCGGACAGGACCTTGGTCAGCAGAGCCAGCGGCCACACCGACCCGCCGCCGGCATTTGCGGTCTGCTCCACCGCCACGAGGGTCTGAGGCGGCGCATTGCGTCGCTTCTCCCGCAGCGCGGCCCGCATCGTCGCGCTGTCGAACATGCCGCGGGCGCCGCGCAGGCCCAGGACGGCGGCCCCAGCCAGAGCGCCTGGGCCGCCGCCCTCGCTGGTGATGATGTGTGAACTCTCGTGCGCCAGGATCTCATCGCCCGGCCGGCAGTGCACGAGAATGGAGATCTGGTTGCACATGGTGCCGGAGGGAAGGAACATCGCCGCCGGCTTGCCCGTTAGCGCGGCCATACGGTCGCACAGCGCATTGATCGTCGGGTCGTCCCCGTTCTGCTCATCGCCGACGTCCGCACGTACCATCGCGTCCTTCATGGCGGCGGACGGACGCGTCTGGGTGTCGGAAAACAGGTTGACATGGACGGGGGGGAGAGACGGGTCCGCAGCAGCCGGCGCATAGACCATGGCGTTTCCTAGGGCAATTGCGGGGGACCATAAACGTCCCGGGCGCGCTTGCGGAAGGCCTTGACCATCCGGCGCACTGCCTCGTTGAACACGACGCCGATCGCCGCCTGGAGGATGCGGCTGCGGAATTCGAAGTCGACAAAAAACGCAACCTCGGTGCCGCTCCGGTGGGGCGCGAAATCCCACTGGTTGTTGAGATATCGGAATGGTCCGTTCTCATACGTCACGATGACACGCTGGGCTCGGTCGAGTTTGACCTGACTGGTGAAGCTTTCCCGAAACGGTCCGAATCCGATCGTGAGTTCGGCGACAAGATGGTTTTCGGCGCGAGTGCGCACCCTAGAGCCCACACACCACGGGAGGAAACGCGGATAGGAGCCGACATCGGCCACCAGATCGAACAATTGTTCGGGTGTGTACGGGACGATCTGCCGCTCCGCATGGGTTGGCATCAGGTGCGGGGCATCAGGCGGCGCACTGCGCCAGTTTCTCGCCGCGCGCCGTCCGCAGTGCCGCGAAGTCCGCGTCGGCATGATACGAGCTGCGGGTCAGCGGCGTGGCGGACACCAGCAGGAACCCCTTCGCCCGAGCGATGGACGCATACTCGGAAAACTCGTCCGGGGTGACGAACCGGTCCACCGCCGCGTGCTTCACCGTCGGTTGCAGGTATTGCCCGATGGTCAGGAAATCGACCTCGGCGATGCGCAGGTCGTCCATCACCTGCATGATCTCCGGCTTCGTCTCACCCAACCCGACCATCAGGCCGGATTTGGTGAAAATGAAGGGGGCGAGCTGCTTGACCCGGTCCAGCAGCCGCAGCGACTGGTAATACCGCGCGCCTGGCCGGATCGCCGGATACAACCGGGGCACGGTCTCCAGGTTGTGGTTGAACACGTCAGGGGCGGCTGCGGCGATGGTCTCGGCCCCGCCGGGCTTGCGCAGGAAGTCCGGTGTCAGAACCTCGATCGTTGTGCCGGCGGCGGCGTCGCGGATGGCGTGGATGACCGCGGCGAAATGGGCCGCTCCGCCATCCGCCAGATCGTCCCGGTCCACAGAGGTGACGACCACATGGCGCAGGCCCAGCTTCGCCACCGCATCGGCGACGCGGGCAGGCTCGTCGGTTTGAAGGCCAAGCGGCTGGCCGGTGCGCACGTTGCAGAAGCTGCAGGCCCGCGTGCAGGTGTCCCCCATGATCATCATCGTGGCGTGGCGTTGCGACCAGCACTCGCCGATGTTGGGACAGGCGGCTTCCTCGCACACCGTCACCAGCCGGTTTTCGCGGATCAGCGCCCTGGTCGCGTGATAAACCGGGTGGGTGGGCGCCTTGACCCTGATCCATGCCGGCTTGCGCTGGATCGGATTGTCAGGCCGGTTCGCCTTTTCCGGGTGCCTGGCCGGTCCTGCGGTCCGATGATCAATGGTGACGCGAGTTGTCGGCATGATACGGGTGATGTGGACGGCAGGCGCCGACCCGTCAAGCAGGCTCGCGTCACGCTAAAGGCAAAGCCCTGAATCCGTGTGTTGAGCGGACAGAGACCCGCAAGAAACTATCTGAGCTGCGAAGCTCGGTAACATGCTTGTCAAACTCACCCGCGATCAAATAGTAGTGCAGAGGACGGGAGCGGTATCCAGGCACGTTGGGACAGCGCTCCCGTCCCGGCCCCGAGAAGGTGAAGATGGCAGCCGTATGTGACCTGACGATCAGCTTTGCCGCAACGGGCAACAGCCTGGCCTATCTGGGCGGCGGCTGGGCACGAGCCGAGGCAGAGTTTACCTGGGGCGTTGGCGCCGAAAGCCACCTTGTGTTTCCGCGACCCGCGGCGGCAGATGAATTCGTGTTTACGCTGGATGTCGTGCCGTTCGTTCACCCGCCTGAGTTACCGAGCCAGCGGCTGATTGTTTCCGTCAATGGCGCCGTTATGGGGTCGGCCGATCTCGCCCGCCCGACGCTGCTGGGATACCGCCTCCCCGCCGGCCTCACGCGCCTGTCCGACCGCATGGTCGTCACACTCCAACACCCCGACGCTGCCCGCGCGAAGGATTTCGGTGACAGCCTCGACGACCGGTCGTTGGCCTTCTCGGTTTTCGAGGCGAAGCTGTACCGGGTCGCGCATTCAACTCAGCCCCAGCAAACCGGGCTGCCCGCCGGTTTGATGCTGGGTGCCACGCCCGACCGCGGCTTCGGTGCGCTGGCCTGTGCTGATGTGGCTGAATGGGCGACGACCTGGACCGGGCTGAGCATCCCGGAGATCGCACTCAAGTTCGAATCACTCGGCGAAAACTGTGAGTTCGGCCTTTTCCAGCGCCGCTGCGACGCTGAACCGCTCGGTTTGCTCCGCTTCTCCAGCACGTTCATGCGCAATCTGATCCGCGGCATCGATAACGGTTTCGAGGACCTCGGCGAGATCGAGGACATCGATCCGCGGCTGGAGGGTGGATCCCACAAAGAGTATATGATCCACGAGAAGAGGTTCGGGCTCGTTTACCACACGTTCGTCTACGAAGGGCAGCGCAGCGTCTGGCTAATGCGCGAGCAGGAATCCGCGCGCCTGAAGTTCCTCCGCCGCAAGTTCATGGAGGATCTCGAGTCGACCGGCAAGATGTTCGTGTACAAGTTCAACGGGGGGGCCTCGGAGGAAGAAATCCTGCCGTTGCACATGGCGCTGAACCGCTACGGCGAAGCGACGCTGCTATGGGTGGTGCCGGCGGAACGCGATCGGCCCACAGGGACGGTGGAGGTGGTCATGCCCGGTCTGCTGAAAGGCTACATCGACCGCTTTGCCCCCGACGACAATGCACATGACCTTTCCTTCGACGGATGGCTGCGGGTCTGCGCGAACGCCTGCGTGCTGGCCCGCTTGCGACGACCCGGGAATGGTGCTGTCGAACCGGCATCCGAGACCGAGGAGACCGAGGAGGACGATCAGGGTCGGGCGTCCCGGGTGGACGATCAGCGTCGGGCGGCCGCCGCGGACGGCGCCTGATGGCTGGCACCGGACGAAGGCCTGCACCCGATGAATGACCGCCGCCCATCAGTCTTGTTATATGACTGGGACAATACCCTGGTAGATGGGTGGGCCGGGATCACAGCCTCGCTGAACGCAGTATTCAGCGAATTCGACCGTCCGCCATGGACCGTGGAGGACACGCGCAACCGCGTCCGTGTTTCATTGCGGGAGAGTTTTCCGGTCATGTTCGGTGACAGATGGGAGCGCGCCCGGGACATTTTCTATGAGACCCTGACGCAGCAGCACCTGGATAATGTCAGCCCGATGCAGGGGGTGCAGGAGGTCCTGGAAGCCGGGGTAGCGTGGCCGCAAGGCGTGGTTTCCAACAAGGCGGGTGCCTTTCTGCGGCGGGAAGTGATCCATCTGGGCTGGAGCGGGTTCTTTGGCCCGGTGATCGGCGCCGGCGACGCCGTTCGCGACAAACCTGACCCCGCGCCCATTCACCTCGCGCTGTCGCAAATCAGTTGCCCGGCCGATACCTCCGTCTGGTACATGGGCGATACGGCGCTCGACATGCAGGCTGCACGCGCCGCCGGCGTTACAGCGGTGCTGATCGGCAATGCCGATCACGATGGGGGAGTTGAAGGTGCGGCTCCGCATCTCCATTTCCACACTGCTCATGATCTGCGCTCACGCCTACGTGACCTCGCATGAGAGAGGTTGACTGTTAACGTTCTACTTTCGGCGGCCGTGCCACGAACCGCCGGGTAATTGGTTTTAGCGATACTTCCACACAAAAAAAGAAGGATTGTGGCCGTGGCCAATGAGAAAGCGCAAAATGTTCAGGATGTGTTCCTGAACCACGTGCGAAAGAGCAAAACACCGGTGACGGTGTTCCTTGTGAACGGTGTCAAGCTGCAGGGTATCATTACCTGGTTTGATAATTTTTCCGTTCTGCTGCGCCGGGATGGGCATACCCAGCTCGTGTACAAGCATGCCATCAGCACCGTGATGCCCGGTGCTCCGATCCAGTTGTTCGATGCGACCAAGGCCGAAGGTGCCGCCGCTCCGGCTCGGGAACTGAGCGGCGTGACCGGGAACGACTAATCGCGATATTCAGACGCCGGGCTGCTCGCCCGATATTCAAACCCCGGGCCGCCCCGCGTGGTTGACCCGCCGAACAATGAGGACTTTAAAACGCCACTCGATCTGGTCGACGGTCCGGACGGACCTGGTCCAAACGGAAAGCCGGCAGGGTCAGCGACCATCGCGGCCGTCATCCTGCCGTGGGAGCGACAGGGTCGGGAGGTTTCCGGCGCCGACCAGCCGCGCGCGGCAGAAGCCAGGCTTGCCGAGGCCGTGGGACTTGCCGCATCCATCGGGCTGATCGTCGTCCATGCAGTGATTTTGCCACTCCGCACCCGCCGGCCCTCGATGCTGTTCGGTGAGGGCCAGGTTTCGACGCAGGGCGAGGCGATCAGTCAGCACCATGTGGAAGTCGTTATCGTTGATGCCGCGCTGTCCCCGGTCCAGCAACGCAACCTCGAACGCGCCTGGGGCTGCAAGGTCATCGATCGCACCGGGCTGATCCTGGATATTTTCGGTGAGCGGGCCGCGACCAAGGAGGGCACGCTCCAGGTCGAACTCGCGCATCTGGCGTATCAGCGATCCCGGCTGGTGCGGTCCTGGACCCACCTTGAACGCCAGCGCGGCGGTTTCGGCTTCCTGGGCGGGCCGGGCGAAACCCAGATCGAGGCCGACCGGCGGCTGATCGACGATCGCCTTGTCCGGCTGCGCAAGGATCTCGATCAGGTGCGCCGGACCCGCGGGCTGCACCGTTCGGCACGGCGGCGGGTGCCGTTTCCGGTCATCGCACTGGTCGGCTACACGAACGCCGGAAAATCGACGCTGTTCAACGCGCTGACCGGCGCCGAGGTCACCGCGAAGGACCAGTTGTTCGCGACGCTGGATCCGACGATGCGCGGGCTGCGGCTGCCCTCCGGCCGGCGGGTGATCCTGTCCGACACCGTGGGCTTCATCAGCCAACTGCCCCACGAACTGGTCGAGGCCTTCCGGGCGACGCTGGAGGAAGTGTCCGAGGCCGATGTGATCCTGCACGTGCGGGATGCGGCGCATCCGGAAACGATCGCACAGCGCGGCGACGTCATCAAGGTACTGGACGACATGGTGGCCGATGGCACGCTGGACCCGTCCTGGCCGGATCGCACGATCGAGGTGCTGAACAAGGCTGATCTGCTGGGCGGCGTGGCCGCGGTGCCGTTGCGCGACGGCGCGGTTGCGGTTTCGGCCATAACGGGTGAGGGCCTCGAGACGCTGAAAGCCGCCATCGATCAGTGGATCGCCCACGGGATGGAAATCGCCGAATACGATATTCCGCCGCAGGATGGGGCGCGGATGGCGTGGCTGTACCAGCACGGCGAAGTGGTCGAGCGGCACGATGACGAGGCTGCGGTCCATATGAAGGTGCGGCTGCTGCCGGCGGACCGGGCGCGGTTCGAACGGCGAGAGGCAGGCTGAAGCAGGCGGCGGCATGACGATCAAGGCCATCGTATTCGACGCCTATGGCACACTATTTGATGTGCAGTCGGTTGCCCGCGCCACCGAAGCTGCTTTCCCCGGACACGGTGAATACATCACGCAGGTCTGGCGGCTGAAGCAGCTTGAATACACATGGCTGCGGTCGCTCATGGGGCGGTATGAGAACTTTCGCGCCGTTACCCGCGACTCGCTGAGCTACACATTGGCCACGCTGGGTTTGCAGGCGGACGCCGCGCTGCTCGACCGTATTGTCGATACCTACGACACGCTCGCTCCGTATCCCGAGGCAGTTGAGGCGCTCGGGTTGCTTGAGCAATACCGGTTGGCGATCCTGTCGAACGGCAGCCCGGAGATGCTCGACGCACTGGTCAGGAACAGTGGCCTGGACCGCTGTCTGGAGGCGGTGATCAGCGTCGACGCGAGGAAGGCGTACAAGCCTGACCCGCGCGCGTATGAACTGATCCAGGAAAGCCTTGGCGTCCGGGCGGAGGAGGTCGTTTTCGTCTCCTCCAACGGCTTCGACGTCGCGGGGGCGAAGAGCTTCGGCTTCAGCGTGGCGCGAATCGAGAGGGTGACGCCGGCGGCACTTCACGCCGAGATTGGCGACGGTGTGATCGGTCCGGCGGCGATGTTCCGGGCGTTGCGGACGCAGACGGAGGCACTGGGTTTCACCCCGGATGCTGTCGTGGGTTCGCTGCTGGCGTTGCCCGAACTGATTGTGTCGCTGAGCCGCTGATCGCCTCTTCGGGGCAGCGGAAAGGTCTTGGGGACTTGTTCCAGAATGACCATATTGAGTGGTATGACTAATCGAGCCGCGCGACATCGACCTGTGAATTTCCTGCTCGACACAAATGTCGTTTCCGAGTGGACAAAGCCCCAGCCAAACGCCGGGGTCATTGATTGACTCGCCGATGCTGGTGAGGACCGCATCTTCATCAGTGCCGTCACAGTGGCGGAGATACGGTTCGGCATCGAACGTCGGGCCGCGTGCTGCCAATTGATAAAGCGGCCGGCGACTGCCGGGGACGTCTGATGGCCCCTGGACAGGCAGCCGGGCGCTGGGTCGGTTCGATGGATGCATTCATCGCGGCGACCGGTGAACGGTATGGTCTGGTGGTCGCCACCCGGAACGTATCGGATTTCGAGGCTCTTGGGGTCCGCCTGTTCAATCCCTGGCGGGACGCCTCACGTTTGTAGCTACACCGCTACGGCCGGAACCAATACATCACGCACGGCTGCGTGGCGGAGGCCCAGCGCCTGAGCCACCGCGATATGGGTGACCTGACCATCATGGATGTTCAGGCCCTGGGCGAGATGCGGATCGTCCAGCATCGCCTGGCGCCACCCCTTCCCGGCCAGCGCCAGCACGAACGGCAGTGTCGCGTTGGTCAGGGCGAAGGTCGATGTCCGCGCCACCGCGCCGGGCATGTTGGTGACGCAGTAATGCACCACGCCGTCCTCGATATAGGTGGGGTCGGTGTGCGTGGTCGGCCGGCTGGTCTCGAAGCAGCCGCCCTGGTCGATGGCGATGTCGACAAGAACCGAACCCGGGCGCATCCGGCGCACCATCTCGCGCGTAACGAGTTTGGGGGCCGCGGCACCGGGCACGAGCACAGCGCCGATGACGAGGTCGGCGGCCAGCACGGCCTGCTCGATCGCCTGGGTGGTGGCAAAAAGGGTGGTCGCCCGGGGGCCGAACTGAAGATCGAGTTCCTTCAGGCGCGGCAGGGATTTGTCGATGATGGTGACGCTGGCCTCCAGGCCCACGGCCATGCGGGCGGCATTGGTGCCGGAGACGCCACCGCCCAGCACCACCACCTTGGCGGGCGGCACCCCCGGAACGCCGCCGAGGAGGATGCCTGCGCCGCCTTGCTCATGTTCCAGGCAGTGCGCACCGACCTGGACCGCCATGCGGCCGGCGACTTCGCTCATGGGAGCGAGCAGCGGCAGTGTCCCGGCGCGGTCGGTGACGGTTTCATACGCGACGCAGGTGGCACCTGACTTCATCAGCCCCTGGGTCTGAAGCATGTCCGGGGCGAGGTGAAGGTACGTGAAAAGAATCTGGCCACGGCGCAGCAGCGCGATCTCCTGCGGCTGCGGTTCCTTGACCTTGACGATCATCTCAGCGGTCGCGAACACCTCTGCGGCCGAAGCCAGGACCGTTGCGCCGACGCTGCGGTAAGCATCGTCATCGAAGCCGATGCCGGCGCCGGCTGCGTGCTCGACCACGACCTGATGCCCCTGCTGGACCAGTTCCCGCACACCGGCCGGCGTCATGCCGACCCGGTACTCGTGGCTTTTTACCTCCTTCGGAACGCCGACCTTCACGTGCTAGCTCCTGATAGTGACCCTCCGGAGATCGGCCGAACGGCACAAGATTACAATACGCCGGCTGTCGTTCGACTTCCGAGGGTTTTTTGGCGAACATCGCGCGGGACGGGGAGGTGGCCATGAGCGATATCGAAACGCTGAAATCGTCCATCAAGATCTGCATGTTCGACCAGTATGGCACGATCGTGGACATGCAGGGCGGGCTACGCGACGTCGCCACCACGTTCCTTGCGGCGAAAGGCTGGACCGGCGATCCCAACGCCTTCGTCACCTGGTGGCGGCGCACCCACTTCGAAAACTCCATGATCGACGCCTTGCTTCAGCGCGAGCACACCCCGTACCGGGAGATCGGCCATATGTCCGTGCGGCAGGTCATGGACCGGGCGGGCATTGCCCATACCGAGGATGAAGTCGGTTTCCTTGTCGCCGCCATCGAACGCCTGACTTGCTTCCCCGAAGTCCCCGCGGCGCTCGGTCGCCTTCACGGGCGGTACCAACTGGTGGTGCTGTCAAACGGCGATCCGGACATGCTGGAGGCGGCAAAGGCGTATCACGGCATCCCGTTCGACGCGGTGATTTCGGTGACCGAAGCGAATGCGTTCAAACCGCACCGGGCGACCTATGAGATGGCGGCCCGCAAGGTGGGCGTGGCGATGGATCAGGTGCTGTTCGTCGCCAACCACGAGTTCGACTGCGTCGGCGCGAAGGCGGCCGGGATGCGCACGGTGTTCATCGACCGTCGCCGCCGGCCGTTCGCGCGGTGGCCGCACCAGCCGGACCTGATCGTATCCAGCATGACGGAACTCGCCGAACTGATGGTGTGACGGGTTGCTTCGGGCTATGCACCCACAGGGACCTGGAGGACCGAAACGCGATGCCGAACCCGACCCGCCGCACGATCACCCGTCTGGGGCTGGCCACCCCGATGCTCGCCGCGATGCCCGGTATCATGCGCGGCGCCGACGCACCGGTGAAAATCGGCGCGCCCTACCCGCTGACGGGCGTCGCTGCCTCGGCCGGTACCGCGGTGAAGCAGGCGATCGAGGTCGCTGTCGATATCATCAACAATGCGCATCCCGAGTTGCCGAACCTGCCGCTGGCCCCGACCGAGGGATTGCCCGGTCTTGGCGGGCGCAAGGTGGAGGTGATCTTCGCCGACCATCAGGGCAATCCGGCGATCGCGCAAAGCGAGGCGCTGCGGCTGATCACGCAGGACAAGGTCGCGGCCCTGGTTGGCTGCTACCAGTCCAGTTGCGGTCTGACCGCGAGCGCGGTCGCGGAACGTTACGGGATCCCGTTCATGGCGAGCGAGGCGTCGGCGCCGAGCCTGACCGAAAGAGGTTTCAAGTGGTTCTTTCGTCCGACACCGATCGGCACGGATTTCGGCGCGGCGTATGCCTCGTTTCTAGTGGACCGCAGGGCGGCCGGGTTCAAGGTCGAGAAGATCGCGGTGGTCAATGAGAACACCGAGTATGGCACATCGACAGGCAACGCGATCGTGGCGGCGGCGTCCGACAAGGGGCTGAAGATCGATACGCGGATTGTCTACAACGCCAATTCCAGTGATGTCAGCGCGCAGGTGCTGCAGTTGAAAAGCGCCGATCCGGACTGCGTTATTTTTGTCAGCTATACGTCCGATTCGATCCTGTTCATGAAGACGATGCACACGCTGAACTGGAAGCCGCCGATCCTGATCGGCGACGATTCCGGTTTCTCGGACAATGCGTTCATCGAGGCGGTGAGCGACCTGGCGCAGGGCGTGTTCAACCGGAGTTCCTATGATGTCGGCAAGCCCGGATCTGCTTCGTTCGTGGTGAATACTTTGTATACGAAGCATGCCGGGCACGCGCTGGACGATACCTCGGCGCGCGGGATGCAGGGGTTCCTGGCATTGATGGAGGCGATCAACCGGGCTGGGTCGACCGAGCCGGCGAAGATTCAGGCAGCGCTGGTCAGCCAGGATCTGAAGCCGGAGCAACTGATGATTGGTTACAACGGCATCAAATACGACGCCAAAGGGCAGAACATGCTGGCGGCGACTTTGCTGGTGCAGTTGGAGGGTAAGAAATACGTTGCCGTCTGGCCGGAAAAATCGGCGGTGCAGCCGCCTTCGCTGCCGTTCAAGGGGTGGAACTGATGAACGCCAGCCTGTTCGAGATCGCACCACACGCTCGACGCGGCGGCCGAAGCCGGACCCGGTTCCGGTCGCGCTGATCCGACAGATCCTGGAAGCCGCCACGTCGGCGGCCAACGCCGACTTTGGTCGGGGGGCACCGCGGCACAGACTTCCTTTACGTGGGGCCGCAGAGTAAGCCATGCTCGCAAGCAAAGCCTGACGGCTCATCGCAGCCGAGATCGTCAGCGCGGGTCTGCCAATGGGAGGACACCATGCCCGACACCATCGAACCTGGCTCCGACACCGTTCGGGACGAAGTGGTGCGGAGTGCCGTCGCCGCACTGGACTTCGTGGCGCCGGCCTTGTCCGCGGGAGTGGACCTGCTGCTGCCTCGCTTGCACGCTGCCATACCCACGCCGGAGCTTGCGCGTATGAGCCCCGAAGCGCTGGCAGCCAGTACAGCGAGCCTCTGGTCGTTGGCGGCCCAGCGCGGCGCGGGAGAGGCGCTCGTGCGCGTAACGCCCCGTGGCGCAGGCGGGATCGCCGAGATCGTCACCGACGACATGCCTTATCTGGTGGACAGTGCCCTGGCGGTGCTTTCGCGCGCCGGACGGGTGATCCACCGCGTGCTCCATCCGGTGCTGACCTTGCGGCGCGACGCAGCCGGGACGTTGCTGGACGTTGTTTCGGCTGCGACCCCGGGGGCAAAGCGCGAGAGCCTGATGCGCATCGAGTTCGGTGCGACCGGGCGAGCCGCCGCCGCCACCAGCGACACAGTCGAAGCCGCCCTGCTCCGGGCGCTGGCGGATGTGCGGATCGTGAACGCCGAACAGGCGGCGATGCGCGACCTGCTTTCAATCGCGAAACAGGAGATTGCCGGAAGCCCAACGCCGGAGGCGAAACCGGCGCAACGCTTCCTGGACTGGCTGCTGGACGACAACCTCCTGCTGTTGGGCCACCGTCATGTCGCTGTTCACGCGGACGGTGACCTGCAGGTGACCCAGGCGGAGAGCCTTGGTCTGCTGCGGGATCCGGCGGTCACCGCCTTCGACACGCTGCGCGACATGGCGGCCATTCCCCCTGGCGTGCGCGCCGCCATGCTGAGGCCCGAGCCGCTCGTGGTCGCGAAAGCGAATCTGCGGTCCACCGTGCACCGGCCGCAACATTGCGACGCCCTGATCACCCGCAGCTTCGACCCGGACGGGCAGGTCCTGGGTCTGCGGGTGTTCCTCGGCCTGTTCGCCGGACCTGCATACACGCGTAATCCGCGCTCCATTCCGATGTTCGCGGAGAAGGTCAACGCCATGCTCGCCGCGGCCGGGCTGGACCTTGGCAGCCACGACGGGCGGGCTCTGCGCGACATACTGGACACCTGGCCTCGCGACGAGTTGTTCCAGGCGCCGCAGGACGCCATCCTGGCCGGCGCCCGCCGCGCGCTGGACCTCCAGCTCCGCCCCCGCACCGCCCTGGTGCTGCGCCACGATCCGTTCGAGCGGTTCGTGTCTGCCATCGTCTGGCTGCCACGCGACGTTTACAACAGCCAGTTGCGGGAGCGTGTCGGCGGCATGCTGGCCCGGGCCTTCGGCGGAAGCCTGGCGACCTACTACACGGCGGTCGGCGATGAGCCGCTGGCCCGCATAAACTACATTCTCGCCACCACCCCGGGCGGCATCCCGGCGGTGGACGCGGACGCGCTGGAACAGGCGGTTGTGCAGACCGCGCGTGACTTCCGCGACCGGCTAGCCGACGCGTTGGAGGAAGCGCATGGCGAGGGCGTGGCGGCGCGGCTCATTGCGCGCTGGGGCGACGCTTTTCCGGGTGCTTACCGAGAGGGCTGCACATCGGCGCAGGGTGTGGCCGACCTGGCACTGGCCGAGCAGGCGATGGCGGATGGCCGGGCGGCGGTG
>JBEKLE010000029.1:0-29728 GCA_050010355.1 Rhodopila sp. | reverse complement strand
AAGCAGGTCGACCGGCTGCTCAGCAACCAAAACATCGATGTCTGGGACGCCTTCGCCCGCTGGGTGCCCCATCTGATCGGAGCACGCAAGGAAATCGTCGTTGGGGGTGTAAGCCCTAACCGCCGAAAATTCCGTCGGCCCGAGTCCGGCCCCGCTGCACCCGCCGCCGGCCGGAACTTTCCGTATTTCAGGTCAAATCCGGAAAGATGGAACGCCGTCACGGGCATCCAGGCGGGTTCCAAGTCATTGGATCGCGCCCCGCCAGCCATCGAAAACCGGAAAGTTCCCGCTCGCGGGGCGTTCGGCGGGGCGAAATCTGGCCTGACGGAATTTTCGGCGGTTAGGGCTTACACCCCCAAATAGGGGATAACGACACCGAAAGCGGTGCGAAGCACAAAAAGCTCGGTCAAGAATTCCTCCCGGAGTTCATCGATGTCGCCTGTGGTCGCGTTGGGATCGGTCATGTCTCGCTATTATAACGAACGGTCGGCGCCGGTAAAATGGTTTCGCTTCAGGATGGAGCGCGAACGCAGAACCCGTTACGCGTCGCGCTGCGGCGAGGTAAGTAGGCCCGCGTTAGAAAACGGTTCGCTGCCGTGCGAATGGCTGGCGGTCTGCGGGTTTCTGCGCCGCGAACGGTAGCGGCGCCATGCTAGCTAGGTCGGTGACGACTTGCGGCGATGCAGGCGGAGCCACTGCATGCGGTTGGAGCGCTCCTCGCTATGGTCGGGACGAGTGGTGAACGTGATCAGCGCGGAACTTCCGCTCGAGGTGTTTGGCACTGGCACTTGCCGGTGCGGTTCCGACACCCCACGCCGGCCCAGACCATCGATCGCCCGAAACGCCATGATCATCGCGCCGACGCCGAACAGGAACGAGCCGGCCGCCTGGCCGATCAGCACCCCACGCGGCCCATAGCCCGATCCCCACGCGGCAAACGGGATCGTGCCGAACGTGGCGCGGCCCCAGTTGAACACGGTCGAGAGCAGCGGAAAGCCGAGATTGTTGAACGCGGCGTTGGCGACATACAGTGCCCCGGTGAACAGAAAGCCGCCGGCGAGCAGCGAGCAGAACAGCCGCACCAGCTCCGCCGTCACGCCATGCGCGGAGAAGGCAACCACGATGCCATTCTGTGCCAGGGCGAGCGCGATCCAGGCGACCACCACGGCGACCAGCACGAAGGCGAGCGCGTCGCGCAGTGTTTCCCGGATGCGATCCGTCCGTCCCGCGCCGAGATTCTGCGCAACGATCGGCCCGATCGCCCCACTCAGCGCATAGACCAGGCCAAACGCCACCGGTGTGATCCGGTCGATCGTTGCCTGTCCCGCCACCGCCTCGGGACCAAACCCCGCGATCGTGCGGGTGACGTAGACTGCGCCGACAGGGGTCGCCAGATTGGTGAGGATCGCGGGGCCGGCGATGCTCAACAGTTGTCGCGCGTCGGCGACCAGCATGCGGGGGACGAGCGGTGTCAGCATGTCGTGCCGCCGTGCGACCCAATACAGCCCGAACAGCGCCAACGACAGCCGCGAGACCATGGTGCTGATCGCGGCACCGTCCAGGCCGAGATGCAGAACGAGGATCAGCAGCGGGTCGAGTGCCGCGGTCACCACAGCGCCGATCAGCGTCACATCCATGGCGCGCCTTGCGTCGCCGAGCGAACGCAGCAGTGCCGAGCAGCCCATCCCGATGCCCAGCAGTGGCAGCGAGAACGCGGTGATCCGCAGATAGCCGGCGGCGAGGTCACGCGTCTCACCCTCGGCGCCGAGCAGACTGAGCGACCAGCCGAGCGTGGTGACCGTCACGATACCGAGAACCGCAAGGGCGGCAGCCATGACCGTCAGGCTCGCGGTCGCCAGCCGCCGCGCCACGTCGAGGTGGCCAGCGCCGATCTGACGCGAGACCAGGGCACCAACGCCGATCGTCATGCCGATCGAGAACGACACTTGCAGGAACGATATCGCCCCGGCGAAGCCGATCGCGGCGGCAATGGCGCGCTGGCCGAGCCGTGAGATGTAGAACAGGTTGAGCAGGTCGACGCCGAACACCGCGATCAGGCCGATCGCGCCGGTGCCGGCGAGGACGATGACGTGGCGCATCGTCGAGCCGGTCACGTAGCGTGCGGTCTCCGTCGCGTGGGACGGCGCTGTCATTCCTTCACCCCCGGCCAGAAAGCTGCCACGACGGCGGCGCCCTCAACCCCACGGTAGCGATCGTACCCGGTGCGGCCATGCACGCTTGGTTGGGCGCGACCTCAGATTCGGGCAGCCAAGTAGAGGCGGCCGCAAGCGCGTGCAACCGATGGGAGACCCCATCGTAGTCGGTAGCGCCGCCAACATTTTTCGGGGAGGCGCGGACACCCAGGACACGGGCGCCGACGGGGAGGTCGAAACACGCAAACTGCACCCGAACTTTCGCCAGGCCGCCATCTGTTGGCGCTGACGTACTTTGACGGCAACGGCCTGCTCGACACCACAAACCATTCCCGCAAGCCCAGCGCTCGGGTCGCTTCTTCACACTGGCGGGTGGGTTTGCCGGTGACGACGCACTGCCCATTCGTGCGACGCGCGGGTGAGGGGGCAACCATCAAGGCGGGCGAACGCGTCACCCTTACTCTCGATCCGAAGCGGCATGCCTACCTGGTGCCCCCCACGGGTGTCGTCAATGTCGGGTCGGCCCGCATTGGTGCGGCGATCACAGACCTGAGCACGGTGGAGATCGTCGGGATCGAGGACGCAGAAGTTGTTATCGTCGATGCTGCCTGAGCGGCGCAGGTCCATCGACGCGTGCGGTGGACCCACGGTTCGGGTGGACCCCGTTACCGCCGTCCACGGGAACCACGCGCTCTGGCCGGCAAAGTCCCAAGGGTCGCCGCCCGCGCGGTGCTGGTGCCGCGGCTCCATCCGCGCAAGGAACGCTAGGACTTCCGTCTGAGCGGGCGCGACCGGATGCGCGTGGCCGATCGTGCCCGGCAAGCCGGTCGGTAACGGCGCTTGGCTCCGCCTCAGGCCTCGTTTCAGCGTCATGCGCTCCGCCATGCAGCACGGATTAAGTTTGCTTATGGGTCAGTCGGGATTAGATGTATGACAGCAGCTTGGAGAGAACTCATGGGCGTCGTGCAACTTCCTGACGAGCTGAAGCAGGTTATCGACCGTCAGGTCACGCAGGGCCGCGTCGCGAGCGAAGCGGAATTTCTCTCGGAGGCTGTTCAACGGTATGCCGAAGCCCTTGAGTCAGACGACGACGCCATCGTCGCGGCTGCCGACGAAGGTATTGCCGACGCAGAGGCAGGCCGTTTTGAGTTGATTTCCAGCCCGGAAGATATGGCGCGGCTAAGGGCGGAGCTTCGGGCCAGTCGGCGTGAATCTACAAACCAAAACGGGTCGGCTGCGGGCTGAGTGGCTTTTCGTCTCACGGCCCGTGCCCGCCACGATCTCCACATGGTCCTGAAATACAGCGTGCAGAAACATGGGCATGACGCTGCCGACCGCTACGAGTTATTGTTAACAACGGCCATGGAGGCGGTTGGCAATCAGCCGCTTCTTCCCGGGTCGCGCGCAGTGACTCGGCGGCGCGGTGTGCGCACTTACGCCATCGCTCGCAGCCGCCTGCTTCTCCCGAAAGACCAACGCGTGATGAAGCCGGTTCATACGCTGGTGTATCGGCACGCCGATGACGGTGTCGCCGAAATCCTGGCCATTATCGGGGACAGCTACCCAGCAGCGCGGGTGCCCATTCCGCGACAGTGACGATAGTGGCATGTACAGTTGAGCTGAACAGGTCATTCTGCTCCAATAGGGACGGGACCCTGAGATGCAGTCGCCCCAGAATGCCGCAAGCACCCCAATTGAGAAGTGGCAAGTGTTTCCACGCGGCAACGTCTCAAGGAGACACGAAGAGGGGCCGCCCACCCTGACTCCTCCCCTGCCGTAGCAAGACTTTCCGAGTAAACAGATCACCATGGGACGGTGCGTCCGAGATAGTCGAGATATTCCAGACGGGGGGTGCCCTTCTTCGAGAGAAGGACGTTGACCAGGTTCGGCACACTTTCTTCGATGCTCAAACGGGCATCCGGGCCGCCCAATTCGGTGCGGACCCAACCCGGAGCCATCACTACCATCGCGCGCGATGTCCTGGCGTGGCGGGCCGCAAAGCTTCGCATGAACATGTTCAGGGCCGCCTTGCTGCCGCGATATACCTCTCGCTCGCCGGTCTCGTTGTTGCTGATGCTACCCTGTCCGGATGACATCACCCCGATCGTACCCGTCGCGGAGACGTACTGCTCCAGGCTTTCAATAACGCGCATTGGGCTCAGCGAATTGGTGATCATGACGTGTACGAAGTCTTCCGTCGACACCTCGCCGATTGTTTCCGTAGGCCTTCGATTGGTCGTTCCGGCGTTGACGAACAACATGTCGAACACTCTGCCTGACAGACGGTCGCGCAACGCTGCAATCTGATCCGATTCGCAGATATCGAGTGTCTCGATCTCGACGCGGCCGTCGAACTCGTCCGCTAGGTCGTGCAGCATCGTTCGGGTTCCGCCCGCTCGAACCGTGCCAACGACATTCCAACCTTTTTTCAAGAACTCGGCGGCCATGGCGTGGCCGAGACCGCGTGATGCTCCGATGAGGAGGATTGTGCTGGGGGTATCACTCGGAGCGGCTGGGGGCATGGCGCGACGTCTTTCGGTGGTGAGATTGACCGCGAATATGAGCTCCCCGCACTAAAGCGCCACCCCGCCTACCGGCAGCATCACGCGCCAACCAGAATAGGTCGCCGCCGTGCACCAGGAAGATCGCGGCCCCAATCAACGCCAACCCCAGCACCGCGCTTGCGTTGTGGAGGCGATTGTCAGTCAAACAACACCACGACCGTTTTGGTTGTGAGAAAACGGCTCATCGAAACCAAACCTGGAATGAGGGAGAAAGCGAGGCTGGCGTAGATTCTCGTCGAACTCCGGTCACCGTCGCGCGTTCTCGCCGCTCTCAGCAGGTCAGGACGGACGATGGAACCGATGAAACCCATGAAGCCCATGGAACCAATGAAGCCGATGATGCCGATGGACTCTGGCCCGAAGTGGTGGCCGGAAGACCTGGGCGAACCGGGAACGAGCGGCTCACAGAACGACGTCCGCTATGCCTTTTTCCCCGGGTCTCATCGCCTTGCCATCCAGCAGGACGGAAAGCTGGCAGTGTACGACAGCGGCGATCACCAGATTAGCGGCGTTTCGCAGCAGCAGTGCCGCGGCCATTCGCTCGCATTCACCAGCCAGAACGGCGACGTGAAAGTCGATGAGCTGAAAAAGGTCGCGTCTTAAATTCGTTTCATCTGGTCGCTATTTCAGAGCAATCAATGCGTATCAGGATCGGCTACGACATCACTTATCGCCATACCCAGGAAACGCCGATCATCGCGATGCTAGCCCGTCCTACGCGCTGCTTTCAGCACGAATTCAGAACGGAAATGCCAGGCGTTGGAGGGTTTCGGAACGTGGAATTTCTGGGGCACAAGCCCCCCAGATCACGGTCCGGCAGGTTGGAAGCTGCGAACCAGACTGCTGAACAGAGCGGCTTCCGGGCAGGCGGCGGCGAAGGCGATGCGGACCCGCGTGGCGGTCTCGCTTATCCGCGCGGCGATCTTGCTGGGGGGCAACCTTGGCGGGCCGAAGGTTGACCCGGCCCAGGGCAGGGCCGCCCGCAGCCGGGCCGCCGATGACTACGCCCGCGAGGTCGGGCCGATAGCCCTTGCCGCCTGGACGGCAACCGAGAGCTACGGCCAGGCCGCCGCCGTCCTGACCGGGCGTGGCATCCGCACCCCTTGCGGCGGGAAGTGGACGCGGGCAGCCGTGCGAACGCTGATACAGCGTCACATGGATGGACAGTCCCCTGCCCTCACCCCGCAGCAGCAGGCCGAAGCCCGCCAGCGCCGGGAGAATGGCGCGACCCTCACGGAACTCTCCAAGAGCTATAATGTCAGCGAATCGACGACAGCGAGGTTGAGGGTATGAGCGCGGCAATCGAAACGTGGGATACCGTTTATCGCTTTTCTTATTGCATCCTTATCGGTAGCCTTTTCGCGGGCGTCGTCACCACCACATTGACGTTCGCCGCGAGTAATCGAATATCTGCCGATTTAACTAGTCGGCTTGGGATTGCTACCAAAACAGCGGGCGAAGCAAACGAGCGTGCGGCGGTGCTGGAGGCGGATGCTGCCAAATCCAGAGAGCGAACGGCTGCATTGGAAGTGGAGGCAGGACGTCTCGCAATTGCTCTGGAGGCCGCTCAGGCTGAAACTCAAAAAATCGAACAGGCTGCGGCTTGGCGAATAATATCTCCAGACAGTAAGGCCCGACTAACCTCTAGCCTTGCGAACGGCCTTGGCGGCTCGGTTGAACTTTCATATTCAGCCAATGACCCGGAATCGCTTTTTCTTGCCAGCCAAATCGAAGGAATCTTCAAGTTCGCCAACACGCAGGTCGGAAGAGCATTGTGGCATGTCGTCGTGCAGCCTCGGATGTATTCCAAGGCCATATTCTGGGACGTACGAATTTTTGGGCAAAATGACGACGTGACCAGCTATCGCTTGCCGATCTGCCGCGTGGATTTGGACGGGACTGAAAGACTGGCCGCTGGCCACCGCCGTGGCGGCGCGAAGCAGCACGGCGCAACGCTCGATTAGCGTGGGCTGACCATCCTGCCGGGTCATGGTTCCGTCTGCGGTATGATAGCCACAGGATGGCGCCGTCCCCTGGACAGCCTAACCATCATCCAACGCGGATAGGGTTGCCCCTTTCCCCCAAGAATCTCCTTGTCAGCGGGTAGGAAGTCCCAACAGTTTTGAACAAATCGGCAAGTGACCCTCTGCTGGCCCCTGGCGGCATTTCATTCCGGCGCAGCGCGCCGCGATTTCGCTCGCCCGCGTCATGTCCAAAATCGCCTGAAATTGCGAAAGCCATTTCGATATATGGCGCGACCTTGCCTCACGCTATCCTCGTTCATATACCATTACATATGCCTCCGCCCATTCCCACCAAAACCCGCAACCAGTTGTTAGCTGGGGTGATCGTCGAGGCTCCTGAGCAGACGAATCGTGATCCGGGCGCCAATCGAGAGCTCGATCTCGTCATGCCATATGATCTTGATCGCCTGAAGCTTCGGATTCACTTCCAGCATCTCCTTCGCCGATTGTCCCAGCCGAATCACCAGGAAGTCCGGGCCGCTCTGTCCCAGTAGCAGCATGGCGCCACCGGGCGTCGCCTCGAAGGTGAGGCCCTCGACGCTGGTACGCTCATGAGGCGGGCGTAACAGCCACGCCCGCCAAGGTAGTAGGGAACGCAGAAAGGTGAAATTCCAATGCCGCAGATCGATGTGGCGCGGCAACTGACGGCCTTCTGTTACCTCGGAAACCGAGTGACGCGGAAACCGCCTTGCGCGCACGGTACTCAACAGGGCCAGCAGCAGCCAAACCAGCAGCGCCACAACCGCGAGTATGCGGCCACAGCTCCAGAACATCTCCGGCCTTGTCGTCACCACCTCGAATGAGGCCGACGCTTCCGCTGTTTGCAAACCGGCGGGACTACGCCAACGCAACGTTACGACATGCTCAGGCTCCCAGTACAGGAAGCAGAGGCACCACCAAGAGGTGGTTGGTGGCAGATGCTGGGTATATCTCTCGATACTTGGTCGGCCCGCCAGCAACCAGTCATCCCATACCGCGGAAAACTCATTCGGAGCCGGTGTCATGTTGCCTGGCTCGAGCGCGTTCTCCAGCACGAAATTAAGTACGAGCTGATTGCGCGGCAACGCGTTCCTCAAGAGGTCGTGGCCGCTCAGTCTGAAGGGCGTATCGGATCCACCACCGGAGTGACTGGTATAGCGTAGTTGCGCCTCCGGCACCTTTGGCACCACGGTTCCTGTCGCTGTGCCTTCGCCCGTCATAGGCTGCTTGAGAAGCAGCTTCATGACAAAAGGGTGTCGCGCTGGGATCTTTTCTCCCGACTGGGTCATCAGCAGATCGAAACGCACCGGCACAGCGTTGGCGATTGAGACCTCGTCCTTGTCATGTACAACGGTCCCATCCGGGCGCATCAATGCCAGGCCAGCCGGCATACCCACGAGATCAACGGTGGCGCTCCCCGTGCTCGTAGCTCTCGGGGTCATTTCAATGTGTGCGACGGTTCGCTGCGTCTGGGTGGCGCCCACGGTGGCCTGCAATTCGCCCGGCGCGCAGCCGTCGCAGGTCTCGGCGGGATGGATGCTGGTTTGGAAGGTCACCGCTGCGTCGATCACCTGGATGGTGAGCGGGTGGCTCAGGGCCGACACCAGCCCCTCGAGCCGCGCCTGCGCCCTGACCGAAACGTTGCCTAGCGCGGTAAAGCTTAGTGGTGCCGTGGCGTGGTTCGCCGCGATATCGGTAGTCAGAGCGAGCAGGCGTGAGGTTGGTGGTGTCTCGATGGTTGCGGCAAAATCAGGATGGCCCCGCAATGAGTCTAGGGAGACCGTCACTGGGGCGTTATTCACCACGTCAGTGAGCGACGCCTCGAGCGTATAGGGCGCATTTCTGGTAAGCACATAAGCGCTGCTATTGCGTGGCGCCTCACTTCCATCCATCTGCAGAATTTGCAGGCTGACCATTGCCGCGGTTTCGAACAACAGGAACACGTTATCCGCAACCGGGCGGTCGAAACTCAGCACGTGACGCCCTGGCTCCAGCGCGGGCTGGAACCGCATCTGCTCGGTGCGGCCGCGCAGTTTCTGGCCCGAAATCGCCGGGGCAGTATCGGCTGCTAACATAGCCGAATCCAGATGCCGCGCATCCACTTCGTTGGGGAACTGCGTCAGCAGCGCCGGCACCGGCTGCGGATCAACCGCGGTGGCAACGCTGACCAGCCGGGTGATTGAGAGAGGCGTGTTGACGATAAGATCACTTCCTGACCCCACCATATACCGCTTCTGCTTTTCCCGATCGGTTCCCGCAAGATCGGCGATGACATTCTTCAATGCCTCGGTCAACTGCCCCAGGTTCGTGACCTGATAGCTGCTGGCAGTCTCCTGGCCGTTGAAGGTTGTTAATAGCGCCTTGCGCACGCCCTGCCGTTCCACGGCGGCGATAGTGTTCGGGTCGTTCGGCGCGATGAGCAGGAATTCGACATGCAATGTCGCCTGCTTTGCCGACAAGCGCTCCTTGTAGCGATTGTAGGAAGCCTGCACCCGCGCGAGGTCAGGAGGTACATTGAAGTCGCCATCGGTGATAATCACCATAACCACGTCTTCGCCTTGCTGCGCCTCCGTGGTCAGTCGATCCAACAATATCTCGACCGGCTCGTATGGCGTACTGACCATGGCATGCGGCCATTGCGTGGCGATGTCATGTAGCGTCGCCTGCTGTTGCGCTTCGGTGGCAATATTCTCCGCGGTGTAGGGCAAGCGAGGGCCTCGCGCCGCGACCCACTGTGCCACGTTGTCGGCGCTCACACCCCCCGCCGGCACGTCGGTGATGTTTCCGCCGGTGCCCATGACCGCTATTGCCTGGCTCAGCCGTTCGGTGAACAACCGATCCTGGCCATTTCGGCCATCAAGCGTTGAAACCAGCAGTTGCGCACCGAACGTTGGCAGCTGGATTCGCTTTACCATCGATCCTGAATCGTCGAACAAGATGCCAACCACGCGCGCACAGGCAGCATGTGGACTACACGCCAGTGCCGACAGCAGCGCGAGCGGCCAGAGATAGCTACAGCAGAATCGAGTCAGGCGATCATGTTCAACAATTTGCTTGCCTCCTCGAAGGCGAAACAGGTGGACAGGCTGGGGGAACCAAAGCGATAATAGAGATCTTTGTCGTCCCGGTGCGTTACCAGCCATCGCAGGAACTCCGACCAGACGTACAGCAGGCGATCCCACATATCGTCTTGACTGAACAAGGCGCGCACGATGCCGAGGTCATGGTCTGCGTCCTCGATCATGAGAAGGTGAATACAAGAATCCGCCGGATCCGGCGGCGGGACCCCGTTATTGGCGAGAAATCCATCGATATCCGCCTGATTGTCGAGCGGCGGGTTGGAGCGTTGCATCAACCGATCATCACAGAAGTCAGGGACGAGGCGGGGGTAGAGGTCGGCTGGGAATCGATTGATGCTAGACCCCTCGTCATCATTTAGCGTTGCATCAACGGCGGATTTCGCCTGCGGCGAAACGACAGCGATTCGGTGCGCCAAAGGTGGGAAGAGGCTGCCCAACACATCCTGCATCGTGGCAGCGAGTGTAAAGGCGGCGGCGCTCTTCCGGTCGGCTGGGATCTCGTCGGCCGGAGTGCCCGCGCCGAATTCAAGTCGCAACAGCAACAGCGCGGCGTAGCGCGGATGCCGCTTCACGTCGGCGTTCTCCCATCTCGGTGGGTTCGGTGAGAAGGGCGGCGCGGTTTCCTCGATCCTGGCGCGTGCCGCTGTGTAACGCGCGAACGCACCGCGTAGCTCCAGGCGCCAATATACGCGGCCTGCGCCTTGATCGCGCCAATTGATGTTTTCCAACGCCAAAACCGCCGGACTAGCGGCAAAATCGACGCGGTATTGCCGATGGAACAAGAAGGCGTTGCGCGAGAGCCGGATCGGCGCGTTGGCGGCTCCGACGCCCACACGATTTCTGGTGACGCTGTCGATACGATAATTCTGCCCGCCGCTGTGCAATGTCGTGCCGACAGCATAGCGCAGGCCGTTGTCGCCCGGTGCAAGACGGAACAGTGGCTTCGGGTCGCTCTGCTGGATGGCCGGCAGCATCAGCAGCGGTGGTCGCGGCGGATCAACGTTAGTGGCGCGCTTGAAGGTGATTTCGTGGAAACCATCTGCTTCTGCCACCACCTCGAGTTCCTGTCCCGTCTCGGAACGGAACAGCGTCGAAACACCTCTTGGGGTCGGGAATAGGTCGAACGCGTCCGCGGTGCGCGGCTCCACGAGGTTGAAGAAACGGTCGTCCAGACTACTCTGCATGACCGCTTGCGGCCGACCAAACTCCTCGGCCAGGATCATCGCCAGCTCAGTCAGTCCGCCGCGCGGTGCGGGCGCGATGGGCAGCAGGCGCCGGTCGCGAATTGTACCCGAGCGGAACAGATCGATGAACCAATCGCGCAACGGATAGCGATGGGCGACTATTGTCAGGACATACTCCTGCCGCCCGGCAAAGTTCCGATGTTGGAATACCGCGTCGGCGAGATTGCCGCGGTCCTCCACGATCAGGTTGCTGACCTCCCGTTCGGGGAAGCGATCTTCGCCGAGGAAAACGTCGTTGAACAGAAAGCAGCCGTTAAGGCGCCCGCCGAGCAGGCTTGGCAAGGTCGTCCGCCAGAGTTCTCGATCCCAGCGGCCGGCGCTATCCAGATAGCCGGGTCGTAGGTCGAAGCGCAGCGGCGGGATAGCGGCCAGTGGCGCGACTTCCACCGGTTGCCCGCGCGGTACCCTGCCAAGCTCCTGTCGCGCCAGAGCGAGCAATGCCGCTTCATCGCCGCGCCAGACGACGATATGGCGCGTTGCCTGGTCGACTATCGGTCGAGCGATGCGCACGTCTTGGGTGCCGAGCGGCTCGAAGGTATCGCGCATCGCAGCCCCGGCGGTCGCACGATTCTCAGTCTGGCAGACGACACGGATCTCGATCGGCAGTTGGCTCCGTTCCAGCAGCCGGCGCAAGCGCTGCAGCCGCAATCGAAGCATCGCGGCTTCCAGAAGATGGAAGTCGAACACGATCAGCAGTTCAAGCAGGTCCAGGAAATGCGCAACGGCATCCTGCGGGTTCGCCATAAGTCCTGCTTCCAGCATCTCATCCGAGGCGAAAATCACATTGTATTGACGCTCGGTGTCGATGGGACCACTGCCCAGCAGAAAGGAGCGCAGGGTGATATCGGACCAATCCGCTTCGCCCGCAGCTTCCATGCTTCGCTTGATTCGAGCGATCGTCCAAGCGGGGGCGAGAACCAGCACTGTCCGGCCACGATCGTGGCAGGATTGCATCAGCTCGATCATCATCAGCAGATGCGCCTGCGCCAGGTCCTCGGTCAGCAGCACGTTCCACGCCGACCACGGTGGGTCGCCAGGTCGTGCAGGCAGGTCGCCCCAGAAATTCCCAAAAACCTCGGTCAGAGCACTGCTGGTGTCGGCGGTCAGCCGCGTCAGGTCACCGGCGTGTTGCAAACGGTGCAGGATCTTTGCAAGCAGTCGATCATCCGTCGAGGCCGTGACCGAGGGGCCGCTTGAACGCTTGTCATTGGCCGGCGCGGGGGCAATCAGGACATGGTCCTTGTAGACATCGCCCAGATAGGCGATCAGTTCGCAGATGCGTGGTGGCGGCAGGGACGGTTCGTAAGCGGAGCGACGTTGCGTGACCGTCGGCGGCACGCCCGGCACTTTACGCGTCGCGCCATAGAGCAACGCGCCGAACACCAGGGGAGCGGCCCACAGGACGCCTCTCAGATGTGTCGCGAACGGCTCGACGAACCCGTAGGTCGCGGCTGCGACGACCAGATGACTGCCAAAAAACGCGGCAAAGGCCACCACC
This sequence comes from Rhodopila sp., assembly GCA_050010355.1. Classification (GTDB taxonomy): domain Bacteria; phylum Pseudomonadota; class Alphaproteobacteria; order Acetobacterales; family Acetobacteraceae; genus Rhodopila. Next base: position 17,186 of record JBEKLE010000029.1, on the reverse strand, counting down.
AGCAGCATCCACAGAGCGAGCCGCTTCAACGGTTTGCCTACTAGGCACTCCGGAAGTTCCGTTTCCTGAACGCGCCGGCGATCGAACAGATGCCAGATGGACCATAAGGCCCCGGCGATTGCCAGCAGCAGGACATTCGCCAGCCAAGTCGGAAGAAAGTCGTCATTGGAGAAGGTTTGTTCGAATTGATTGGAGCCAAAGGGAATAAAGCCCGCCAGCCAGTGCACAATGCTTCCTAACCAACCGGCAGCCACGATGGCATATTGCAGCCACAGGATTGCGAGGACCGCCACGGCCCCAGCGATCCACTCTCTTGCATGGCCGCGATGGAAGCGCGTCAGCAACCATAGTGAAGCGGCGAGAATCGCCAAAAGAATCAGGACGCCCATGTTGCGTCCTTCGAGCCTATGCATGTCGGCTGGGGGCGTGATTGGGTCAAGGATTGGATCCGGACCCGCAGGCCGGGATCGGGCTGTAGCTGTGAGCGGATGGCCAGCTCGCCGGTCCATCCCCCAGGGGAGTCAAAATGGATCTGCAGAGTTGTGTGCGTTGGAGCAGCGCGCAGAATGATCTTGAGCCACCGCTCCATTGGCGCTCGTTGCAGCTGACTGCCCAGTGCATTCTCGAACGCGCGTTGTTCGTTCTCCCCAATGGCCATATCCGCGCCGGCATCACGGAGCTGGCTGATCGTCACCTCCAGATTGTTTTCTGCGATGTTCTTTGCCACAGCGCTGAGGCGTCGCTCGATACGAGTCAACCACGACATCACGGCCGTCGCATCCGCGTGGCGAATTGTATAGAAGTCGATACAACTGACGATCTTGGCGATTTCCTCGGCGCAGCCCTCGATCGCGTTGCGCTTGACTTCCCAATGCAAGATGGCTGCGCGCTTGACCGCGTGGCAGGCGCAGAACAGCAAGGCAGTGGTGGCGCCAAACACCGCGGGCTTGATCCACTCGGGGTTGGGGACCCAGCATCCGAGCAGCAGGAGGCGGATCGACGATACCTCTCCTCCCGTGACGGCATAGGTATGGATCGCCAGCAATAAGTAAAGCACCAGCGTGATTGCCAATGCCGTACGTGACATCCAGCGCAAATTCAGGCAATTGGCGGTGGCCGTCAGAAATTCGTTGCAGTCCGCATAATACTGCTTGAATCGGCGAAACCACTCGATCGGCTTATGGTCCGCCGTGGCTGCATCTGGCGCCGCGCCGCGCTCCTCCTCAGTGATATCTGCGATTCTTGCGCGGGCCTCACTGGCAATCTCGACGAACCGGGAACGCTGTCGCTGCAGATCTTGAAGTATATCCTGAACTCGGCCATAGGCGTTGCCGGTGAGTCCGGTCGACACGGCATGGATCAGTGCCTGCGCCCTGGTTGCCGAAATCTCCAGACGGCGGTATTGTGGATCGTCGCTTTGCTGCCGCTCGCGGATGCGATCCCGGCGTTGGCCAATGAAAAAATTGAGCTGGTTTTCAAGCTCGGCCTGCCACTTCCGCACAGCGGCAAGATGTGGCTGTGCCGGCGGAGGTGGAGGGCGCCACCGGTTCCCGAACAAGTCGTGCGCCGCTTCGGCCTCGCGGTTCGCGTCAAGACTCCTTGCCCGCAACGTTCCGAGACTGTCTGCCACCCCGACCTGCTCGGCGATGACGGCTTCGAGTTCGGTAAAGTCCTTCATCGTTTGACCTGTCTGATCCAAGCCGCCTTCGCGGGTCTGCTGATCAAAATATGCGACAATCGCGGCGGCACTCATAGCCGAGGGATTGGCCAGACCCGGCAGCGCATTGGGAGCGGTCAGCCGAGGCGGCTGCGGGGGATGCAGCCAATACACGACCACCTGATCGTCGATGGGCTGATAACGCAACAGAGGCCAGTGAAAGCGCTCGGTTCCCTGGACATCGACGTCACGAGCAATGTCTGCCACCAGTCGTATTGCGTCGAACTGACGGGCGCGCGAGACAGCAGCCGGGGCGTGCAAACCTATGAAAAAAACAGTGTCGAACAATCTGTCGGCGACCAGCGCCGCCGCTTTTGCAGCCATCGCCGGCGTCCCGTCGCAGCGGAACAGGCCGACGCGCATGACCGGGTTGCTCTGCTGCTGGCTGGCGAGACGCGCGACGCGCTGCTGCAATGTGCGCAGGTTGGCGACGGATAGTGGAGCACGGCGCTCCATCGTATCGGTCGGTGTCTCCAGCGCGTCCGGCGTGCCGTACACGAACAGTACCGCTAGGCTCTTGCCATGGGCAAGGCGCGAGGTCTGCTCATCGAGATCGGCGATCACGGCCGGTCCGCCCGACGAGAAATAGCGTGGCCAATTGCCCCACAGATTCGCGTCCGGCCCGGGATTGTTGACGCAGTCCCAGAATTCTATCCGCTGGTCCGGATGGTACAGATCGAGCGCCCGTGTGCGCACTAAAGACGCCCAGTTTCGCCAATCGGGATCGCAACAGACGACGACGGTCAGCATCCGGCAGCTTTCGAGTCAAAGCAGCGCAGGGAAGCCTTGCTCGGCCATCGCCTGCTTGAAGATATCGTCGATCACGCGCATGGTTTCTTCGATCACCCCATCCTGCAGCAACTGGGCCGTCACGGCGGCGCGCACGGATTCCATCGCATCACGCAGGATCCGTTCGCGGCCTGGTTCCGCCACGTTTGGATTGACCAAAGCCACTGCTTCCGAGAGCAGGCCGATCCAGGCAAGCAACAATTGGCGCAGCCGCTCCTCGCGTGCGGCCGCATTGTCGCGCACGACCGCCAGCCGCAGGACGCTCTCCACGAGGCGGGGCTCGCGCAGTCCACCCAGCAGCTTTTCGGGTGTATCGCTGCTCTGACAGACGGCTTGCCAATACCGCAGTGCCGCCCGCACCAGTTCGGGCCGCCTTGCGGCGGCCGTCAGCGCCACCCAGAGGTCGTTCGTCTCGGCGACGTGCGGATTGACGGGGGTGCCGCCGGGCCGGCCGATGGTGGAAAACAGCACCACCGGGCGACCGTATTCGCGCGCGAACCTCAACAGTCCGAACGCGAGCGAGACGATCATGGCGCGGGCAAAATCTTGCTGCACCGCGCGGGTGAGCTCAGGGAAGATCTCAGGAAATGCGCCGGGGCGGTGCCATGAGGCGTCGAGATGCGGGGTGAAGTCGTGCGCCCGCCGCTCGGGGGATAAGTCGGCCTCAATCAGTCCGTCGATCATGTCACGGTAGGCGCGTGCATAGCTGCCGAGACCAACGACGTTGACGTTGGTCCGGTTGTCACCCGGGTGCAGCTTTGCCAGGTGCGCCAGTTCCAGATTGACGCGCGTATTCATACACAGCAGTTCCTGGCGGCTGAACTCATCCGCCTCCACCGGCGTCTCTCCCTGATTGAAGGTGAAGAGGGCGTTGAAGGTCTCGTCGTCGTTGAGTTCGGCGCGGATCTGCGGGTGCACCGCCCAGAAGATGACGCGCTGGCCATTGCTGGCATCGGTCAACGTAAGGAATGGCTCGGCCTGCGACCCAACGATATCGACGTTGTTCTGCAGATGCGTCTTCCAGTCGAGCTTCCTCAGTTCGGCTTCCTTGCGGGTCGCCTCGAGCACCGAGAAGTCGTAGGTGCTATGGAAATCCTCGGTGATGGTGCGCCGACCGAAGTCTTCGACAACCGCCTTACGGAACAGTTGACCCAGGCTGGCGAAATCGGTCAGTCGCTGATCACGACGATCGCTCCGGTAGCGCCGATAGACGACAGTGGCGAGCGTCTGGTTGGCTTCGGCATCGAGTCTAAGGCCCACGCTGCGCCGCGAGAGGGCGTCCCAAGTCGTCTGCTTGGCGGCCTCGTCGGCGAAGACATAGAGATTGCCGTCAATCGCGCCGATGCCGGGGCCATGGCGTTTCTCTTCGACCGTTGCCTCTTGCGTGAGGCGGGCAAAGATGGCGCCGAGTTCGAGGAAGAGGCCCGTCAGGCAGCGCTCAATGCCCTGGATCTCGTCGTCGAGCAGTGTCAGGACTCGAAGTTCGATGGCCTGGTTGGCGTAGGTGCGCGTCGCGGCGAGTGAGCCATTATAATAGGTGACATAATCGTTCTGGAATTGCTCGAACGAGCCTTTCAGCAGACCGCCGATCACCCCCCGGGCGGCGGCCTGTCGTGCCATCTCGATCACGCGCGGCGTGCCGCGTTCGGTTGGCTCGTTGCCGCGCTGGTCGTCGAACACGTTGGCGGCACGCATCAGCCGTGAGCGCGCCGCAGGTACATTCAGCGCATTGCGGCGCTCCTTGATCGCCCGCCGCAGGGCGTAGAGAAACGCCCGGGTCTCCACGAGATGCGGGCCGCCTTTGATGATGTGGGTTTGCAGGTGGTAGTCGTGCCACTCGCCCACCGAGGCCTCGTCGGCTGACGTGAGCACGTTGACGAAGTCGTCTTCCGGGACGGTCGCCAGATTGAAGTCGATCTGCGCCAGATCGTCGGTCAGTTCTACTTCGAGCCGGCGCACCACATCCACGACAGCGGTCTTGTTACGGAGCTGCGACGAGTCGAGCATCGCTCGCTGCTTTGCCAGCGCGAGCCGCTCGCGCGACCAGAACCGGTCGTTGATCTCGGCCAGGATCGCGCTGAGGTAGGCGAGGTGCCGCGGCGCCGTCGTCTCGGTTCCGGTGCGTTCATCGCGCACCCGGGGGTTCAGTCGGTTGTAAACGTCGGCGAAGAAGGCGCGACGATCCTTGTTGGCGAGGATGTCGAGATCTTCAAGAAACGCCTGGCCCTGATCCGGCCGTACGGCGGAGAGGCTGCCCTGCCGGCGTTGCTCCTCGTAGCGGCGCACCCGATCGAAATAGCTGCGGTCGAGCCACAACCAGTCGTTACCGAGATTCTCAGTAGCCATGCGCAGCACCACGTATTGGCACATCTCGTCGGCTGGGTAGATGACACCACTGACCCCCACGCCGGCATAAAGGTTGTGCGTCCCTTCGGCGGCCGCGGAGAGGCGGGCGCGGGCATCGTTAACGCTGACCGAGGCGGTGCGTTGGCCGATCGGGGTAAAGATCAACTGGAAGGCGGCGCGCGCGGCCATGCGCTGATAGGCATCGAGTGAGCGGCCGAGATTGCCGCCGCGGACATTCTCGAAATCGATCAGCGCCATGCTGCGAAACGGCAATCCGCCCTCCTGCAGCTCGTGCCCCGGCGCATATTCGAAGGTGAACGGGGCGGTATCCCCGCGATCGGTGACGATATTGTTGATCGCGTTCAACTCCTTAAGGCTGGCATAGCCGTTGGCCAGCACGTTCCGGACCTGGTCGACCGGAAGGTTGGCGCCGCGGACGAACACGTCGGGCAGCATGAAAAGGCCGCGGATGTCGGCCGTGATGTTGCGTGCCCGGCAGACCTGGCTGACCAGCAGGGCGACCTGCATGAAGCAGCCCGAACCTGACGCCCCGGCAAGCGAGCCGATCATCATGATATTGAGCGCACCATCGAACCGTTCACGTGCGTTGAGGACGCCGATGCGGGCGATGGCGTCGCCGATCTGCCCCTCGATGCCGCCGCGCTTGATGGCATGATGCCAGCCCAGTCGGGTGAGGAGGCGGATCTGGGCGGCGCCATCGAGCAGGGTCATGTTGAGGATGTCGTGCGACAGTGCCCTGCGGTCGCCGAACCAGCTGTGCTCGACTTCGGGGTTCTTCTCTACCATCTGAAAGATGGTGTCGGGTGTCGAAAGGACGATCTGGTTTCGGTGATCAACTGCACGCAGGCGGCGCAGATCGTTAGTGTCGGTATCGAAACCGAGCACGCCGATTCGGCCGCGTTTGCCCTGATCGGTGCGCAGGGCGTCGTCGTAGACGCGCTCGGCGATGCGAATTCCGGTGCCGCCGACGCCGACGAGCAGAGTGGGACGAAAGCTATCGGTTAGAGCCATGGACATGGGACTCTCATTTTCCAATAACGCGGGGGTCGGACCGACAGCGTATCGGGACCGCGGCGAAAGGCCAAGGGCGAAGCTGGCGGCGCTCGCAGAATCGGCGGAGTCGCCAAACTTGTCGGGCTGCCACCGCGGCTGACGGAGGTCCTCCTGTGTAGCGATGATAGAGGCTCGGCGCGAGCATCGCGGCACAGTAAGCAATCATGACGCAGAGAAAAAGAATAAGTACGGTCCAGAAAGCCGGCTCGCCCGCATGGTGCTCACGCATCATTTGATATATTTTATTAAAGACCTGATCGTCAGTCTGTGCGAATTCGCATCGCTTTCAGCATAGAGCGTCGCGGAATACAGCAAGCAGCGACCACGATCAGGACAAACTCGATGACGAGGTCGTTGCGCACAACGTGATCGGGCACTTCGGCAGCATCTTGTGGCTTCCGGTTGGACATTCTCCGCCTCTTCTCCCGAGTTATGCGTTACTTCTAAAAGATGTTTATCTAAGGATAACGAACTAGCCCGATGCTCCAACTACCCTCAAGCCGGGGATGCTGTTCGCTGCTGTTTCGTTCTCGGCTTCCATTCCGGCTGATTCTTTGGCAATCAAGGTAGGTAATGTATCATAGGCACGCAACCAACATCTGGCTAGGGTACACAACTAAAAGGAGGGACGTGCTCTGTTATGGCGTCCGCTGAAATTTATCTGGTTTCTCGCCTTGCTGCGCTGCATCGTGCGCTGTCCAAGGCTGCTAGTCGTAGCTCTATCATTAGTTGTATCATACTCCTATGCACAATCTCCGAGTGTGGTCTTTTCGGAGCAAGCCAAAGCCGAGCTCAATAACAACAAGGTCGGCATCGTCACCGGCGTTCCTGGCGGCACGTACAACCAGATGGGCATGGACCTTTCAAACGTGCTCGAAGATCGCTCGACCGAGCATCCTTTTCGCGTCATCGTAATGAACAGTGTCGGGTCCGTGCAGAACCTCGATTATCTGCTCAATCTCCGCGGCGTGGACATCGCCATGCTGCAGAGCGACGTGCTCCAGACGTATGAGCACGACCCGCAGATAGAGGCGATCAAGCAACGAATGCAAATGATCGCCGCGTTGCATCGCGAAGAGATCCATTTGCTCGGCCGCGGCGGCGTAAACGACATCCACCAGCTCAACGGCAAGCGGGTCAATATCGGCCCGCCCGGTAGCGGAACGCAGATCACCGTGCACAATCTGCTGGAAAAGTTGAACATCAACGTGGTGGCCGACGCTAGCCGTCCGGAGCAAGCCGTGGGCAAGCTCATCAGCGGCGATATCGATGCTATGTTCTTTGTGGTCGGCAAGCCGGCCAACCTGTTTACCAGCATCAAAGGAGAAGACGTTCAAAACGCAGTCCTGCAGTTCATTCCTCTACCCGACCAGGTGACCGGACTGGAACAATACGTACCGGCGAGTCTGACTGCCGTAGACTATCCGGGCCTTATCGTTGGAGGCACGGAGGTTCATACTCTGGCGGTGCGCTCGGTCATGGCCATCTATGCGTTCAAGCGCAGTGACAACCCGGTGCGCTACGCGGCCCTGCAGCGCTTCATCGACCGCTTTTTCGACAATGCCGGGGCCCTGGTGGAGCGGAAGAACCAGTATAGCCCGAAATGGTGTCAGGCCGATCTGGCGGCGGATGTGCCGGGCTGGACGCGTTTCGAGGTTGCACAGGACTGGCTCGGTAAGCACCGCAGCCAGCCGATCCGGTTGTGTGTCATTGCGGCCGAGGGGGTATGTCCGGCTTGTCCCTCGGGGCCACTCCCCGCCTGCGAGCCCATGGCCCGTGCCGATCTGGCAAAGCAGGGAGTTACCGTGACCGACTTCTCGCAGGGACCGGGTAAGATCCTGTTCGATGATTGGGTGTCCCACCATTCCGGAATGTGCTCACGATGAAGGTGCGGCGATTTGCCAATTGAGAGGGCGCATGCCACTAGTTCGCCGGTGCTACGCGCTGGCTCGCCTGTTGCTTGGACTGATGTTGACGTGCTGCTTGGGCAACGCCGCATGCGGCGCCCACGCGCCGGTCGTGGCCTATATCATCGACCAACGTCTGCTGATTGGTGAGACGGTGGCGCAGCGGATTGCCTCCGAACAGCAGAACCTGACACCCTCCCGGCTGATGGTTTGTGCCTGGCAGTCCGGCCGCTGCGATGAGGTGCAATTCGACCGCGGCGAAACCATGCAGGAGGTCATTCAGGATATGGCAAACTGGCCCGCCGCCGAACAGCCACCCCGGCTCGACCGGCTCCAGGGAAGACTTCAGCAGATCCGGCAGTCCTTCGACGACTACTGGAAGGCCCGAGGCAATCTGGCGGTCGCCGATGAGGATCGGCGGTTGCTGGTGATTTACCTGACCAACGGCGACATCGCCGTAAACGTTCGTGGCGTTCGGTTGCGTGCTTACTTTCCGACCGACGGATGCATTGGGAACATGGCACAAGACACGATGTTACAGGCCGTTCCGGCGCCGCGTGAAGCCAGGGTAGAGGTGAGGGTCGAACTGCCGACCGAGGTTCAACCGTTGCCGCCGCAGGCGCAGAGGGTGCTGGCCTTGCTGACGGGTTATGGACGCGAAGGCGGAGGCGTCGTCGGCTATTTCGGCCAGTCGCGTCTCGATTGCCGGGTCAGCAACGATACACCGATCGCGCTCAATCCGTTCTTGCCGACGCCAGGCTGCCAAGAGGAGTTGGAGGACAAACCTCCAGACCACCTTGAATGCAGTAAGCAAGCGAACCTGATATCGTTGCCGCCGCCGGGCAGCGGGGCCACAGGTCCATCGCCGTCGGTGGGGCCGCCTCCGGCCGGCGCGAGCCCGCCGGGGATCCAACCCGCACCTGCGCCCGTACGGCAAAGCAACGTCAATCCGGGCGGTACGACGACGGGTGGGACCTCGGTCGCCAACGTGCCTAACCCAGCCGGTGTTAGCGGAAGCTCAACGTCGGGTGGATCGCAACCAAACCGAGCCGAAAGCGCAACGCGCGTTGGAACCCCGGGGTCGACCAACCCGCTGCCGACGAGCCCACCCCGGGCGCCGAACGATGGGCCGGCAACCTCACATGGCCAAATGGCGGAAGACACAGCGCAACAGCCACAACCATTGCCTCCGTCATCTACGTCGCTGCCTCCGGGACAGGCACAATCGACACCGCCTGTGCCGCCAATAGTCAAGCCGCCGCCGTGGCAAACGGTGCCGCTCCCCGTGCTTGCCGCGTTTACCGGAGCCCGGGTGATCAGTGCTGAGCAACCCGGGACCGGTGGTGAGACGGTGATCGGCTGGCACGCCGTGCTTTCCGGCGCGTCGGCCGGCGAAGTGCGCCTGGAGGTCGCGGCATTGGCGTCGGATGGTACGGCCGGGCCGACGATCCCAACCCAGCCGATCGGTGGTTCCAAGCTTGGAATTCCGCCCACCACTCTCGCCGGCCGCTATCGGGTGCTTGCCATTCTGCCGCGGCCGAGCGGCGAGGCCGGAAACGACTGCCCCGGCCGCGCGGTTCGGATCACCCTGTCGCTCTCTGGGCCTCGGCTGGACGCTCCCGTCGAGGTCCGGGTCGAGGGCACCGTCCAGGGTTGCGCCGGCGATCCGCCCAGCTTGCTCGCCCTAGATGACTTTGCAGTGCGGTGATGGGAAGATTTCTGCCGCGGTATTTCCGGTCAATCGCGATGTTGCTGGCGGCAGCCGCCCTCATCGTTTTTCCCCTGGTCGGCCTGCAGGCGGAGCCGCCGTCCCAGGTGGTGGTCTACGATGCGTCCGGCAGCATGTACCGCTCCGATACGGGTGAATATCGTTACCGGCTGGCGCAAAAAGTGGTCGCCCGACTAGCCGAGGCAATGCGTGAGCACAACATCACCACGCCTACCGGCATGGTGGTGTTCGGTCGTCAGTATTTTCAGGGCCTGCACGTCTGCCAGGATATTGAAGTCCCGGTTCGGGTGCCCTCGGCGGGAGCGCCGAATTCGCTGGCGCAGATCGTGGCGGAGGCGGAGCGCACCAAACCGAACGGACAGACCCCGTTGCTCGATGCCATGATCAAGGCTGCGGAGCAAATGCCGCCGCAAGGAGGGATGGTGACCGTGATCACCGACCTCGACGAGGAAACCTGCGGCGGTGATCCGTGCGACATCGCTGCGCGGCTGCAGGCAATCGGCCGGCCGTTGGGCAGCGTGGTGAATGTGGGCTTCGTCGTGGCGACGGGATTGCAGGCACAAACAAACGGCCAGGCGGTGCAGCGATTTTCCAACTGCGTTGGGGGCAACCTCCGCTTTGTGGATACGTTGGCGCGGGCCGAGCAGGTCGCGGATGAAATCGCCACGTCACTCGCCGCATGGCGGCCCGGCGGAAATGCGCTCACTCAGCCGCCGGCATTGTCCAACCCAGGCCAATTCCCCAGAGGCCGACGTTACGGTCTCTGCGCGGTTCCGCGACACCACGATCTGGCTTGACTGGACCTTCGCCGAGGCCAAAGCCCGGGCGACGTTCATCGACCGCCTGCAGCAGAAAGGCGAGGTGGCGCTGCAGGGCAACCAGGCAAAGATCGAGAGCCCTCCCGGTCAAAGAACGTTCAACCTATTCGCATACGGCATGTTATGGGGTCATGCCTCCGACGCGACGATACTGCCCGGCCAGACCAATCAGGTTGAGATCGAGGTGAGACCGGCGACTATCACCGTCAATGCCGTGCCGGCGGTGGCAGGACAGTCGCTGGCCCGGATGAGCTTTACCTGGACGATTTCGGGCTATGGCCGCAACTATCTCTGTCCTTCGCATGATGCACGCCTGACGGCGACCGTGCCGCCCGGAACCTACGACGTGTCGTTGGCTGTGACGGGCGGGACCGTCGGTGGCGATCAGTTGATGGCGTTGCGAGGTCTCACGCTGGCGCCGGGCGACGGCGCCGAGCGGACCGTCAGGGTAGGGCTGCCTCAATTGGGGATCTTGACAGCGGGCAGCCTAGTGGTAGGCTCGAAGCTCTTCGCGCCGCATCGCATGCCTTTGCCCGAGCTCGTGCTGCGGGACGCCAACAACCGCGAGACGACGCTGGGCAATGGGCCCGGCCCGTTCAGCGAAAGCCTGCCAAATGGCAGCTATCGCGTGCTGCTGCGGATCGATTCCCGTGAACGTGCGGCAACCGACGTCGTGGTGCGCGATGGCGAGAAAACGCTGGTCGATATGATGGCGGCGCCATCTCGGATCCTGGTGCATGCAGAACGGGCCGACAGAATGCCATGGGTCGACGACAGCGACGTGCGATGGACCATCGTCCGAGCCGGGGGCGCGTCGATCGATCCTGCGCAACGCGGCCCCGTTCTGGACGTGACGGTGCCGGGCGGTGAGTATAAGGTCTCGGTATCTACCGGGAGCAATGGGGCAGGGAGCGATACTGTCAACGTCGGGGATGGCCAGGTGGTCTCGAAGGTACTGCAGTTACAGCGTTAACATCCGAGCCAGCCGGCTTGCCATGAACGTCGGCGCTTTCCGCCGGTGGAACGGCATTGCCAGGTTGGCGGTGAAAGCGCCGCTGAGGGTTCTATCAGGGTTCGCGGTAGCCTAGTCGATTGAGACTGGTCTGCGGTAGGGTCGTCTCGGGGAGGAAGCTGGTTGGATGCGGTGTGAGGGGTGTGGTTCGTCAGCCGTTACGGAGCGGCCTGAGCCCACCGTTCAGGGTTCCCGCCAGTCGCGGTAGATACCGTGTTGGCTGTCAATGCTGCATTTGGTTTCCTTTCGATCTGGCTAAGCGTGTCGGCGTGCTAATAGATCGGGACGGCGGAATGATCGGTTTCCAATCGAACAACGGAATAGGGGAAGTCACCGCGGCTCAGGCTGGCATGGCGATGGCCGGATCGAACGGCTTGCCCGTCTTCAGCACACCGAAACAGATCACCAGGAGCTTGCGCATTGCCGCTACAACGATCTGTTTGGGCTTGAGGCGGCCCGCTTCCTTGAGGCGCGCGATAAGAGTCGCGACGGCCTGACATCGGCTCTTTTTGCGTCGCCTCCTGCGCGACGGTTTCGGCGGCTAGCCCCGCCCGCCATCAGTGATCAGCCGCCCGGTGTCGAGGTCCTGCTCGATACGGATCATTTCGGTCCTCTGGATGGTCTCTTCCTGTTTCTGCTCCTCCTCGGCCATCTCTTCCCGCACGGCTCGCATCCGGTCGGTGATCGCGTCCCGGCGGTCGCCATCCTCATAGGTAGAGCCGGACCGCAGCTCGGCCCGCTGCCGCGAGAGCTGCCGGAGTTCGTCGTGCAGGTCGCGGAGAATATATCCCGCGCTGTCGCCCGCCCCCGGCCGCTTGATCCGCAGCATCAAGGGGCTGAGCTGGACCAGAAGCCCGAACTCTTTGCGAACGCGGGTGGTGAAATGATCCACCACCAGCTGGCGGAAATCGGCGGCGCGGACACCTGTCAACCCGGGCTGCACGATGGCCGCCTGGGTCATTCGCAGGGTCTGGGTCAGGGTTTCGACGATCTTGGCGACATGCGCCTCCGCGCTGCCGATGCGCGCCGCGTTGTTGTAGAAGCTGCTCCAGTTCTCCGGGTCGATCGAGACGATGAAGATCGTGCCGTCGGCCTCAAGCCATACCCGGGTTGCCTCGTCACCCCGCTCGAAGGTGACCTTCATCTCCTCCGGGAGTGGGACTGGAAGCCGGGTCAGGGCCTTCATCCGCTCGATCAGTGGATCCGCGTCGCCGGGTTCGAGATCGATACGCACCACCTCCAGCCCGAACTTAGCCCGCAATTCGGCGTCTACATCGCCCCGCAGCCGAAGGGTGACCGGGTCGTCCGTCGTCATCTCCATCGGCGCCGCGCCAGGATAGGGATCCGGGGCACCGTTGACGTAGTGTGAGGCATAGTATTGCAGGGCGCCGACGCGGCGGAGGCTGGCGCGGACCGCGTCCAGCACCGCGGTATTGACCTTGTCCTTAAAGGCGTCATGCTCCGTAAGAGCTCGGGCGAAAGCCTCCCGTGCTTCCGTCGTTGATGCCACGCGGACGAGAAGCGACAGCTTCATCGGCGGTGCTAGGTTGGGATCGGCTAGGCTATAGGCCGCGGTCGGGAAGGTCAGGCGGCGTCCCTCGATGAAGTCCTTCTCAGGGATCGACAGTATGACGGCGGTCGAAACGAGACGCACACCAATAGCACTAACATAGGGCGCAACGCGCGAAGTGATTGTATCCCGCAGCTGTGCCTCCCCCTGGGCGCCGGCCAGATAGAGGGCGACCACATCCTTGAAGCGCTTGCCGGCGAGGAAGGTCCGCGTCGCCTCGACCACCTGCGGCTTGATAACCTCCTCGGGATGTGGCGAACCTTGCGCCACCCAACGGTCTCGGTCCCGCAATGCATAGCCTAGCGTATGCTCGATCGTCAGCGAGCCGCCTTGCACACCAGTGATCGGATACGGCTGCGCGAAGGAAAGGGTCCGCTCGCGCAGGCGCGCTTGGCCGCGTGCCGACGCCAAGATATCGAGCGCCTCGACGACCCGGCCCGTGCCCCGGCCCAGCGAGGTGGAGACCTCTGCCCTGACGGCATCGAGCAGCCCGGGCTCATTCGCGAGCACGGAGGCCCAAGAATGCCGCGCCAGGGCATCAGTCAGCAGCAGTCTGAACCACGCTTCGAGTGGCTGTATCTGGCCCGCTACAAGCGGTGTGGCGAGCGCCGGACCCGCCGTCGAGCCGTCGATCGTGCCGCGGTAGATTAGGCGTGCGTTGCGGTGCTCCTCCGTGCTGCCCCAGCGCAGCCGGGCCTTGAAGCCCACCGTATTTGCCTCGAGCGTTCGGCTCGACCGGATCGCGAGCGTGCCCGGGATGTCCTCGAAATCCAGAAAATCGCGCTCGTCGCGCTGAATCGGCAGCAGGGAGAGTTCCGTGACCGGCACCCCGCCCTGCCGCAGCCCGCGACTGACCCCCTCCAGCAGCGCCTTGCGTCGACCGGAATCCCGCATAACCTGAAGGAAGCTGCCGCTCAGCACGACGCGCTGCGCATCTACCGCCTCGGCCACTAGGCGGCGGATGAGGCCGTCGAGATTGAACTCCGCATCCAACGCGGCCTTCAGGATCGACCGAGCCGCCGCCTCACTCGGTTCCACGAAACCCTCGAATTCAAGGACGCAGTCGACTTCACGGGTCATGCCGGTCGTGTTATCGGGAAGCGACAAATTGCCGGTCCAGCTGAACAGACGGTTCGTCTGCACCCGGATCAACTCGCGCCTGGCGAAGACGTCCAGCAGGCCGAGGATCTTGCGGCCTTTCCGGTCGATCGCGAATTCGAACTGGCCGGCGGGTAGCCTGGGCGCTTTGCCGGCGGCTGGCACGGGAATGAACAGCTCGGACGCTCTCATGCACTCGTCTCCGATCCGGTGGGTCCTTGTGATGTGTCGGGGGAGGAGGCCGCGCCGCCACCTTGGACGCGTATCGAGGGCGCTCGCCGTCGGCTCGCCTCTAGGCAGGGCTTAAGCGCCCGATCAAAGGCGCGCAGCGCCTCCACCCGCTCCTTGAAGGCCTTGGCAATCCGGCCGGGGGCGCCGACAGAGATGTGCCAGTTGTCATGCGCGTTGCGCCAGGAGGTCTGGAATCGGCGCGCCCTCTCCAACATCGCCATGAGCTGCTTCAACGGCGGCTCGCCCGGCAGCGGGCCCGGCTCGATGAACCATTGTCGGAGCGGCTCGCTGAAGGTGAAGACCGGCGCGCCGTCGGCGGTCTGGCCCGTGCGCGTCGCAGCCATCAGCACGATCAGCGGCAACAGGGCGAGCAGCGGCTGAATGGCCTGGTAGAAACTCTCACTTAGCTCATCCGCCGGATCCCGCATCGCCTCCTCCCAGGCCAGGCGGGCGCTGAAGTAGCGCGATCTGATGTTTTCGATCGTCTGTCCGAGCTTCATCGCGTCCATCAGCCAGACATTGACGGCGAGCTCTTCCAAGTCGTCGAAGCTGGCGCTGCCGACTAGAGCCTCGATGACCGCGCTGCAGATCCGGTAGAGACGCAGGGTCTCGTGGGCCATGGGGTCCGTCTCAAGGCCGGCGAGGCGGTGACGCGGCTCCCGGGTCCAAGTCTGCGTATCCTGTGAAAGGAATATGTCGGCCAGGGGCAGGTCGGCCGCGGCGGACCCCATGGACACCCCCACCCACGGGCGGCGCGGAAGCACATAGAGGAGGAAGTTGGACGCAGCATCGGTGAGGAAAGCGAATTCTAGCCCGTCGGTAGGCTCGATGCGACGAAACTGGTCGCTTATATCCGTCAGCAGCCGTCCCAGGAACGGGCCGCCGATCTGTGTTTGTAGGGATTGGGACACCGCCTCCGTCGCCGTATGGTCCAGCGCGCCCCGCAGCACATGGACCAGCGTATAGCGCCGGAGAATCCCTTCGGGCGAACGGTCAAACAACCCGGGATAGCCTTGCAGGGTGAGCCCGGAGATGCCGTTTGCATAGCTTCCCCAGAAAATCGCGGCGGCCCAGCGACGGAACAACGTCCGCCGCTGATCGTCCAAACTCGCAGGGACGGCCATGCACAGGGCGCCGAGCGCATCATCGGCCCGAAAGGCCGGGATCGTCGTCGCCACGCGTTCGATGAAGGCAGGCATCCGAAGGATCAGGCGCTCCATGCTCCTGATGATGCTGTTGTTCTCGTGCTCGTCCGGCGCACGCTCGCCTGTCAGGGCGGGATGACCAAATGCGACGCGGACGAGCCTTTCACGGGCCATCGCTATGTCCAGGGCCGCCGCATGGCGGATCTCAAAGAGTTCCAGCTCCTGATAAGCGCGCGCGATTTCGTTTGACGGGTGGCCGATCGTAATCGCCCGGGCAAGGCTTCCGAGGTAGCGTTCCTTCAGGAGGGCCGCTTCGTGCTCGAAGAGGTCGCGGATCGTTTTCCCTAACCGCAGCGGCTCATCCCGGGCGCTCCCCTCCTGAGATGCGCCGAAGAAGGCGTAGGCACCGTTCTGGCGCGTGACGGAAATCTTGATCCCGCAGTCTTCGAGTACCCGATCGGTGATCTCGCCCGGTAACCGCCCATCCTCGGCCGGAGGCTGCGCGGCGGGCGTGTGCCGCGCCAGCATATCGCCTATGACAATCAGCTGGTCGGCCGAGATGCGATCAAAGTGGGAGACCAGAAACAGCGCCGCCGCCTGCCGTGGCTTGTCCTCGCCGCGCGCTAAGACAGTACGTTTGAACAGGTCGTTCGTTTCGGGGTGCTGCTCCTTATTGAGCCCCCAAGCGAGCCGTTCGAAACGATGATGTTCAGGGGTGTTAAGCGCCTGGAGGATGGCGTCCTCGCGAAGGTCGTTGGCCGTCAGCAGGCGGCGCAACAGGTCGGTGGCGTCCTCGACCGACGCCGCCGGCTGGTGGCTCGGCAGGCCCAGGTGGAGGACGGTCCGTGCCACCACGAGGTCCTGCCGTATCGTGAGGTTCAGAACTGCGCCGCGCTCGAACAGAGCGGCCTGTTCCGGATCGGCGCCATCCACCAAGGTAATCGCCTCGGTCGCCGGAAGGTCGGCTCCGAAGGTGTCATCCAGATCGCCCGCAAACAAAGAAGGCACCACGCCCCAGGCGCGCACGAGCAGGCAGCTCGCCTTCGCGGCGACCTCGGGCAGCGCATAGGCGGCCGTGACCCACCCCTCCAGTCGATCATTCTGATCCAGGTGCCGCAGCTGCATTGTTAAGGTTTCCGGGGTTGGCTCCAGTTCCGAGGACCGCATTGGCACCAGGACAGGGCGGCCCAGAGAGCGGCCGATCGCCGCTGCGCCGGCTAACGCCATTACCGGATTGTCGACCAGCACCACCCAATAGGCGCCGTGTTTGGCGGGAAGTTCCTCGCAAAGGGCATCGATGAGTTTTTGCCACAGCGCGTCGGATCCGATCACCTGCCGGGCATAGTCTTCCAATTGCATTACCCGTGCCGGCATGGCCTTAGGCGCACCCATTCCGAGCTGCTTGCCCCCGAGCTTGAGCTGCGGGCCCTTGCTGGCGGGGGGCCGGTTCTCGCTCATGACGCGCGCGAGACGAGGAAGAGCGGATGGCGATCGGCCCCAACAACCGTCGCCGCGACCGATGTAGCCCGCATTGCACCGCCGCCCTCGCGTAACCAAAAGCTGCCGGGCCGCGCCGTGAAGCCGAGGCGCCGCCCGGTCCCCCTATCCACGGCCAAAGCTTGCCGCAGCGCGCTCGCCTGCGACTCGTTCGGCAGATCGAGCCGGAAGCGGGCCAGCTCCGGGAGCACCGCCAGAACGGCCGCTTCCGGCCAGAGCAAATAGCCGGCGGGGCTGCGGGACGGTTGGATTT